>CAMAVD010000178.1 GCA_945861575.1 Akkermansia muciniphila
AACGCTCACTGAAGGTTCGACGGATGTCTCATGTAGTTCGACCGCAGGGGCGCGCGAGCTGTGGCTCAAAGCACGCGCCCCTGCTCGTTTAGCTGGCGATCGAATGCTTAAAAACGTCCAAAATCACCCACTCAAGTACACGAAGACCCGAAATTCGGTTAAACACCAATGATGGCATCGCAGCAATTGACTGCATCAGCGAAACGACACCATCAAATATGAATCCAATCAACATCATGGAAAAATAATCACTAAGAGACATCTCCAAGTTCCTACCAGACTGGCCTTCTCGTGTGGTCTGCTCCTTTCTGCCTCCGCTGCGTTCGCGGACGGCACCCGATTCTCCGACTTCTGGGCACTGCCCTCTTCCGCGGGCCCGACGGCCGACGAGGCTTCTCCAATTACCTTCGGCAATCCGGCCTTCCAGCAGCGTTCGATTGCAGACCGTTTGACCGAACTCAATGCCGGTAAGCCCAATACGGGTAACTGGGACATGAACACGGTTAACGAGACGGAGAGCGGCGAGGAGGGGGGGACGGCCAAGGGGCGCTACCTGTTCACCGTCTGGGAGACGGGGCAGGCTGGCGTGCAACGCCATGATCTCCTCACTGGGCAAACCGATAGCATCTGGGTCAGCCCCGCCTTCCTTGGCCACGTGGCCTTCGACGCCTGCTTCTGGACGCCCTGGGGCACGCTGCTCACGGCCGAGGAATCATGGACAACTGCGATCGGCGGGTCCACCTCTCCGTACGGTCGGGTGTTCGAGTTTAGCAATCCGATTGGCGCGCCAGCGATCCTGGATCCGCTGAGTCCCACGAGCAACGACGGAGCCCAGTTCGTTCACGCAAACGTGATCCCGCGGGTTTCGCATGAGGGCATTCAGTTCGACGACGACGGCAGCATGTACTTCATTGACGAACTGAACGGTGGTTGCATCTACAAATACACCTCGGCTGCCAAGATGGGATGGGTGAAGGGCGGCAAGGCCGACTACTTCGCTGCGGGTCAGACGTTTGTCCTGCGGGTGGGCAACGGCAACACGCCAAACGCCACCGGGGCTTACACATGGGTTCCATTCACGGATCGAAACGGCGCTGGCCTGCCCGGAGCACTGACTATCACCGACATCAACGGCGTGACGTCAGTTGACGGACGAAATACTACGGATCTGGCTCCGTTCAAGGGCACCGACTACCAACGCCCGGAGGACCTGCAGATCCAGCGGATCGGCGACCGTGAATACCTCTACATCGCGACAACGACCACTCACGAGGTATACCGTCTTGACCTGAAGGCCCAGAACATCTCCGTCTTCGCGAATCGCAGCAGCCTCGATCTTGCGACAGGCCTTCCAGTCGGTAGCGGGCTGAGCTCGCCGGACAACTTGGCGATCGACCATGACGGCAACATCTATATCGTCGAGGATCGCAACGGCGGCGTGGACAACGACGTCTGGTTCGCCAATGACCTGAACAGGGACGGAGATCTCCTGGACGCAGGCGAAGGTCTGGCACGGTGGGCCAGCAACGGTACGCTCGGATCCGAGTTTACCGGCCTTTACTTTGACCCCAAGAACAAGCGTCGCGCCTGGGTTAACATCCAGCATCCCGCCAGCGGCGTCGATCGAACCATCGAGATCACGATTCCTCGGCACAGTGATGACGACGAAGGCGAGGAGTAACCAACTCCCTGACCGGCCTCGCAGCTAGCTCTGGGCGGCACCCCTGTAAAGCGCATGGGTGCCGCCCTATTATTTGTGATCACGCTGTGCGACGAGGATGAGGCAAGAGAAACGATTGCCGATTTTACCGGCTTGTCACCCGTTTCAACCGACGCAACAATGGCCAACAACATGACTAAACTGATAGCGAAACACCTGAGCCTTCACACGCCGCTTGTCGTGGCCAGCTGTCTAATCCTGGCTTGCGCCTTGCAAACGTCCGCGGCCAGTCCGATTCGCGTTGTGATTTGGGACGAGCAGCAGCCGCAGCAACGCATGGCTTACTCCAACTTTCTGGGCAACGAGATCGTCGTCTACCTCAAGCAGCAGCCAGGCTTGGAGGTAATCTCCAAACGGCTAAACGATCCCAACAAAGGGCTGGGCCCGGAAGTTCTTGATGCGTGCGACGTCCTTGTTTGGTGGGGGCATGTGCGCCAAACGGAGATCACGCCTGCCATCGGACAGGACATCGTGCGACGGATCAAGTCAGGCAAGCTGGCGCTGATTGCGCTCCATTCAGCGCATTGGTCCACTCCATTCGTTGAAGCGATGAAGGAACGCGCGCGCGAAGACGCCCTCAAGCCGCTCAGTGCCGAGGAACGCCGCAACGCCGTGCTTGTGGAAACGAACCGGTATGCCAACTTCTTCACCGCTCCAAAGTATGACGATTTCATCACCCCGTTTGCTTGGTATCGCAAACAGCCGGACGGAAAGGTCCAGGTCACTCTGGCGACCCCGAACTGCTGTTTTCCGGCCTATCGGCCTGACGCGATGCCCAGCACTGTGAGGACGCTCCTGCCAAAACATCCGATTGCCCACGGGATTCCCGGGGAGTTCAGCATTCCTCAGACGGAGATGTACAACGAGCCCTTCCATGTTCCGCCGCCCGATCAGGTGGTTTTCGAGGAACGCTGGGCGCCAGGCGAATGGTTCCGCAGCGGCAGTGTCTGGCAGCTGGGTGAGGGCAAGGTGTTTTACTTCCGTCCGGGACACGAACTCTACCCCGTGTTCAAGCAGCCGACCTGCCTTCAGATCATCGACAACGCGGTCCGATGGCTCGCTGTGAAAGAGCCCATCCGGTGAGGTTATTGTTAAATGAAAAAAGCTGAAAACTCAGTTTTCCTGCTGGCACTTCGTCGTCTGATCGGGGCGATCGCCCTTGTTTTGGTGGTGCTCACCTTGAGCGCTGCGGACCCGGCTGATGCGTCGGCGGGCAACGACATCGACCACGCGGGCATCCTCCGTGCTTGGAATGCCGACAGCCTTGCACGCGGAGAGAAGCTCTACAACGGCATCTGCATCACCTGCCACGGGAACCTTACCCAGGCGGGTTCGTTGCCCACTTCGCGGCCCTTTTGGAAGGAGCCATTCAAGAATGGCAACGACCCTCTCAGCATCTACAAAACCCTCACTCAGGGGTTCGGCCAAATGCCGGCTTGGACGTTTCTTACCCCAGAGCAGCGCTACGATGCCGTCCATTACATCCGTGAGGCGTTCGTGAAGCCGCACAACCCCGCGGCCTATTTCAAGGTGACGTCTGAATACCTCACCTCCCTGCCGAAAGGCTCCGGCCGTGGGGTGAAGACTGCCGAGATGGTCGACTACGAGAAAGGCGCGAAGTACCTGCGCATGGATTTCGGCCCAGCCCTGTACTGGACCCTTCAGGTGGAGACCAATAACATTGCCTACAAAGGCATCGCAGTTCGCCTGGACGAAGGTCCAGGCGGAGTCTCCAAGGGCCGGGTGTGGATGCTCTATGATCACGACACCCTGCGCGTCGCGGCGGCGTGGACGGGCGATCAGTTTGTGGATTGGCGTGGGATTGCGTTCGATGGTTCTCACGGGACTCATACCCGCATTGTGGGAAAGCAAGCGTTCGTGAATCCCGTCGGACCCGGCTGGGCGCATCCGCAGACCGCGAGCTTTGCCGACCCCCGCTTTCTGGGGCGCGATAAAAAGCCCTACGGCCCACTGCCGCGGGAGTGGACGCATTTTCAAGGCACCTACTTTCACAGCAACAAAGTGGTCATCGCCTACACGGTCGGCGACGCACGCGTGCTCGAACTGCCCGGCTATGAACGTAGTGGTGAGGCCTTTGCCTTCTCACGCACGTTGAACATTGCCAAATCCACGCATGACCTGGTCATGCGTGTTGCGCCCGAAGAGACCCTGGTTTCAGTGGTGGGTAAGAGTGCCGCTGGCCTTGATGCTGAGGAGGGGTTCCACCTGTTGCGTGTGCCGGCGTCCTCCACGCCGCTCAATGTGAAATTGCTCATCGCCCATTCGGCACCGGGCATGGACGCTGCCACGCTCTTCGCCTTTGCGCTGGTGTCCTCGCCTGCAGTCGATCTCAGGGCGTTTATCCAGGGCGGTCCGCCGCGCTGGAGCACATCGCTGGCCACGCGAGGCAAGCTCGGACGCGAAGACGGTCCGTTCGCCGTCGACGAACTCTCTCCGCCACCCGACGGCTCGAATCCGTGGCACACTTGGATGCGCTTTGGCGGTTTTGATTTCTTCAAGGAAGGTCAGCGCGCCGCGATCTGCACCTGGAATGGGGACGTCTGGATCGTCAGTGGGGTGGAGGGCGACCTGTCGCAACTCACCTGGAAGCGCATTGCCTCCGGGCTCTTTCAGCCGCTGGGCGTGAAGATTATCGACGAAACCATCTACGTAACCTGTCGAGATCAGATCGCCCGCCTTCGCGACTTGAATGGGGATGGGGAAATTGATTTCGTGGAAAACTTCAACAACGACCATCAGGTTACAGAACACTTTCACGAATTCGCCATGGGCTTGCAGACCGATCGGGATGGCAATTTCTATTATGCGAAGTCCGCCTGCCACGCATTGCCCGCAGTCGTGCCGCATCATGGTACGTTGCTGAAGGTGAGTCGGGATGGAGCGCGCACCGAGATCGTAGCGAATGGTTTTCGAGCTGCCAATGGTGTTTGCGTCAACGATGACGGCACTTTCTTCGTCACCGACCAGGAAGGTCACTGGACGCCGAAGAATAGGATCAATTGGATCCATCCCGGAGGCTTCTACGGGAACATGTTTGGCTATCACGAGCGGAGTAGCAGCGCGGACAGCGACATGGATCAACCCTTGGTCTGGATCACGAACGAGATGGATCGGTCACCGGGCGAATTGCTTTGGGTGACCAGTGACGCGTGGGGTCCGCTGAAAGGCTCCCTGATCAATCTATCCTACGGGACGGGCCGTATCTTTGTCGTGCCGCATGAAAAAGTTGGGGAACAGATGCAGGGTGGGGTGGTCCAGTTGCCGATACCCGACTTCCCGACGGGCACCATGCGAGGGCGTTTTCATCCCGGCAACGGGCATCTTTACACCTGCGGCCTTTACGCGTGGGCCGGGAACCGTCAGTTAGATGGCGGTTTCTATCGTGTCCGTGCCACCGGCAAGCCTTCGAATCTACCCATCGGTTTGCATGCGCGGACGAATGGAATGGAGATTCAGTTCAGCGAAGCGATCGATCCTATCTCAGCCCAGAATCTTCAAAACTACACGGTTAAAGTCTGGTCGCTGAAGCGTAGTGCGAACTACGGATCCAAGCATGTTGACGAACACAGCCTGAAGGTCACGGGAGCGACACTGGGCGCTGACAAGCGAACGGTGTTTCTGACGGTTCCAAAAATTCAGCCGACCTGGTGCATGGAGATCAAATGCGATCTGCGCAGCGCGGACGGGACATCCTTCCAGCGCACACTTCATAACACAGTGCATCAGACAGGGTCAGCGGCATTTGGGCCTTGAAGTGCTCCAGCAGTGTGACTTCGCGTCCAGCGCTGAGGTCACTCATCAGGCCAAGCTGCGGACATCCGTGAAGAAGCAAACGATCCTCAGCGATCAAGCGGAGCGGTCGCGGATATGAACCCAGCAATGGACATGAGGCTCGCCTCGGAAGTACCAAAGCATGTTGGGCCCTTCGATCTGCCAGACGTCCCACACTCCATCATTTCCCACATCCTGTTGCTTGAAGAACGCCAGGCTGAGATTTTCCAACCCCTGGGCCTGCACCAACTTCATGGCCTCCTCCGCATCCGGCTTGCGGAACGGGGAGAGCAATTCCCTCATCACCCCCTGAACCAAGCCCTGCTGGTCTTTCGCCAGATCCCCGACCCGAATTCCGGCCAGGCCCGCCTTTTGTCCCGTGAGCTTCACCGTCTGCGTGGCTCTTTCTCCTCGCCCCTCGCCGTCGATAAGGGCGATCGCGCGTTGGCCTCCGTCGAGTGCCTGGAAGATCTCATTCACTTTCTTGGCCTGATGCCAGAAGATGTTCCCGGGATGATCTGCAGCCTCGGCGTCCTTATTGCCCGCCTGGTGACCATAGAAGATTGGGCCTCCGAACGCCGCTCCCGCAACCGCATCCCCATCACAACGTCGGGTGCAGTGACGTCCCGTGAGAACGAATTCAAATTTCCCCGTTTGCGGATGCCCGAACAAGGCGACCGAAGTGCCCCCGTTGAAGCCCTTCCCTTCGGAGTCGTGAACCATCTGCGCCATGGCGCGATCGGCGAACTCGGGGGCATGGAGGTGACGAAAGATTTGCTGCACGAGGTCCTGCTGATCCGCCTTCAGGGTCTCGGCGATCGGTTTTTTGGTGATCAGCCAGTTGTTGTCGACCTTCTCCCGTAGCGGATGATCAAAAGCGAAGCAGAGCAGGCTTCGCTGCTCCTCGGTAAGCGACTTGTAGAGCTGGGCTGCTAGCGTCTCCGAGGTATCCTTCGGCGAAGGATGAGCGGCGGCGTCTCCGGGCATCCAGATCCTGCTTCCGGCGGCTAGGGCGAGGCCAGTGGCTGCGGTTTTTAGGAAGGTGCGGCGCGCGACGGGGTTGGAGACGGAGCTGTCGCACTCCATGCAAGCATTCGTGGTGGGAGACATGGAAGAGACGCTATACCTGCGGGTGGGGGGGCGCAAGGGGAGATGAGGCCAGTTCAGCCGTTCATTTTGGTCCCAGTCGTGGGGTAGACCTCCAGGTCTGCCGGATGCGGGCGTCTCTGACCCCGCACGGAGTCAGAGACTCCTTGAACCGGCAGGTCGGAGACCCGCCCCACCGTGCGGATATACGTTTCGTCCGCCTCAGCGATCACGCAATCGGCCCCCACCATGTCGGGCATCCATAGCTTCATGCCCCATGGGTTTCTCAGATCACGGTGTCCGCAACCGGAAGAAAGCCCTGCTGGCAGCTCCTGCACTAAACGAAGCCGACGAGAAATTACCCGCTGTCGCAAAGTCCACCCGGACCCACTCGATCTCCGGTGTGAAATGCCCGGTTCGTTCCAGGATGTAACCCGGCGCATTCTCCCAGGAAATCACCACGATGCCTCCAGTGTGTTGAATCAATAATCGCGGCGGTGCGACGCTCTCCGGCTGGAGTTCGAAGGAGCCGATGTCGGCAGCATCCACGATGGGCAACCCGCGCTGGTCACTGGCAGCCTGACTCTCCCGCGCCGCGTCACGAGCCGGGCTGTCGGCAAGCACAGCCATCGTTTCCGTGGGCCCACCATTTTGGGCCAGCGGCCCGAGCCGGGGATCCCCTGCGGTGATATTCGCGCCCTGCGCCACGACGCTCCCCGAAAGGTTGGCGTCGGTCGGTGCTGTGTTCCCAGCCACAATGCTGTTCTGGATCACGATCTGGTCCCCGATCACCCCACCGCCTTCGCTGGAAGCCTTGTTGCTGGCAATCGTCGTATGCGTCAGCCTGACGGGAGCGCCGAAAGGCGCGCTGATCGCCCCGCCTTGCACCGAGGCCGTGTTCAAGCCAAAGGTCGAAGCCTCGACAGTCAACGCCCCTTCGTTCTGGATCCCTCCACCGTACGCAGCGGCGTTGCGGGAAACCGTCGTGCGAAAGAGTGTAAGACTTGCCCCCCCTCCCACATAGACAGCCCCGCCTACAAACGCTGAATTTCCCGACAAACTGCATCCCGTCATTGTCAGAGTACCCTCCACATACAGCGCTCCTCCATACCCCTCGGGGAACCCTCCAACAACGAACCCATCGCTCAGGATGAGGCGATCGAATGCGGCTGTTGTTCCGGCTTTGATATGAAAGATCCGATGCGAACCCTTTCCACCGATTCTCACGCCCGTCGCGACAGAGATCGCGTCCACGGTGACGCCATCGGCATCCTCGATCACCAATGGGCTCTCCAAGTCGATGAGTCCATCAAAGCCCGGGATAAAGGTGACCCGATCCGGGCCAGGATGGGCAGCGGCATCTGCCAGGGCTTGGCGCAGTGAACCCTGCGCGGAGTCGCTGGTCGTCGTCACGATGAATGTGGCCTGCGTCCGGGTGGCGACGGCGGTGAAATGGAAATAGGTATTGCCCAAAGCATCCACAGCCACGTTGGCGTCCGAATTTACCGCTACTTGCCAGAAGACAGGGCCGGGAGCCGAAACCTCCTTGGCAACAATTATGGTGCGGGATTGCTGAGGGGCCAGGGTGCCCCCATTCCAGTCCAGGCTGACTCCTTCGGGCAGAATGAACTTCCGAAGGGTGACCGGCGCGGTACCTGGATTGATCACGGTGAAATGACCGATGATTTTGCCGTCGGCCATTTCCAAGTTCCCTAGGTTGAGACTCCCCACCACACCGACATACCTTTTCGCAGGCGGCGGCTCGAACGGGGCGTAGTCTCCCGCCATCACATGGATGACTTCAGATCGGGTGAGTGCACCCTCAAAGAGCGCCACGTCATCAATGGATCCTTTGAAGAAAAACTGATCTCCCAGATCTGCGCCGGCTCCGATGGTGAAGGGTTGAACTAGGTTGGGCACCACCAGGGCATCTTGAGTTTGAACGGGTTCTCCATCCACAAAGAGAGTCTTCCGCTGCAGGACAGCGTTATACACCAAGGCCAGATGCTGCCATGTGCCACGAACGGCCAGAGATCCTGTCATGGGTTGCCAATTCTCCGCACCGGCCCCATTGCCGGACCAGAACTCCCATGACCCGGTCCCTCCTGGACCATCGTAAAGCATGTAGCCTGTGCTGTTCGGATTGAGGTCCTGTCGACTTGTGACCACACTCTGATACGTGCCCGACCCTTCTGTCCTGGCCCACGCCGTGACCGTGAAACTTCGCGCGCCATTCACCGTGCCCGGATTAAACAGCGCATTCCACGGGTGTTGAATGCGACTGCTTGTCCCGTTAAAAGTGGCGGCGTTGCCCGTGTACGCCCGGGCACCGGGACTGCCAAAGGTCACATCGCGCAGGTCCGAGGCAATCAACCCGCCGTCCGCTGAGTTTCCGTCCGTATCCAGCGGGAAACGAACCGCCACCACGGAGCCGGAAGGGGCACCGGCAATGAACGCCTCAAACTCCAGTTTCTGCTCCCCGAATGCATCGGTTCCGGCCGTGGCGTCGGATTTGACGTAAAGAGTGACGCGGTAAGGCCCGTCACCCCGATACGTTTCAAACATGCCGAGCGTCCGGGATTCACCCGGCAAAAGAACAAAGGCTGGCTCATTGCTCGGCTTTCCATCGGAACGCCTCACCCCAGAGATGGATGCGGGGGCGTTGCCTTCATTGCGCACTGTGTATGGGATGGAGAAGAATCCCAGCTGTAGCAGGCTGAAGTCCGGGGAGCCGATGGTCGGTGTTAATACCCGCGTTTCTGGCGGCAGCTTGGCCAGGTGGATGTCGTCAATTTCCACGGTCGAGTCGAGAACGTTGGCCGCCTTCGCCGTGATCGACATCCGATCCGTCGAGGTGGGATCAAATCCCGGAGTGGCAAGCTGCGCAATGACCAGTTCACCATTGATCGACACCGACAGACGTCCGGTGCCGCTTTGTTTGGACCAGCGAATCACCACCGGGTTGAATCGATTCTCATCCAAAGTACGTGACGTGGGGGCTCCTCCCGGAATGACCTTTCCTGCCACGCTAACCATGACGGTTCTAAACTCGGATTGGGCATCCAGACGAACAGAGAGGTTTCCGTAGTTGAATGAGAACGTCTCGGGCGCAAACAGACTGGATCGCTTGTAGCCAAGGCTCGCTTCAAAGCTCATCCAGGTAGGCAAGTCCGTAGGTGAAAGCTGCGGTAGGAGCAGAGACGCCGTGGTGCTTGTCGTGCCCAAATCCACCATCCGCAGCGCATGGCTTTGCACACGAGTGGCCTGTCCCAGATGGGAGGACGTCAGGGTGGAACCGTCATTGAAAGACGTGGCCCCATCGGCAAATGCGTCAAAGTTTTGCCCATATTCGTCGAGGCTCGGGAAGCCAAACTCCAGGTAGTTCAGGTTTACCCCTCCGGTCAACCAGTTCAATTGAACCCGATGGAACCCGCGATCCAAGGAAACGGGGGGCAAGCTGACCGTTTGCCAATTTTGGAGTCCCCCGGTATTGGGCAGAGTGACGTCGATGCCTGTGGTCAACCCATCGATCTGGAGGCGCATCCTTTGCCCGGGGGTTGCCGTGGCCACCCGAAGCCTGGGAATGTATTGGTAACTCGCCGTCGCCAGCACCTGGTAAGCTGTCCATCCCCCCGCGGCTAGAGACCGGATGTTTTGACCGCCTCCCGCATCACTGGTCGTCTCCGAGGCGATGGAAGTCGTCACCGGGAAGAACGAATCGTATTGCTCCGCTTCGACTCTGCCTAGGACGCGTCTCTTGAAGAGAGACAGGTATTGAAGGAGAAGAAGTTAACCGATTTAGCGGGACACCCGCGCCTCATTTAATTAGCCTTGCCCGATGGCTAAACAAAAGCACCGGCGTCCGGCCCCCGATGAGCAACACGTCCTTGAC
>CAMAVD010000179.1 GCA_945861575.1 Akkermansia muciniphila
GCCCTATCCGCTGTCCCCTGAGGTCTTTCAGGCTAGCCGGGACACCCTAGAGCCCTGGGTGCCACGAGCGCCGGGAGGGCATGGGGAGTGACCTCGAGACGGGGACTCCTTTCGGATCTGAGCTTCCGATCCGAAGCGAAGGGGCTTTCGAACCTGCCAGAGGTCGCATTCTAGGGTTGCCTGCCTAGGAGCAGACTCCGCACACTCCGCCCATGGGTCTCGACATCCACGGGCTGAAGCTATTGCTGCAGGCGAAACGCAAGGGAGTCGCATTCGATCGCGTTCTCACCTTTGGGCGCATCGAGCTTGCGGTGCTCCCTGAGCGTGCGGCGGTCATGCTTCGCGAGCAGGGTCTTCCGGATGCGGAGGTCTCCGCGCTGGGCCGAGAGCAGGCCCCACCCTGGTATGCCGAGCCGATCTTCAAAGCTCTCGGTGCCGCTGAGGTCTGTTCGCTGGACGCGTCAGCTTACCAGAATGCCTCGATCGTGCATGATATGAACCAGCCGATCGATGACGCCCACAAAGGTCGATTCGACGTGGTTTTCGATGGCGGATCGATTGAGCATGTCTTCAACTTCCCCGTTGCGATTCGCAATTGTATGGAGTTGGTGAAGGAGGGAGGTTCTCTCCTGATTCACACGGCTGCCAACAATTGCATGGGACACGGCTTCTATCAGTTCAGCCCTGAGCTTTTCTATCGAGTCTTCAGCGCGGAGAATGGCTTTGAGGTGGTGCGGATGATTCTGCATCGGTCCGGGCCCTACGGATCCTGGTATGACGTCGCCGACCCTGCCGCGATCCACTCTCGGGTCGAGCTGATTAACTTTATGCCAGCGCAGCTGCTGCTGCATGTCAGGCGAGTGGCAATCCGCCCCATTTTCGCGCGGGCTCCGCAGCAGAGCGACTATGTGGAGGAGTGGGGGCGAACAAGCCCTGCGTCTGCGGCGGATGGGATGGCGAGCGATGGGGTGCTTGCCCGGCTGAACCGGCAGTTGCAAGAAGGTTTTCCGCGTGCGGCCGGGGCTTTTCAAGCGGTTCGCACTGGGATTCGTTTCTACCGAACCCAATCTCTTTGGAACCGTCGCTTCTTTCGTCCGAGCGACGAGTAGGCGGTTTCTCTGCATGTGACTGCAGGGGCGAGGTGAGTGTTGATCAGGGGTGCGAATGGTTCGGCAGTTCCCAGCAACTCGGCATCGAGGCCGGCATCGCTGCTGTCGAGCAGTTGCTTAACCTGATAGCGAGCGGCCTCCGAGGTGTTTGGTTGAAACCTTTTCCAGTTCGGAAGTCTCTCTCCTGACGCGGACCCGTGTGCGCTGCTGTGGCTTTCCCGTGGAATCCATGTCGGCAATGTTTGCATTCGGCCGGTTTCAAGCTAGAAAACCACTGGTAAAGCAAGGCACTGCATGATCGAGCCCTTTCTTCAGCGGCAGTTGGAGCCGGTTGCCCGGCGACTCAGGCGCTACCAACTATTGCGCCAGTGGGCGATTTGCTGGGGGGTGGGAGCGGCCGGTGTGCTCCTGGCCCTAGGTTTCCAGCGGATCGTCGGCATACCCGTCGGTGGGCTGATGGGCTACTGGCTGGCGGCTGTTCTGCTCGCGGCCTTATATGTTTGGCGACGCAATGCCGCGTGGCAGCCGGACTATTCCGAGATCGCCCGCAAGATCGAGGGGCAGCATCCCGACCTGCATTCCCTGCTCCTCACCGCCATCGAGCAGCGGCCGGATCCTGCGACCGGCCAGTTCCACTTCCTGCAAGAGCGTGTTTTGGAGCAAGCGATTCAGGAAAGTCGGCGACAGACTTGGCTGGAGGCCGTTCCAGCCTCCCGTTTTGCCTGGGCCCAGTTTGCTCAGTTGGCAGCGCTGCTCCTGCTGGGTTTTCTCGTTCTTCAGCTTCCAGGTATCCGTTTCGGCGGCTTGTCCGGCGGATCCACGGCACTCGTTCAGTCCAGCGGGGATCCGAAGGTGCTGGTAACTCCAGGCGATGTGCTGATGGAGAAGGGCAGCCCACTCGTTATCTTAGCCCGTTTCGAGGGGGGCCTTCCTGCCGAGGTGTCGCTGGTCTCCCGGTCGCTCCTGCCTGATCCTAAGGGTTCACCTGCCGAACGTCGCACAGCGCTCGTCAAGAGCCTGGATGACCCTGTTTTTGCCGCCACGCTGACTGAGGTGAGCAGCGACCTGATCTACCGGGTGGCGTATCAAGGGAAACAAACACGCGATTTTAAAGTGACCGTGTATGAGCATCCCCGGCTGGAGCGTGCCAATGCTCGAGTCACACCGCCTTCCTACACCCGCCTTCCCGAAAAGGAGATTCCCGACACCCGCCGGGTCAGCACCGTGGAGGGCTCGCGAGTTGCCTGGGAGTTGCTGCTTAACAAGCCTGTGCGCAGCGCGGTGTTTGTATCCAGGGATCTGCAGGAATACCCGCTGGTGGTTTCTACCAATCTAGCCAGGGCGGAGTTCGCCGGATACCTGCTGCTCACGAACCAGACCTGGGATCTCCGATTGGTGGATCGCGACGGACGGAGCAATAAAGTATCCGCGCAGTTTGTGATGGAGGCGCTGCCCAATCGGCGTCCGGAGATAAAGATTGCCTCACCTCGAGGGGATCAGAAGGCCTCGCCGATTGAAGAAGTCACTTTCCAGGCTGAGAACTCTGATGACTTCGGCCTTCTGGGCTATGGTGTGGCCTATCAGACACCTGGATCCCCTGAGCAGCGCATTGGCGTGGTCACAAACACGGCCCCGAACGAGAAGCGCACCCTGGCCCATTTGCTCCGCCTGGAAGAGATGAAGCTCGAGGCAGGCAGTCTGGTCTCCTGGCATTTCTGGGCCGATGATGTCGGTCCCGATGGCAAGCCGCGTCGGACGACTTCCGATCTCTTTTTTACCGAGGTTCGGCCTTTTGAGCAGATTTTCAGGAAGGCCGAGGGGGGCGGCGAAGGGGAGCCCCCTCCCCCCGGACAGCAGCAAAGTGAGAAGTTGCTCGAGATCCAGAAGCAGGTCATCAGCGCCACCTTCAAGCTTCAGCAGCAAAGTGCGGGCAGCCCGGGTGGATCGTTTGCCAAGGATGCGAATGTGGTGAAGGAGGGGCAGGAGAAGGCTCTGGCAATGGCTGAAGCCGCTCAAGAAGAGGCCGAGGACCCGAAAGTGAAAACCGTTCTTGAGACCGTCGTGGCGGACATGACGAAGGCCGTGAGCAAATTGAGCCAATCGGCGGACGGACCCGCGACCCAGCCTCTGGCTCCCGCGCTCGATGCCGAGCAGGCGGCGTATCAAGGGTTGCTTCGATTCCAGGCTCGTGAGTTTCAAGTAAATAAGAGCAAGAGCAAGTCCAGCGGACCCCCTTCCGACGATGCCACGCAGCGGCAGCTCGACCAGTTGGAAATGCAGGACGAGAAGGATCGCTATGAAACTCAGAAACAGGCGGCTCCCCAGCAGAACCCCGAACAGCGCGAACAGCTTCAGGTGTTGAACAGGCTCAAAGAGCTGGCCCAGAGGCAGAAAGACGTCAACGAGCAGCTGAAGGAAATCCAGTCCGCGCTGCAGGCTGCCAAGACTGAGACGGAGAAGGAGGAGTTGCGTCGGCGCTTGAAGAGGCTTAAGGAGGAGGAGCAGCAGATGCTCTCGGATCTGGACGAGTTGCGACAGCGGATGGATCGATCCGCCGACCCCGCGTCTGTGGCCGAGGCGAAGGAACAGTTGGATAGGACCCGCGCCGAGATGCAGCGTGCGGCGGAAGCGATGGACAAGGGGCAGACCGCGCAAGCGATGGCGGAGGGAGCGCGAGCTCAGCAGAACCTTCAAGAAGCCAAGGAGGACTTCAAGAAGAAGACTTCCAACCAATTCGCAGAGGACCTCAAGCGGATGCGCAGCGAGGCGAGGCAGCTCTCCCAGAAGCAGGAAGAAATAAGTCAGCAGCTCCAGGAGACAGCCCAGCCAAAGCGACGTTCGCTGACGGATACCGCACCCAAAGACCAGATCGCCAAGGAGCTCGCGTCTCAGAAATCTGCACTGACGAATCTGATGCAGCAGATGAAACAGGTGAGTGAGCAGTCCGAGGCTTCCGAGCCTGGGTTGTCGCGGAATCTCTATGATGCCTTGCGTCAGGCAGATCAAAACAAGACCCAGCAGCAGTTGGATGCCAGTGCAGAGATGTTGCGTCGAGGGTTTGATTCTCAGGCGGGGCAGGTAAGTCGCAAGGCCCGTGAATCCATTGATGACCTCAAGCGTGGCGTGGAGCGTGCCGCCGAGAGTATCCTTGGCGATGACACTGAAGCCCTGCGCCTCGCCAAGAAAGAGTTGGAGGCTCTCGGCGGCCAAGCGGAGAAGGAACTTGCCGATGCCACCCAGTCCGACGAGCTCGCCGCGCAAAACTCTCGCGGAGCGGCAAGCCAGGGCCAAACACCCAGTACCAACCTCATGGCTGGCCGCTTCGGTCAACGCTCCACGAATGCGCCGCCTCAAGGGCAGGCCTCTACGGGTGAGCCTAATGCCGACGGCGTTCAACCGGGTCAATCCGACGAGCAGGGCCAGCAGGCTCAGTCCAGCCAGCCCGGCCAAAAAGGCCAAGCAGGGCAAAAACCTGGTCAGCAGGCACAGCAGGGAGAGCCGGGCAAGCAGCAGGCCAAAGGTGGGTCTCCGGGACAGCAGGGAGAGCCTGGACAACAGCCGGGCCAACCTGGGGAAAAGCCTGGGGAGGCCGGTCAGCAAAATTCACAGGGACAGCAGGCGCAGACTGGCAAAGGTCAGCAGCCTGGACAACAGCAAGGTCAGCAACCAGGTCAGCAGCAGGCGCAGAATTCGCAGCCCGGGGCGACTCCGGGTCAGGGCCAAGGGCGTCCGGCGAAAGCCAGCGACCAGTTGTCTCAGTCGCAAAAAACGCAGGGGCCGAATCCGGGGCGCGTGGCGCAGCGCGATGGTCAACAGGGGCGGGGCGGGGCAGGTGGTGAGCGGGGGAATCCCAACCGTCAGAAGCGAGCGGATCTTCTGTCTCCTGTTGACGGTGAGGGCTCGAAGGGGCCGCTGACCGGCGAGGACTATTCGGCCTGGGCGGATCGGCTACGCGATGTGGAGGAGGCACTCGACGATCCTACGCTGCGCGCCAAGGTGGCTCAGGCTCGCGAACAGGCCCGCGTATTGCGCAATGATTACAAGAAGAACGCGAAGGAGCCGCAATGGGAGCTGGTGCGATCGAAGATCATTGAGCCTTTGGCGGAGGTGCGGCAGAAGGTTGGAGAGGATCTTGCGCGTCGGGAATCCAAAGACAGCATGGCTCCGATTGATCGCGACCCTGTTCCGAAGCAGTTCACTGAGCAAGTGAAGCGCTACTATGAGCGCCTCGGCAGCGCGAAGTGAGAGGGTCGGCTCTGTGTCGTTCCTGCGGAGCTAACCGAACGTTTCCAGGTCAACCACGCATGTCATTGACCCCGCGCGGAAGCAGGATCACTCCGGGTCCTGCCGAACGGGCGCTGGGGTGGGAGGAGATTTGGTCTTGGAGACGAGATGGATCCCTTCGATGCGCATGTGCTTGTCCACCGCCTTGCACATGTCGTAGATGGTCAAGGCCGCGATGGTCACAGCGGTAAGCGCTTCCATCTCCACTCCGGTGGGGGCAGTGATTCGGGCCGAGGCCGTGATGCGGATGCGGTCACGGCTAGGAGGGATTTCGAAATTCACCTCGGAATGCGTGATGGGCAGCGGATGGCAGAGCGGGATAAGCTCGCCGGTTTTCTTCGACGCCATGATTCCAGCCAGTCGTGCAGTGGCCAGGACGTTGCCCTTCGCCAGCTGATTGCCTTCCATCAAGTCCAGCGTGGAGCTCTGTAGCCGGATCTCCCCTTCCGCTACCGCCTGGCGCAGCAGGGAAGGCTTGAGGCTGACATCCACCATGCGGGCATTGCCTGCTTCGTCGAGGTGGCTTAGCTGGTTTTGGGGTTCCATACGTTTTCGGACCACGTGGTGAGGATCTTGATGGATTCGGCGCGCAGGTCCCCGCGACCCTTCACGTGCCGAGGAATGAATCCGGGTGAGGTTCCCAGCTGATCCGTCGTGACCAGGATCTGGCCGTCGCAGTCCGGCCCTGAGCCGATACCGATGGTGGGCGCGGCACACCGTTGCGTGAGTTCCCGCGCGACCATGGGTGTGACGAGCTCCAGCACAATGGCCGAGACGCCCGCCTCGGCGAGGGCGAGGGAGTCCGCGAGGAGCGCCTGATGCTCGTGGTCGCTCTTGCCCTTGATATGGTATCCCCCCTCCTCGCGAACGCTCTGGGGTAGCATTCCAAGATGGCCGATCACCGGGATGCCGGCCTGAAGTATGGCCGTGACTTGCGGCAGGATGGATCGTCCGCCCTCGGCTTTGACGGCCTCCGCGCCGGCGGCGACCAGGCGATGGGCATTCGCGACCGCGTCGGTCGGCGTGGCGTAACTTCCGTAGGGAAGATCGGCAGCGAGCAAGCCCTTGGGCTTTGCACGCGCTGCGGCGCGGACGTGATGCAGCATGTCCTCCATGGTGACGAGGGTGGTGTCCGGGTAGCCTAGAACGACCATGCCGAGTGAGTCCCCTACCAGAATGAGCTGTGCGCCGGCCTGATCGACGACCTGCGTCATCGGGAAATCATAGGCGGTGAGCGCAGCGATGCGTTGGCGACCCTTCAGGGCCCGTAGGCCTGCGGCAGTGATCTTGATATCCGTCACACCGCCAAGACAGCATTGCGACGTGATTGGGGCAAGGGCTTTCTTGGCTACCTTTACCTCCCGCACCCCTTAGAAATCTTTGAATTCTGGGACAGCCTTGTGGTCCTGTGGGGCGTGCGATGTTGAGGGGTTGGGGGGCATCGGGAGCGCTGAACGGTCCTCGTCGCAGACGCGGGCATTCTTGTTGCCATGCCTTTGTCCTGGGGAACCTGCCGCCTCCTTTTTCTGGTTCGGAGTGCGGTTACCCTCTGATCGCACAGGCTTGTTCCGATGAGCCGACGCAGCCGGTTTGCCACCTACCAGGGAGATAAGTTCGGCAACCGATTGCTTCTGGCCCACGGCTTGGGCGTTGAGCTCCTCCGACGCGGCGGCGCTTTCCTCAGAGGTGGCGGCGCTACTTTGGGTCACCTTGTCGATCTGGATCACGGCAAGATTGATCTGGCTGATCCCTTCCGATTGCTCCTTGGAGGCGACGGCGATCTGCGTGACTAGTTCGTCGAGTTGGCGGGCCTTGCTGGTGATCTGGCCAAAGCTCGCGGCCACCTTGGTGCTGACTTCCACCCCAAGCACGCTTTTGCTGATCGCGTCCGAAATTTTTTCGGAAGTCTCACGGGCGGCTAGAGCACTTCGTTGGGCCAGGCTGCGAACCTCGTCAGCGACGATAGCAAATCCGGCACCCGCTTCGCCTGCACGGGCGGCTTCCACCGCCGCGTTCAGCGCCAGGATATTGGTTTGGAAAGCAATCTCGTCGATCGTTTTTACGATCTTCGCCACATTGTCACTCGAGTCCTTGATGTCCGCCATGGACTGCTTCATCTGCTCCATATCCATCGCACCGACATCCGCCGCCGTCCTGGTTTCGCTAGCGATTTGCTTCGCTTGGTCGGACGCGTCTGAATTGCGCCGGATCATGCTGGCAATCTCTTCCAGTGCTGCGCTGGTTTCCTCCAGAGAGGCAGCTTGGCTGCTGGCACCGTCCGCCAATGTCTGGCTGGCTGCGGCCACCTGGGCGGACGCGGCAGCCACCTGGTCTGCTCCCATGTTCAAGGTGCCAGCGATGTTGAAAAGAAGCCTGCTTACAGACCTGCGAATCGACCAGGCGATCAGAAGCGCGCTCGCGCAGGCGAGACTTAGACCGGTGGCGACACCGGCGCGAGATCCTGCCAACGTTGTTTCGATACTTTTTCCTACGGCCGCACCATTGTTGGCGTTCCAATCCATCATGCTGCCGGTAAGCTCGGTAAGTTGGCTGGACACATCATAAAGGGAAGCGAGTGTTTGTTTGGCCTCGGTTCTCTTGCCGCCTTTCACCAGCTGAAAGGCTCTCTCGCGCAAGGCTGCCCATTTTTCATAGGCGGCTCTTGTTTTGTCGAAGAGCGTGCGGTCTTCAGCGGTGGTTATTGTTCCTTGATACTTCTTGAAATCGGTGTCGAAGCGAGTGATGTATTTTCCAAGCTCTTCCTCGAGTTTGCGGCCTGCTGCTGGGTCCTCGGTGAGCAAGAGCATCTGCAGTAGGCTGAACTCCTGTCGGGCCCAGCCATCGAAGCCTCCGCTTAGAGCGGTACCAGGGAGGCAGTCGTTAACGACCTTTCCTGAGAGCTTTTGGATGTGGCTGATGCGTGAAAGGCAGAATGCGCCCAAGCACCCCGTGATCAAAACCACGGTGGCAAAGCCGACCCCGATACGTTTCCCAATCGTCCAATTCTTCATGACTTGTCTTCAAAAAACAGCGTGGAATCCTCTCGATTCGGCACCGCCTTCCTTCTCGATCGTCTGCGTGTCGAATCCTCCCGCGAGCTCAAAGAGCCTGGACATGTGCGCCTGCCCGATCGAGCCATGCGTGGCAGGGTGCCGTCCGCTATCTGTATCGGAGGAACCTGGGACTCCTTGAGGTCTTAGTAGCCCGGCCCCTGTCGCCAAGCCATAGGAAGGCCTCCGACTCCTAGGTTCTGGAGAGTCTTCGCGCAGTTGGCAGCAACCCGTTTGCCGCAGGGCCAGGGCCCATCCCTTAACCCTGTCAAAGCCTCATTGTTTTTCTGTGACGGGCTGGTTAGGGTTTTTGCATGTTGAAGAGGCTCTCAGAGCAGTTGGTGCAGCGACAATCGATGACGCCTTCCCAGGTTGAGGATGCGGTCGGCCATTTGGCGGACGAAAGTGTCCCAGCCCATGTCAAGGCCGTCTTCCTTACTCGGCTCGCGGAGAAGGGCGAGACGCTTGAGGAGATCGGGGCCTTCGCCGCAGCCCTACGCAACCGATCGATCCGCCCCGCGCTCTCCGACCGGCTCCGTCAGGAGGATATCTTGGACGTCTGCGGCACGGGAGGCGACCGGCTCAATACCTTCAATATTTCCACTACGGTGGCCCTGGTCGTTGCAGCGGCGGGGGTGGCGGTCGCGAAGCATGGCAATCGGGCCATCACCTCGGCATCGGGCAGCGCGGACGTCCTGGAGGCGCTCGGAGTCAAAATCGATTTGACGCCGGAGCAGGCCGCCGATTGGCTTGATCGCTACGGTTTTGCCTTTTTCTTCGCCCCCTTGTACCACCCGGCCTTTAAGCACATCGCTCCGGCCCGGAAACTCTGTGCCGAGAAGGGGCAGCGGACCTTGTTCAATTTCCTGGGGCCCCTGCTCAATCCTGTCCAGCCCAGCGTGCAACTGCTCGGCGTGGCCCGTCCGCATCTCTGCGAACCTCTCGCGGCCGTCTTGCGCACCTCAGGGGTGCGTCGCGCCATGGTGGTCTGCGGACAGGTGGGAGATGCGTATCTCGACGAGTTGTCCACTTTGGGAGAGAGCACCGTTGCCGAATTCTACCAGGACCGCGCTCTCTCGGTATCCTCTCTGTCGCCCGAGCTCTTCCCGATTCAGAAGGCGAGGCTGGACGACCTAATGGGTGGGGACAAGCGGGTGAACGCGGGTTTGGTGCGACAGGTTATCGAAGGGGTCGATCGAGGCCCGAAGCGTGACGCCGTGCTGCTCAATGCAGGCGCGGGGCTTTTCTTGGCGGGACGAACCTCCTCGATCGCAGAGGGTTGGGTGCTGGCTGGGGAGGTGATTGATTCTGGAAAGGGTTTGAGGAAGCTTGAGGAGTTGCAGGCTGCCTCGGCCGCCCTGGGTTGATCCGTCCTTACAGAATGCATCCGAGCCCTGCCATGATGGAACCCAGCGGTCCACCACGACATGGCCATATCCGGGCTGGGCGACGTTTTGTGCTGGGGTCGATCGCGGCTCTGCTGGCGGGCATAGGATGGCTCTACTGGTTTCCGCCGGGGCAGTCGGGATTTTACCCCCTTTGCCTTTTTCATTCGCTGACCGGGCTCAGTTGCCCCGGCTGTGGAGCGACCCGGGCGTTGCACTTTCTGCTGCACGGCGAATGGGCTGTGGCCTTTCGTTGCAATGCGCTGCTAGTGATCGCTTTGCCCTGGCTCGCCTTTCTCGCGGGGAGACGGGCCTATCGTGCCTGGAATGGACAGCCTTGGGTGCCGCCGGAGAGGCTGGGAAGATGGATTTTCCTAGCCTTGGTGGGGCTCTTCCTCTTTGCCGGGCTGAGGAACCTGCCGCTTGAGTTGTCCAAGGGTTTGCTGCCTCCCTAAGAATTTCATTTCCACCGAGCCCAAGCGGGGTATTCTCGTCCCAGCGTTCCCCCAATGAGCGTAAATCATCGGGGTCCATCGTCGATACTCATGAGTCATTCAATGCGAGCGGTCGGTGTAGTTCCTTCACGTAAAGAGGTGAGGATGCTTGAGCATCCCACGCCGG
>CAMAVD010000180.1 GCA_945861575.1 Akkermansia muciniphila
GTGCAGGTTCATCGCCGGGTGGTGCGCTATCGCATTCGCGCCACCGATGGTCTGGGGGATTCCGTTCTGGTTCCTTATGCCGACGATCCTGAGCCGAACTTTGCCTATTTTGTTTACGACGGGGTGCCCGGCTGGGCCGGGGCTCGCAAGCCAGCGGATCCTGGACCGCAAGGGCTGTTGCAGACGTTTCCACCCGCGCTGATGAGCTCCCTTCCCACGTATCATCTCATCGCAAATCAGACGGACGTCATCAACAGCCAGTACGATGGCGCCTTCGACACTCTCCCGATGTGGGGAACGCTGGTCTATGAGGGCAAGGTCTACGATCATATCACCTTCAACAATCGCGGCGAGTTTTCCACCTATGTCTCTGGGAAGAACAAGTGGCGTGTCCACGTCAACAACACCCATGAATTTCAAGCGCGGGACAACTATGGACGCGCCTATAAACAGACCTGGGATGACTTCAATCTTAATGGCGGTTCCAGCCCATGGATCGCCGCAAACCGAGGCATGTCCGGCATCGAAGAGTGCCTCTCCTTCCGCGTTTATCAACTTCTAGGAGTGCCGTCTTCCAGCACGCACTACATCAGTTTCCGCGTGATCGACAATGCTGTGGAGGCGGCGGACCCGGCAGCGAATGTGTCAGACGCCACCTTCCCGGGGGTGGGAAAAGGGCAGTACTCTGGAGATTTCTGGGGACTTTATCTTGTGACTGAGTCGCCCGACGGATCCTTTCTGGACGAGCGCGGCCTTCCCGATGGGAGCCTCTATAAGATCGAGGGAGGCGGCAACGGAACCGGGAACAAGAAGAATCAGGGGCCGACCCACCCCCTCACCACGGCTGACTGGGACAGTTTTGCCAACGCCTCTTCAACCTCCCAGTCTGAGGGATGGTGGCGGACCAATCTGGATCTTCAGGCCTACTACGGATTTGTCATTGGGAGTCGGATCGTCGGCAATGTGGACATGCGCAATGGCTGGAACCACTACTTCTACCACCACACCAACGGGCTTTGGATGCCCATCCCGTGGGATCTGGATATGATGTTTGTGGCCCGCACGCATCAGAGCTCCAGCGGGGCCATCACTCAGGATGGATGTGTGAATGTGACGGCCTTGCGCATCGAAAAGCGGAATCGGGCGCGCGAGGTGATCGATTTGCTGCTCAGCGACGTTTCACCCAAGGGAGGGCAGGTGGGACAGCTGGTGGATGAATACGCTCAGATCGTCAATCCAACCGGGCAGTCGCAGACTTGGGCCGATGTGGATTCCGCGATGTGGAACTTTCATCCGCGCACCTCGGGCTCCCCCTCGGAACACAGCGACTCAAACCACAAGGGGAACTTTTATTACAGTCCGCATACCTTCAATGCGTCCGCGGGTCCCTATACCCGCTGGCTTCGCCGAAAAGACTATGTCGGCTTCGGTGAGTTTGAGGATTTTGTTAAATACCTCATGGACTACATGACCGACACCTATCCTGGTCCGGTGGCCTGGAGCGTCAGCAATGGCAATCAGCTTGGCTATGGGTTTGAGTTTGTGCGCAGCGAAGCCAAAGAACCTGTCGCCGCCGATGTGCCAAATCGTCCGACGCTTTCCTACATCGGATCCTTGGGATTTCCCGCCAATGACCTGCAGTTTCGCTCCTCTGAATTCTCTGGGAAGAAGTTTGCCGCAGTTCAATGGCGACTGGGGCGGATTTCGGCACCGGGTCTCTCTGGTTATGTTGCCGGTCAGCCCCGCGTCTATGAAGTGGAGCCCCATTGGACCTCCCAGCCGATCGCTCCCTTTGCGAGCGATACACGCATCCCGCTGGGAACCACTCGACCTGGGGACACTTATCGAGCGCGCGTCCGGCATCAGGACGCGAACGGACGCTGGAGTCGTTGGTCGGAGTCGATTCAGTTTGTGAGCGGCGCCCCTGACGTCTCCGCCTACACGCAGAGCCTGGTGATTTCAGAGATTCAATATCACCCGCGTCCTGCCAACGCGCAGGAGCTCGCCTCGGGATTCGTGGATGAGGACTTCGAGTATCTGGAGGTTAAGAACACTGCCTCGACCTCGGTGGATCTCTCCGACGTGGGTTTTACCACAGGAGTGGATTTTCAGTTTCCCTCGGGCGCAACTCTCCAGCCAGGAGCCCTCGGGCTGGTGGTCAAGAGCCGAGGTGCCTTCGAGAAGCGCTATGGAGCTGGTCGGCCGATTCTGGGAGAATACGGCGCGGGCAACTTGCGGAACTCGGGAGAGTTGTTGACCTTGTCATACGGCAGCAACACCCCCATTCGTTCGGTCTTTTATCGTGATGCCAGCCCCTGGCCAGCCGCTGCGGATGGAACGGGTCGGAGCCTGGAGCTGATCTCCCCCAATTCGCGACCAGATCATGCGCGCTTCGAGAACTGGCAGGAAAGTGGAGCGCCTCTGGGGACGCCGGGTTTTGCGGACGGTATCACCTTTGCGACTTGGGGTGCTGCGCATGGGGGGGTGACAGATCCGGAAGGGGATCCAGATGGCGACCGAATGAGCAATCTTCGTGAGTATGGCTT
This sequence comes from Akkermansia muciniphila, assembly GCA_945861575.1. Taxonomy (GTDB): domain Bacteria; phylum Verrucomicrobiota; class Verrucomicrobiia; order Limisphaerales; family UBA11320; genus UBA11320. The sequence goes on from CAMAVD010000180.1 coordinate 2,547, forward strand.
TGTCGGGGATCCCCGGGTGGCCAATCTGACGGAGGAGCCTACAGCAAGCGTCCGCGAGTATGTGGTCGCGGGGGCCCGGGAGAACTATTTGACATTGAGCTATCGAGCCAGGATTGACGCTTTGGATCTGGGATACCACCTTGAGGTTTCGTCCGACCTGCTGAGCTGGGACACGGGTGCGATCCTTGTTTCGATGTCCCCGCAAGCTGACGGGACCGCCTTCTACGTCTGGCGACTCGCCAAGTCGATCCCGGCCGCGTCCCGAACCTTCGTTCGGGTACGGGTCACGCTCTAGTTGAGAACATTCGGTTCGGCACTGTCGCAGTCGCAACGCCGTGAGGAGCACCAGATTTCCGCCAATGGGCTGGGCGCTCGGCATAGACGCGGCAGTGGCACCCATTCAGTGCTGCGCAGGGTTGCGAGAGCCGCCAGCCTTTGCCCCGTTTTTGAACCGACAATCCCAATTTGCGTAGGGCCGGTGCCGAATCCCCGGGCTGCAATTGCACGCCGCTGAAGAGCGCTCCATCGCAGCAAATTCCACAGCTCTGGCTCGCTGCTTGCATATGCCGGGGTTCGCTCGACCACGAACCAAAGACTTGCAGCTGCTTGCGTGTGATGACGTGCGGATTGAACGAGATCGGCCCGGCATCGCAATAGATATCCCCGACGGCTAGCCCGTAGCCGATGCCGACCTTGGCATCGATGGTTTGGGCTTTGAAGACTGGTGCAGGCGGCGCTGCGAGACTGGGGATCGCCAAGAGCGTGCGGTGAGGACGGAAAGCGAGACGGTTTTCATAGATGTTCGCACGTGATGGGACGCGCTATCAGTCGCGAAGTGGAAGGTCATCAAATCTTTGAACGCCGTTCGGGGTCACGCCCCCAATAGGCTCGAGCGTGAGTTCATCCGGACGAACAGGCCCTCTTCCGCTGAGAAAACAGGTGTCTAATTTAGCCTTTCCCTAGAAAGCCAATCCAGCCTATGGTCCCGCGTAGAAGGACTTGTGTGGTATGAGAATTCAATTCATCCTAATCGCCCTGTTTCTATGTTCTTGGTTAGGGCAGGCCTCCGCTCTTCCCCCTCGGATCATCACAGAGCCGCAAGATCGCACGAACCTCATAGGCGCAACGGTTCTCTTGGAGGCCTCGGCTGAAGGCTCCGTTCCCTTGAGACTGCAATGGCGGGCCTATTCCGGTAGCTCCTACACCAATGTTGCCGGAGGGACCAATCGGTCTCTCACTCTTACAAACATCCAGGTGACGGGCCGCAGGTTCGCCCTCTTTGTCACGAACGACGAAGGCTCGACCACGAGCCGACTGGCCTCGGTGGTGGTGGTTCGTCCCCCTAGTTTTCTGACAGATCCTGCGTCGACAATCCTGGTAGAGACCAGCGGACTGAACCTGGGTGTTACCGCCAGTGGCACTTCGCCGCTTCGCTACCAGTGGTTTTTCGAAGGCCGTCCCCTCTTGGGTAAGGTCGGTCAGGGCCTGAGCGTGTCCTCGGTTTCCAGTAACGATGAAGGGGACTATTACGCTGTGGTCACCAATGCCTGGGGCCAGGCAACGAGCCGAGTGGCGCGCGTGAGAGTCACCCCTTCTCCGTTCTCGCTTGAGGAACGCACCTTTGTGGGGGATCCATCGCTTCCCTTGCCCTACAGACTTTTCATCCCGGAGCAGGGGACCGGTAAGACATCGCCTCCCTATCCACTGCTGCTGGCCCTTCACGGTGCTGGGGAGCGGGGGACTGACAATGCCCGACAGCTGTCCGAGTGGCCGCAGCCCCTGGTTTTCATCTCCTACACCAACCAATCGCGCTTTCCACTCATTCTGGTAGCCCCGCAGTGCCCTGAAGGCACCGTATGGGGAGGCGATGTTCAGACGCAATTATTCGGCTTAATTGATTCGCTCGTCGGCGAATTTCCAATTGATACCAATCGTATCTACGTCACCGGGCTCTCCATGGGTGGATTCGCGTCCTGGGATCTGCCGACAGCGCGCCCCTCCCTGTTCGCCGCTTCCGTTCCGATCGCAGGTGGGGGAAGTCCGCAGGATGCAGGCCGACTCCTCCATCTGCCAGTCTGGAACTTTCATGCGGCTACGGACGGGGTTGTTTCCGTCGATTTTTCACGATCCATGGTCGATGCCATGCGGCGGTCTGGCGGACATACCATCTACACAGAATACGCCGATGGCGGGCATGCGATCTGGGCGCAGGCGTGGGCGACCCCGGGATTGGTGGAGTGGGTACTTTCGCAGAGGCGCGGACAGATCCAGCGCAGAGATCCACGCTTGCAAGTGACTCATCCTGCGTATGAGGGCGGGGTGGCTGTCGTTGCGAGCACCAACCTCACGCTGTCAGGCACATCGCAGATCTTCGGGGAGAAGCTGGGTGGAGTGACATGGTCTCGCGCGGCGCAGCGGGGAGTGGGCACGGTGGTCGCGGGCAACGGCTGGAGTATCCAAAATCTTGCAATCAAGCCCGACACCACGAACACGTTCATGCTCCTGGGATCAACCTACAGCTTTGCTCCTGAACTCGGAGGGAGCACCACGTTCAATGAGTTTATCCAAGTCGAGTACGTTCCTGCCCTCCTGCTCACCGCCAAGCGACAGGTCGACCGCCGTATTCGCCTGGAATGGCAGGGAGGGGGCAAGGGACCCTTCAGGCTGCAAATGACTCGTGACGTTTCGACTCCGGCTTGGACCGATGTGCTGTTTTCGGTTGAATCTCCTGTGGAGCTTCCAGCCGAAGACTCACTGGCTCTCTATCGGCTCGTCTCGGGAGGGGGGGGCGGGTTGGCTCCGTGAGTGGGGGGAACGTCTTACGTCGTCGCCTGCAGGGGACTTGAGCTGGCGGATGTAGGGGACGACCCAGGGAGGTCTCGGGCGGGAGGCTCTTCCAATCACGCCCGTCTGGTGTATTTTCTTTGCCATGTTTGCCGCTTTCATGGTTTAGTATTCGTCATTCCCATGAGTTCTGTTCTCTGTAATACGCGTCGAGGTTCTCTTCAGTTTGGCTTGGTCTGTCTGGCCTTACTTCTCCTCTCCCTAACGGCCACCCGGGGCCAGTTGATCGATTCCTGGAGGGCGGGGGATCTCAATCTCTTTGATGAAGGGGATGCGGTCGGAAGTTGGACCAGCACGGCGAATCGAACGGCGTTGTCGATAGCGGGAGCGCAGCCTAGATTGCGCAAGGATGCCACCCCGGGCGGTAGCTCCGTCCTCCGCTTCGACCGCAATTGGATGACGGTTTCGAGTAGCCCTGTCGCTGGACTAAAGTCCTTCTCCATCGCCCTGGTGTTCAAGGCGGCGGCCGTCGGTACCAACTCCAATAGCGCTTGGAATGGAAAATCCGGGATCATCGACGCGGAGGAATCGGGCGTGGCCTCGGATTGGGGTTTGGTGGTGGATGAGCGTGGGCGCCTTGCTTTTGGGAGCGGGCAGCCTGACGCGACAACGACGATTCCCGGAAGCTCGCTCGTCGACAGTAATTTCCATGTGGCGGTGGTTTCGTGGGGGGCTGGGGCACAGGCTGTGTATCTGGATGACCGGCCTGTCGCACGCCGTGCGAGCGGCACCTCACTTCTCGCCCGCAACTCTGCCGGGTTCTCCTTTGGAGCGATCCACACCAGCGACGGTGCCTTGGGACGTCGATTTGTGGGGGACCTCGCTGAGGTTCGGTTTTATGGAGCCTCTTTGAACCCTGCGGAGGCCACCAATGTGATTCAAGAACTCAAGGTCGCGCATCTGCAGCCCAATCTCCCGGTCATTCGGCGGTTTACGGCCAGTACCAACTCTATCTATGTGGGGGAGTCAGTCACCCTCTCATGGCAGGTGACGAATCAGACGGGGCTTAGTTTGGCACCCGATTTCGGGACCCTCGCCGAGGCCGAAGGGAGTGTGAGGGTCTTCCCGAAGGCAACGACGACCTACGTCCTCGCAGGAACCAATGACTTTGGGAGCCGCCGCGTCACACTCACGGTCTTCGTGGACCCTGGGATCCCGCTAGCCCATCCGCAGTCCGTCGTCACGATCCGTAACACCTCGCGCGATTTTGTCCTGGCTGGCAGTGATCCTAACGGAGGCGTTCTCACCTTCGCAGTGCGCACGGCCCCCACCCACGGCACGCTCAGCGGCCTGCCTCCAACGCTGAGATATGAGCCCGCCGCGGATTATGCAGGCTCCGACAGCTTCACCTTCGTCACCAGTGACGGTGACCACGAATCGGCTTCGGCAACGGTGGCGATCCGCGTCGACCCCTTGCCGACCGCTCCGTCGCGTGTCGTCTTGAGCACCACCAACCTGGTGTATCCCACGGCTGCGGGTTCCTTTGTCGCCGCGCTTCGAACGGTGGATGCAAATCCATTAGATACCCATGACTACACTTTGGTGCCGGGAAATGGCTCCCAGGATAACGGTCTTTTCATGCTCAGTGAAAATCGACTTTATCTGACCACAGCCCTCTCTGGTAACAGCCCCGCAGACTTGCAGATTCGTTTGCGCACGACCGATGCTGCCGGACTCTCCCTTGAGCAGGCGGTGGTCTTCCATCTGGAAGCAGACAGGTCTCGAGTGGTTTTGAACGAGGTGCATTACAACGGAGCGAACAACGCCGTTCGGGAGGAGTTCGTGGAGCTTTACAATCCCAAGGAGGTCTTGATAGACCTGTCTGGCTGGAGGCTGCAGGGCGGCATCGACTTTGTTTTCCCCGCCGCAACGATTCTTCCTGCGAGGAGTTTCGCGGTTGTTGCTCAGGATCCCCCCACCTTGCAGCGCGTTTACGCCGTGCAGGCCCTAGGACCTTGGGAGGGCTCGTTGAACAATGAGGGTGAATCGCTCACGCTGCGGGATGGGCGAGGTGTCGTGGTTGATAAAGTCGATTTCAGAAGCGAGTTTCCCTGGCCGATCGCTGCCAATGGTGGCGGGGGATCCATGGAGTTGGTCAATCCTCGCCTGGACAACAATTTGGGCAGTTCCTGGAAAGCCTCGCTTTCACCGGCCATTCCGTCCCCCGGACAAACCAATCGGAGCTTTGCCCTGAACCCGCCCCCCAATCAGCGGCAGGTCGAACATAGCCCGCGTTCCCCCCGGTCTATGGATGCCGTGAGGATCACATCGAAGGTGACCGATCCAGAGGGAGTGGCGTCGGTCGTGTTGGAATACCAGGTCGTGGTGCCCGGTTCATTCGTGCCCGCGTTTCTCGCTCCGAGCATTGCGCAGCTAAACGCTAACCCTTTCAGGACGCCAGCGGCCAACCCGGCTTATCAGGCCAACTGGGTCTCGGTTCCGATGATGGACACGGGACTCCTGGGTGATGAAGAACCGGGTGATGACACCTACACCGCCGTCCTGCCGGCTCAAGCCCATCGCTCGCTGGTTCGTTACCGCATCACCGCGACCGATAACTTCGGTGTGTCGCGCCGGGCGCCTTTCGAGGACGACGAATCGTTGAACTTTGCCTGCTTTGTTTACGACGAGATCCCCGATTATTTTGTAACTTCGAGCGCCACTCTCTCCAACCTTCCAGTCTATCATTTGATCACGCGGCCCAAGGACCTGCTCGATTGCAATGGGTACGATGGGCTTCCGCAGATCGATCAGTTCAGTGGCAGTGTTGCCAACGAGGCGCGCTATGTCTTCAACTGGCCAGGGGCACTGGTCTACAACGGGGAAGTCTACGATCATATTCGCTACCGTCTCCGTGGAGCGAATGGGCGCTATCAAAATGGCAAGCGGAACATGCGCTTTAAGTTCAACGACGGGCGTTTGTTTGAAGCGAGAGATCAAGCGGGAGAAAAGTATCCCACCAAATGGGCGTCCCTGACCACGGGGAAGGGTTCCAGTAATCGGGAGACGCTCACCTATGCGCTTAACGAGGTGGTGAACTACAAACTGTGGAACCTGGTCGGCGTGCCCGCTCCTTCCACACATTACTTCCATTTTCGTGTGATCCAGGGAGCCCAGGAGGCGCCGGATGCGTATCGCGGTGATTTCTGGGGACTGTCCTGGGCGCAGGAGAACTACGACGTGCGATTTCTGGAAGCCCACGGATTGCCCAAGGGCAATCTTTACAAACTGATCAACGCGGCTCGGAGCGAGGACATCCTGGTAGATCAGCAGAGACAAGAACGCTACCAGGCCCCTTTTGCCGTCACGAATTCTGCCGATGCGTTTAACATTCAGCAAAATCTGAACGCGACGCAGACCTCGAGTTGGCTGCTGGCTCACGTGAACTACTCGAACTGGTATCGCTTCCACGCGATTGCCGAATGCATTCGACACTACGACTACTGGCCCACTGCCAACAAGAATGCGGCTTGGTATTTCGAGCCCATCTACACCAGCACCAACAAGTTTCTTGGCAGGCTCTGGACCCTGCCCTGGGACACGGACTCCACCTGGGGCCCGACCTGGAACTCAGGCATCGATGCCCCGTACAATGGAATCTATGCCGTCGAAGGCAGCGGCACTCGCAAGCCTGAATTGATCGTGGAGTACTTGAACAACGTTCGGGAGATTCGGGACCTTCTGTTCCAGCCGGATCAGATCCTGCCGCTCATTGATTCCCTGGCCAGCCAAATCCAGGATTTTGTTCCTGCCGATTTGCGTCGCTGGTCGAACGCACCCACCGCCTCGAACCCGAAAGCGATTTCCCAGGCCGCCTATACCTCATTGTCAGGGCCGGCGGGGCCTGGTCTGACATCAGGGCTCGCGGGTTACGTTGCCGACATGAAGCGGTTTGGATTTGTTGGGGGCACCTGGCCCGGAGGCGACGTGTCCAGCGGTGGGCAAGCGGCTTATCTGGATACCCTGGGGGTAGATAACGCCATTCCCAGCCGTCCGGCAGTCCGTTTCATTGGGGGGGCCGGGCATCCTCTGGATCAGCTGGTTTTCCAGTCCTCGCCGTTCGAGGATCCGCAGGGGGCGAATACTTTTGCTGCCATGCGCTGGCGGGTTTCAGAGGTCAGAGGAACCAACGAGCCAGTCGTCCCTCCACAGGATCTTCCGCTCGAATGGAACGCCGTTTGGGAATCGGGTGAACTCACGGTTTTCCGACAGGAGCTGCGGATCCCAGGAGCCTATTTGAAGCCAGGTCATAGCTACCGCGTTCGAGTATCCCACAAGGACAACACGGGACGCTGGAGCCGTTGGTCACCCGCGTCCCAATTCGTGCCCAGTCCCGTGGATATTCTCCGAGGCATCCCGGAAAGCCTGATGATTTCCGAGTTGATGTATCGTCCATTGGCACCCGGCGAAGCGAACGAGGATGCGTATGAGTTCGTGGAGTTCAAGAATCGAGGGGCCGATGCCGTAGACCTCAGCGGTATCCAGCTGAGCGGCATCACCTACACATTCACAAATGGAACGGTTTTGGACGCTGGAAAGCACTGGCTCCTGGTCAGGGATCCCGTGGCGTTCGCTCGGAGATATCCCGCTGTTGTGTTCAACGGGGTCTATCAGGGGAAGTTGGACAATGGAGGTGAGACGCTCGAGTGGATTCATCCGCAGGGGGTTGTTCTGGGTTCTTTGAGCTACGGAGACCGGGCTCCCTGGCCGGTGAGCGCGGATGGATTCGGATTCTCCCTTGTGTTCGACGGCTCGTCGCCGTCGGGTTTTCGAGCGAGCAGCCAGCCGGGCGGCTCGCCTGGACAAGACGATCCCGAGTCTTCGCTGCCGAACGTCGTCGTCAACGAGGTCCTGGCTTCGTCCTCCAACGCTGGGGGAGATGCCATCGAGCTCTACAACGCAAGTGAGGTCCCCGCCGACGTGAGTGGATGGTGGCTGACCGACGATCCCTCGCTTCCAAGAAAATTTAGAATACCTCCCGGCTCCTTGATGGCTGTGGGTGGCTACTTGCGCTGGAACGAGCCGCAGTTCAACGCGCAGCCTGGTAGTGAAACCA
>CAMAVD010000181.1 GCA_945861575.1 Akkermansia muciniphila
TTCACGAGGTCGGGCAACACTTCAATGCCGGACAGATCTTGAGGACTCAGGAGATAGCGTCGGTCACCCAAAGGAACCAGCACCCCATCGGAAACGAGCTCGTAGGGCAGTCGGCAAGCCTGGGCACACTCGCCACGATTCGCCGAACGTCCACCCAGCGATTCACTCGTCAGGCATTGCCCTGAGTAGGCCACACAGAGGGCTCCATGCACAAAGACCTCCAGAGGTAAGGAGGAAGCCGCCCCGGTCCCCTCACCTGGAACGGCGGATCGGATACGCTCAATTTCGGAGAGGGAGCACTCACGGGCCAGCACCACGAGCTGGCATCCCAGCTCGCGGGCAAACTCCACCCCGGCAGCGCTAGTCACGGTCATCTGAGTGCTCGCGTGGATGGGAAAGTCCGGGGAGATTCGACGGATCAGGCGGCAGATTCCAACATCCTGCACAATGGCCGCATCCACCCCGGCGGCGATGATCGAGCGAAGATAGTTCTCTGCCTCGCCCAACTCGTTGGCGAAGACCAGTGTATTGAAGGTAACGTAGCCCCGAACCCCGCGCTGATGCAGGAAACGCATCAGCTCAGGCAGATCCGCCTCGGTGAAGTTATGGGCACGCATCCGCGCATTGAAGCGGGACAGACCGAAATAGATCGCATCGGCCCCGTTCTCGACCGCGGCACGGACACAGTCCCAATCGCCCGCCGGAGCCAAAAGCTCGGGGATCCCACGGCGCACGACCGGTGCTAGCTTGATATTTGTTTCAGACATCTTCGTTGAGGGGGCACAGAGCCGACTAAGCGATCGGCAGGCTTACAAACTCGCCTGCTGCGGTGCCGACGGCAAGCGCCTTCTCATCCGGCGCCCAGGCCAGAGCAGTGATTTCACTCCCAAACTGGGCCACGCGGATCCCGCCATCCCCACGGCCGATACGCCAGAGCCAGACATCCCCGGCCATTCCACCGGAAGCCAACAGATCGCCTCGACGCTGGAAAGCCAGTGTGGACACACGTTCCGTATGCCCTTTGAGCTGCAGCGGCGTGCTCCCGGCTGGTCCTTTGCCAGTCAGACTCCAGACCGTGATCAACTCCCCTCCGCCCGTGGCCAGCCAGCGATTCTCGCGATCAAAGCTCAGCGCCCTCACTTTATGAGGGTAACCGCTCATGTGCAGCGGTTCCTTCTCCTCAAATGGAAGCTTCCAATAAGTCACCGTGCTTTCCTGAGAGCCTGCGGCAACATGGCGCCCATTCGGGCTCCACGCGACCGCCAGATGCGCGGTCTTCCACCTGAGATCCTGGTAGGGCGCCGTCTCGCCCAGACGGAAGATCTGCACACGCCCAAAACAGGCCGTCAGGAAACCCTTTCCATCAGGACGCCACAGCGCAGAAGCAATAGTGCTGGCGTGATCTGAGGTCTCAAAAACCGTTGCACCCGCCGTGTCGATGATACGAAGCACGCGCCCCGCTGCGAGCAAGGCAAGCCGACCGTCGGGAGACCAAGCAGCATGCTCCACCCATCCCTTGAACTTAAGCTCGGTCACGGGTGCCCCCGCTTCCAAGGCCCAGATGCGTGCCAATCCATCCTCGCCGGAAGAAAGGATGAGTGGGCCGGCCGAAGACCACGAGACCCGCTGGACGCCAAATGAATGGGCCGCCCAACGCCGCGCTACAGTCCCCGACATCGGATCCAGGAGCACCAGTTCGCCAGATGCCAGGGCGGCGACCAGCTGTCGTGAATCCGGTGCCCAGGCAAGCTCACGGACATGCTCCCCCAAAGACAGCGCGGCGCGCTGCGGGAGCGGAGGCGGAGGAGTCGCACTCATGCCAGGCACTCTCTAAAAGCCTCGTTGAGAGCCTGTCGATCCAGATCGCGCCCGATGAAGACCAGCGTGTTGCGACGCGTTTCTTCAGGCTTCCAGTCCCGATCGGCGCGGCCTTCAAACTGCATATGAACGCCCTGAAACACATAGCGCTTCGGCGCTCCCTTAACATTCAAAATCCCCTTCATACGAAAAATGTCCTGCCCCTTTTCCTTCAGAAGACGGCTCATCCACTCGTTAATCTTTTCGTGATCCACGGCCCGCTCCTCCGTGATGCCGACGGAGCCGATATGCTGGTCGTGCTCATGATCATGGGAATGTTCGTCGGAGGCAGGGGAGAGGAAGCCCGCATCGTGCTCCAGCTTGGCGTCGAGATCGAAGGCATGGACATTGATAATCTTGTCCACATCCACCGCCGAGTTCTGAACGCGATGCACTTCAGCCGCCGGATTCATCGAGCGCACCCGCTTTTCCAAACGCTCGAGATCGCCGGGCCCCACGAGATCAATCTTGTTGAGCAGGAGCCGATCAGCAAAAGCAATCTGCTCCTGGCACTCACGGCTATCATCGAGATGCAACCAGGCATGCTTTGAATCCACCACGGTGACGATCCCATCCAAGCGATAGTTTTCTCGAATCTCCTCATCGGCGAAGAAGGTCTGTGCAACGGGTCCAGGATCGGCCAGGCCCGTGGTTTCAACCAACACATAGTCGAACTGATTCCGACGCCGACTGAGATTACCCAGGATCCGAATCAAATCGCCGCGCACCGTGCAGCAGATACATCCGTTGTTCATCTCGAAGATCTCCTCATCCGCCGAGATCACCAGTTCGTTGTCAACTCCCACTTCCCCGAACTCGTTCTCGATCACCGCAATCCGCCGCCCGTGTTGATGGGTAAGGATACGGTTTAGAAGCGTGGTCTTACCGGCTCCGAGGAAGCCGGTCAGAATGGTCACAGGAATAGGCTGCACTTGCATCCCCACATCCAAGCCCCTCTGAGGACACTCTGTCCAGCCCGCAACCGTATTGAGGTGCAATTCTCATTTTGAAAATACACGGTGACAAAATCATGGAGGGTAAAATCATAGGAAACCACTTTCCGGCAAATGAGTATGATTTTATCCCTCATGATTTTGTCGCAAGATCTTGGCCGGTAACTCGCGTTACTAAGTTCGGGTCTATGGCAGAATCTGCGGGGAATCTGAAGTTTCAAGGCAGAGTTAGCCAGAAAGACATCCCCATTGGGCATAGGGGGACTGGACCCATGCGGCTGGGCCTCACCTCTGCCAAAATGAGAACTGCTGCCGCTGGCCTGTCGCCGCTGGCCTGTCGCGGTGGCCTGTCGCGGTGGCCTTGCATTTCTGAGAATCCCCTTTAGCATGTGTATAACGGATGATTATACCTTCCCCCTGGGCGGTTGCCCTGTTTTTGCACTGCCTTACGCTCGAGGTCCCCGGTGCCCCAGTCACCATGCCCGCCAACCAAGGAAAAGAGCAGGATGTCTTCTGTCCGCCGACCAATTCGCTGCGGCAGGGTCTTGGTGCTGTGGTTCAGGATGCTGAGACCTTGCGCATGGTGCAGCGACTTGGAAAGTTGATTCAAACGACAGATCCGATGTCGGTCACGTTTTTGAGCGATCGCAGGGCTGAACTGCTCCAGATCCGGTGGGCGGCCGAACCGGAGGGCGAGCCGCGCTTCCGACTGGAATATGAGCTCAATCTTGAGCGGCTCCGAGCCGGTCAGTCCGAGGCGGCGCTGTTTGGTTTTCGGCAATTGGAGCAGAAGCTTCAGCAGCGGGGACTAAGGCTCCTAGACCGTGGTCGGTCGAAGCTGAGGATGCATCAGGCTTTGGCCCTACTGCGGATGGGCGAACAGGAAAACTGCCAAACCAACCATATCCCTGAATCCTGTCTCTTTCCCATCCAGCCAGCGGCCTTCCATAAGCTGCCCCGAGGATCCAGGGGCGCGATCCATCTCCTTCAGGAACAATTGCTGAGCACCCCTGAGGACTTGGAGTCGCGCTGGCTTCTCAACATCGCTCACATGACCCTGGGTGAGTATCCAGCACAGGTCGATCCTCGATGGCTGATCCCGCCCAAGGCGTTCGAGTCTGACTACGCCCTGCCACGTTTCCCGGATATTGCGGGGAGGCTTGGATTGGATCTAGACGACCTCGCGGGAGGCTGCATTCTGGACGACATGGACAACGACGGGTTTCTCGACCTTGTTGTCTCCTCCTGGCGATTGGATGGCCAGTTGCGGTATTTTCACAATGACGGCGACGGGAGCTTTACAGAGCAGACCGCGCAAGCAGGTCTGAAAGGTTTGTTTGGGGGATTGAACATTCAGCAAACTGACTTTAATAACGATGGATGGCTCGATATCTGGGTCCTGCGCGGCGGTTGGACAGGCAAAGCGGGTCGCGTCCCACTGTCCCTCATTCGGAACAATGGCGATGGGACCTTCTCCGATGTGACCGCGTCTGCCGGACTCCTCAATCTGCACCCGACCCAGACCTCCGTTTGGTTCGACTACAATGGGGATGGATGGCTGGATGTTTTCGTCGGCAACGAGTCGAGCTCTTCCCATGATCCCGATCCCTGTGCCCTCTTCCGCAACAATCGAAACGGGACGTTTACTGAATGCGCGGCGCAAGCAGGCTTGGACGTTCGCGGTTTTGTGAAGGGCGTCACCTCTGCAGACTATGATCACGACGGCCGCCCCAATCTGTATCTGAGCTTGCGAGATGGGAAGAACAAGCTGTTTCGCAATGAGGGCCCGGCTGCACTGCCATCGGTGTTCTCGGACAAATGGAGCTTCACCTTGGTGACGAGCCAAGCCCATGTGGAGGAGCCTATCTCGAGTTTCTCCACTTGGTTCTTTGATTACGACAACGACGGCTGGGAGGATCTCTTTGTTGCGGGATATAAGATTCGCGATCCCGGCGACGTGGCAGCCGACTATCTTGGCGTGCCCAGTCTTGGAGAGCGCGCGCGGCTCTACAGAAATAATCGAGATGGGACCTTTGTGAATGTCAGTAAGGAGGCCCATCTGGACCGTGTGCTGCACACCATGGGATGCAACTTCGGAGACTTGGACAACGACGGCTGGCTTGATTTCTATCTCGCCACTGGGGATCCTGATCTGAATACCCTCATACCCAATGTCATGTTTCGGAATGCTGAAGGCCGCTTTTTTCAGGATGTGAGCGCAGCGGGTGGTTTTGGTAACTTGCAAAAGGGTCATGCGGTGGCGTTTGGCGATATCGACAACGATGGGGACCAGGATGTCTACGTGGTCATGGGGGGAGCCTTTTCCGGTGACAACTACCGGAACTCCCTATTTCTGAATCCAGGAACCCCACATCATTGGATCAAGCTTAAGCTTGAGGGTAAGAGCAGCAATCGAGTCGCTATCGGAGCGTCGATCATGGTGGAAGTTTCCACGCCGTCCGGCCCTCGAAAGATCTACAAAACCGTTAATAGTGGAGGAAGCTTCGGAAGCGGCCCCCTGAGGCAGGAGATTGGACTGGGGACGGCGACACTCGTTCAGCGCGTGACCATCACGTGGCCGGTTACGGGAGTCAGGCAGTCGTTTGAGGGGCTTATGCTTGACGCCTTCTATCGGCTCAAGGAAGGGGATCCAGTCCCTGAGAAAATGCCGCTCAAGAGGCTTCAGTTTTCTGTCCAGAAATAGGACCATTTTCTGCCCTGATGGAAGGAGATAAAGCCTTGATTCAGAGCAGTCTTTGGTTGAGTCCAACTCGCCAGAGTGTAAGACGTTTTGACGTCCTTACAGACAGCTCGTCCAGACCAGTCCTCGAAGCTCCTTTTTCTTCTATATGTCGTTGATGCACGCAAGCTCGCTAGAGTCTCTCCTGGCATGCCGTTAGCTATAGGGGAGATGTACCATGAAGTACCTAAACATTAAATCAGTATTGGCCGCTCTGACCTGTATCACCGCAGGTTCTGTGAGTGCGAAAAATATCACCATCAACGATCTTCAGGCCTCCAACTCCAGCTCCTGGTATAAAGGTGTCGGCGTCGGCAAAGAGGACCAGGAAACCGAACCTGGCACGGCAGGTTCCCAATCCTGGGATCTTGAAGCGTTCACCCTCAACGGGACCAGCCTCAAGGTCTACACCGGCTACAACATGTTAACCGGGAACAACCCTTACGGCACTGGGGATATTTTCATTGATGTGAACGGCGACGCGAACTGGAAGCCGGGCGCGGACAATGGTCTGTTCGGGACGACGGACAATAGCGTCTTCCACTATGACTACGTGGTGCATTTCAATGATCGCAGGGGTATCGCGGTTTCTGGTGCGTATGACGTTTTCCGTATCGCGGACTCCTCGGATGTGAAGTTCCTCGAGACCAAGTTCAAGGCTGGGTCGAATCCCTGGGTCTTGGACGTGAAGAACAGCCGTAGTGGTTTGACCAAGGTCGCTGATGGCAATCTGACCCTCGCGGCAAACTCCGATTGGAAGATTCAGGCTGACGGTACGGACTTAGTGGGCGGTTCCGAGAAACACCCCCATTATATCAGCAATGCGATCGATCTGAGCTTCCTCAAGCCCGGTGAGCTCAACAGCCAGACGTTGTTCCATCTCACCATGGAATGCGGGAACGACACCCTCGTGGGCCGTTGCCCTGACGCGGGTTCTACCTTCGCTCTCCTCGGTGCGGCTATGGCAGGAATGGCCTTCCTCCCTCGCCGTCGCAAGAGCTAAGCTTCAGGCTTTAGTGTAATCAGAAGGGTTCAGGCCTGACGCGGTCATGTGTCAGGCCTGTTCCATTTTTTGGTGTTCCATTTTTTGATGGTGTTCCTTGATCAACCATGGCAAGCCTTGGGTTGGGCTGGCGTCGGATGCGCCTGCCAGACGAGGCTTCGCCCCGCAAAGGGTTCGAGGTGAAGCTTCGCCTCGCGTCGAGGCAATAGAGAACAGAACCCTCAACTCAACTCTAGAATGAAGAAGCTCCTCAGTATCCTGGCCGCCCTATTCCTCGCCGTCTCTGCTCAGGCAGGCGAATTCCCCGACATCAGCATCAGCGAGCTCAAGACCGCGATCGCTGAAGGGAAGGTTACCGTGATCGACGTGAATGGAACTGAATCCTGGAAACGGGGACATATTCCCGGCGCGGTTGACTTTGATCAGAACGGATCCACCCTGGGCAAGGTGCTGCCCAAGGACAAGAAAGCCCTCGTGGTCGCGTATTGTGGCGGACCCAAGTGCAAAGCCTACCAGGCTGCTGCCAAGGCGGCCGCCAAGCTCGGCTACAAGAATGTGAAGCATATGTCCGCCGGAATCTCCGGTTGGAAGGATGCCGGCGAGAAGACCGAGAAGGGTAGCTAACAGCAACCGTTCCGATCTCCGCAACGAGGCGCATTCCTTTAAGGGGAATGCGCTTTTTCTTTTTCCACAAGGGCCTATGCGACGCTCTCTGCAGGCTGAGAACGTCCTGAGGTGGTGTGGTGCATGGCACGATGGCTATCGCAGCATCTTCCGAGGTTTCGCAAACGAAACAACTCAGGTTTCCAGCTTAAACCTATTCAAGCGCCGCACGCTGCGCTAGTCCCCTGAACTCGGGTAGGGTCGCTTCAAGGATCCTTAGAATCGAACGTTTCTCGTCGTCGAGGAGGTAAGAATAGGCTGCCTGCGGTGCCGACAGGCTCAGGGCTCTCCGCAAGGCCCTGTAAATCTTGAGTCGGAGCGGGCTGGCGAGCTCCTGGAATATGGGACTGTAGATCATGTAGCTGCAGCGATAGCGCAGCAATCGGGTTTTGAGATCTAGGTCTCGAAGCGAGAGGCCGTCGGATGTGGCGCGGCGCGCTGCTTTCTGGAAGTCGGCTCGGAAGTCAGGGGAGTCTTGGATGCCGCTATCGGGCAGGGGAGCTTCGTCCGCGAAAAGCAGGTAGCGAACGACCCGCTCCGACTGCTCCTCCAGTTCGACTTCCTGCGCGGGCGAGAAGCCATTGGGGTTGAGATGGAGTGCGAGGCGAGCGCGGTAGCCGGCTTCAAGCACCCGGTTGGCGAAGCCTGCCTGGTGCTCGTGCAGGAGTTGAGGAAGCAGGTCGCTAGTGGATGCCGCATAGCGCGCCCAGTCGAAGCGGCTACCTGCCGTTAAGGGATAGGTCTCGAGTCGGCCTGAGATGGAGCGACCGGTCAGATTTCCCCAATGCTGAGTAAAGCTCGGTTGGCCCGTGATGTGCCATCCGCCAAAACGCTGGCTTAGCGGGATGTCGTGGCCCGTTTTTCCCACACGATAGGAGGTGAGGCTTCCCCCCCCTGGCGCTGGGATCACCGATTTGATCACCAAGCCAGGCACATAGCCGGTTTCCTCGGCCGCATGACAATTCATGCAGCGCTCGGATCGCTCGATCTTCATCGGCCGGGACGGGGAGGGGAAATCCATCAAGTAGTAGATCCCGCCCAAAACTGGGTCCAGGGATACAATTTCCAGCCGCCCCCCGGGGACATAGCCCAGATAGATCTCATCGTTGAAGTAGAGCGCTCGAGGATTGGAAGGGGAGATCAGACTGAGTTGGAGGCTGGTCGTGGAGAAGACGAGCATCTGCGAGTGGGGGGAGACACCAAGCACCTTGAGCAGGCTGATCAGGAAAGATTTCTCACTCCCTTGATCCAGGGGAACTCGGCCGGATTCGAGATCGGCTTTGATGCGAGTGAACCTATCGTGGAGAGGGCGCTGATAATAGAGATGCGCCGGGTGGGCGAGGTCGTCGTAGCTAGGCGCATCCGATATCGCACCTGCCGCTCGGGCTTGCCACGACCCAAGCGCAAGACCGATGGCGACTACCATTCCCGCTCGTTTCATCCGGGATGGGTTACGCTACTTCGCAACGATTGGAAAGAACCGATCGCGGAGTTGCACGCTTGCGTGCAGAAGGTTCTTTAACAATTTCTCCAGACGGATCGCGCCGGAGTTTGAAGCTTTCTATTGTCCTCCCTAGGTTTCTTTGACAGCCTGCTTCCGTAACCACAGCAAGCACTCAATGCTCTCTCTGCCATGAAACAGATCCTTAATCGCCGCCGCTTTCTTTCCCAGTCCTCTACCGCTGGGGTTGGCCTCCTGATACTGCGTAACAGCAGGACCGCCTTCGCCTACGACGCCAACAGTAAGCTCAACATCGCCGGAATTGGCGTGGGCGGTCAGGGACGCAGCAGTCTCGATGCGTTTCACCGGATGGGCAATAATCTCGTCGCCCTCTGCGACGTGGACACGCAGCGGGCGGGCGACATCTACCAAAAGCATCCGGATGCCAAGCCGTATCAGGACTTCCGCAAGATGTTTGATCAGATGGAAAAGAAGATCGATGCTGTCCTAGTCGCGACGCCCGACCACACGCACGCGGTTGCAGCTGTCGCAGCCATGAAGTTGGGCAAGCATGTCTACTGTGAAAAGCCATTGACCCGAACTGTCTACGAAGCGCGTGTCATGAGGGAAACCGCCGCACGCCACAAAGTGGTGACACAGATGGGAAACCAGGGCTCCGCCGACAGAGCTCTCCGCCGTGCCGTCGAACGGGTGTGGGGTGGTGTGATTGGGGATGTCCGCGAGACGCACGTCTGGTTCGGTGGTGGGAATGGTCCCATGAAGCGTCCAACCGAGACCGCGCCCGTCCCTGCGGGATTGAACTGGGATCTCTGGCTTGGCCCCGCCGAGAGTCGCCCCTACAGCCCCGCCTATGCTCCCGCGACCTGGCGCGCCTGGAGAGCCTTTGGAAGCGGCATCCTGGGCGATTTCGCCTGTCATACCGCCAATATCATGTTCCGCGCGCTTCGGCTGGAACAGCTCTGGCAGAAGTCGATGAACCCGGGTGTCAGTAAGGTGATTGTCCGGGTCCAGGCTTGGCCATCCGAGGTGGATGCTGAAGGATATCCAACCTCGTCGAAGGTCGTGTTCGACCTGCCTGCGCGCGGATCCCTGCCTGCCGTGAAATCCACGTGGTATGCCAAGGAAAGGCCGTCTGAGGAGTTACTGCTCGGGCACAAGCAGGGCGTGTGGGGAGATTTGCTGATTGGATCAAAAGGCTCGCTCTACTCCGAGAACCCCTGGAATGCCAACTATGTGATGTTGCCGGAGAAGCGATTTGAGGACTTCAAGGGAGGACCGCCGGAGTCTCTGCCCCGGGTAAAGAGTCACCAATGGGAATGGATTGAAGCTTGCAAGGGCAACGGAAGGACCTTCTCCAGTTTCGACATAGGCGGACCACTTACAGAGATGGCCCAGCTCGCCAACTTGGCGGCGTGGGTGGAAGGCCCGATCGAATACGATACCCTGAGTGGGAAAATCCTGAACTCGAGGCCTGCCCGAAACTTGCTCCATCGAGAATATCGCAAAGGCTGGTCGCTGTGAGTAAGGTTTGACGGACTGCTCGATGCTCTGCGTCTCACCTGTTCGTGGATTCATCCACGAGACTTTAAGGGATTCAGAACTGAGATGCGTGAGATCCAGTGTCAGTGTCCGCTTCGTAGGAAGCCAGGCAGCGAGTTGATAGCGGGCCCAGAATCCTGTGCCCGATTTGAATAGAGGACGGTCCGCATGGAATGAATGCTATTGGCTCCCCGAAAGCACGTCTTGAACAAACTGTTCAACCGTTTG
>CAMAVD010000182.1 GCA_945861575.1 Akkermansia muciniphila
CCCCTACCTCGCGAGCTACTCTCCCCCCAATGAACCGCCTGTCCCAGCGCCAGCATCGGCTGACTACCCTGGGACCTCTTTACATAGTCCTGTGCCTCGTTAGCCTGGTTCTGGCGAGTGAGGACGCCATGGGTGATCCGGAGCAGGCAGGCAGCCCGCAGCAGAACCCCCAGCGCTCAGGAGTAGCCTATCGAAACGAAAAGATACCCGAACAACCGCTGTCGATCCATATCGTGAAGGCTGAGCGCAACAGGCCGGATCTGGTGCTGGCCACCACCCTGGCGAAAGGCACGGTCCTCGACCTCTCCCCTCTCAGCGAACAGATTCGCGGGATCACCAAGACGAATCAGCGCCCTCAGGTAGGAATCAACGGCGACTTCTACCGAACCGAGCAAGAGGCTTACGCAGGGGATCCCCTGGGCTTCCAGGTCATGGACGGTGAGCTCATCAGCAGTGCGGTGACCAACAAGCCCTGTTTCTGGACCGACGCCCTATCGATCCCCCACATCAGCGTGGTGCAAAGCCTCTTCAAGGCCACCCTTCCCGACGGACGTCAAATCCCCTTCGAAATCAACGAGGAACGCCTGCGTGGCACGGCACGGCTCTACACCCCCCGGATTGGGTCGAGCACTCAGACCGGCAACGGACGCGAGCTGATTCTAGAGCGTGATGGCAGCAAGGAATGGCTCCCCATAAAGCCGGGAGAGACCTACTCGGCCCGCGTCCGGGAAATCCGTGAGACCGGGAGCAGCCGTGTCCCCCCGGAGACAGTTGTTCTCTCTTTTGACCCCAGGCTCCCCTCAGGCCTTCCCACGCTGAAAGTCGGCGATTTGATCCAGCTTAGCACAGCGACGCTCCCCGAAACTCGCGGATGCCAACTCGCGATCGGCGGCGGACCCACCCTGATCCGAAATGGGGTGGTGGCGGCCTACAAGGGAAGCAACGACCGGCATCCTCGTTCCGCCTTCGGTTGGAACGATACCCACTGGTTTTTCGTCGAAGTAGACGGCCGCCAAAGCCAACTCTCCGTAGGCATGAGCCTGCCCGAGTTTGCAGAATATTTACGCAGCCAAGGAATCGATGAAGCGATAAATCTCGACGGGGGAGGCTCGGCCACGCTTTGGTTCCTGGGGCAAGTCGTCAACAGCCCCTGTTATGGGCGTGAACGAAACACCGCCAACGGCTTGATTCTACTGAAGAAGGACACGCTACGACGTGAACCGGACTAAGCGCAATCCAACGGACGAATGCAAACCCCAGCCTGCGCTGGGGGATCAGACGGTGAACCGTGGCCTACCCTCGGAGCTTTGCTCTGGGTTGCGGCTTGTGCGTCCCCTATGGCATATCAAGAACACCCTCCTGGCAGTCGTCAGTCTCTGTTTCCTCATAGGCTCACCGCTTCAGGGTGCCTCAGCACAAAGGATGCTGATCACAGAAGTGATGTCTGCAAACAAAAGGACGGTCTTGGATGAGGACCGTCAGCTTTCAGACTGGATCGAGCTGTATAACGCAGGCGATGACGCGGTCCCACTGAAGGGATGGCATCTGACCGACACGGCCAAGGATCTGAGCCTCTGGACGTTCCCCGAAATCAGCGTTGCGCCAGGTGAACACATTCTGGTCTTCGCCTCAGGCAAAGACCGCCGACAGGCAGACCGGGAGCTGCACACCAACTTCAAGCTCGACATCGAGGGCGAATACCTTGCTCTCGTGCAGCCGGACGGCAAAACGGTGGCCATGCAGTTCCAGCCCAAGCTACCCCCACTGCGGCCGGATGTATCCTATGGAATCCCCAGACTCGAACGTAGCGTAGAATTGCTCAGCCGGACGGCTCCGAAATGGGTGAGTCTCCCCTCGGGA
Source organism: Akkermansia muciniphila (assembly GCA_945861575.1). Classification (GTDB taxonomy): domain Bacteria; phylum Verrucomicrobiota; class Verrucomicrobiia; order Limisphaerales; family UBA11320; genus UBA11320. The sequence continues at coordinate 1,861 of CAMAVD010000182.1, forward strand.
GACCCTGGAGATGAGTGGAAGCAAGTAGGTTTCCCTCAAAAGGCTTGGGCAACCGGCAAGAATGGAATCGGGTTCGACGAAGGAACCAACCTCCTCCCCTACATCGGTGGAGATGTCAGTGCTCTCATGCGGGGAAAGAGCAGCTCCCTGCTGATTCGTGCTCCTTTCAGCCATACCAATGACAGCCTGGATCGCCTGACGCTGCGCATGCATTACAACGACGGTTTCATTGCTTGGATCAACGGGCAGGAAGTCGCCCGTCGGAATGCAAGCACCGCCTCAGGTTGGAGCGATAAAGCCGCCCGACCGCGCGGCAAAGCGGATCCAGTGCTGCTCACGGAACCGTTCGAAAGCGATGAGGGTTCCTACACTCTCATGAACGAGACTGCCAGCGCCCGCGCAAGGGTGCTCCCCACCAACGTCGCCACCAATCGATATCTCAGGCTCATCAATGGCCGTCAGGAGGATCAGGTGAACGGGGTCGCCTTTCCGCAAGCGATCCCCGGTGCCTCCAAGCTGATCCGGGCCAGCTTCGACTTTAGGATCAAAGGAGGTAACCCCAGGGCGAATGATCTCTACCTCGCCCTGATCCCGACCAGCGTGTTTGGGGATCGTGGTGCTGGCGCTAGCTTGGACACCTTCAAGCAGTCGAACACAGATAGCGGCGCGATCAGTGACTCACTGGTCATCCATCTCGCCCTGCCTCCGGAAGGACGTGGAGCCCGAGCGGAAGTGACGCGCTCAGGACTGGCGCACAGCGAGAAACCGGTCAACGAACCCAGCCTCGCTTGGCGTTTCTTTCATTTGGCCTTTCTGGAAATCGAATATACAGACCAAGGCGCGCTCGTCACCCTGAGCGTCACCACTGACGCCCGAGGTGGAACGGGTAAGACCGTCACGCTGCTCAGCAAACTCCTCGTGCCGAACGCCCTCCCGATGCCCTCTCGGCTCCAGCTGGTGGCACACACTCGCTCCGATTTGACCACAGTCGATCTCGACTCGCTTCAAACCGAATGGCTGGCTTCCACGGAGGAACTGAGCGAAGACATCGACGTGACCGCGTTCCGAGGACATCTTCGGCCTGGAGCCAACATGCTCTCGATCGTGGGACTGAATTCACAGGCCGCAGACCCAAGCTTCCTCATCCTTCCGGAGCTGGTGGGGTTCAAAACGCAGCTCCAGCTGGACTCGCCGCGTTTCTTCTTCCCGGCCACACCACTCGCTGCCAACATCGACCCCGGCTATGCCGCTGAGGCTCCTATCCCACAGTTGAGCCCCAAGGGCGGCATGATTCAGGGAGCCACACAGATCGCGATGAAAGCGGCGATCAAGGGGGGAGTCGTGCGATACACAACCGATGGACGGGAGCCGACCGAAACCTCCAGCATCTGCCAGGGCTCCATCGAATTATCCGGTCCCGCAGTCATCAAGGCTCGCACCTTCGCTCCCGGCTTTCTACCCAGCCGCGCCACGATGGAATGTTACCAACAAGCGGAAGGCGATCTGGGAGACTTCAGCTCCAATCTACCCATATTGCTCATCACCTCCCAGGGTCGCGCCAGCGAAAATCGAAAGACACCTCTGGTTGTCCGGATCATGGAGCCTGGGAACGGCCGTGCAAGCCTCGCAGGAGAGGCGCAGTTGGAGAGCCGAGGCGACTACAACATCCGGGGTTACAGCTCCCCTCGGTATTCGAAGAAGTCGTACACGCTTCGCCTGCGGGATGAGTTTGGTGACAAGCTGAAGTCCGGCGTTGCCGGGCTCCCAAAGGACTCTGACTGGGTACTCTACGCGCCCTACCCCGACAAGTCCCTGATCCGGGACGCGGTCGCGTACGAGCTGAGCCGCCAGATGGGACATTACGCCCCGCGAACTCGGTTTGTGGAGCTCTTCGTAAACCAAGGCGGCGGCACCATCAGTCGAAGAGACTATGTCGGGGTCTATGTGCTCGTGGAGAAGATCAAAAGGGGAAAGAATCGGGTGAACATCACCGAGCTTGGCCCGGGAGAGAATACCGAGCCCCAAGTGACGGGCGGATACATTTTCAAGAGGGATCATTCCAACAATGAAAGCCCCGCCTTCACGAGCCGAGGGGGGGAATATTTCTTCGTGGAGCCTGATCCTGACGACATCACCCCCGCGCAGAGTGAGTGGTTGCAGCGTCATTTTCAGGAAGCGGAACGTTCGATCTACGGCAAGAGTTTTCTGGATCCTAAACGGGGCTACCGTCGCTACATCGATGTTCCCTCTTTCCTTGATTTCCACTGGCTCGTAGAGATGTCAAAAAACATCGACGGGTTGCGTTACAGCGTTTTTTTCTCCAAGGACCGCGGCGGAAAAATTAAACTCGAACCGGCCTGGGACTGGAACCTCAGCTTCGGCATTCCAAACTACCTGGATGGCGACAGCCCAAGCGGCTGGTACACCGAACAGCTCCGAGACTCGGAGATCTCCTGGTTTAGAAGACTGGTGCAGGATCCCGAGTTCAACCAACAACAGATTGATCGCTGGTGGGAACTTCGCCGAACCGTCTTCCAGCCTGAGAGCATCCTAAAGCGTATCGACCAGATGGCCTCCGAACTCCGGGAAGCCCAAGCGCGTAACTTCCGTCGCTGGCCCATCCTCGGCCAATATGTCCACCCCAATGCCTACGCCGGCGCGACCTATGAGGATGAGATCGACTACATGAAGTCTTGGATCCGCAAGCGGATTGCTTGGATCGACTCGGAAATCGGCCAACCCCCTGCCCTGACTCCGCGCAACGATGCAGGGACCCTTCGCCTCACAGCGAAAGGGCGTGGGCAACTCTACTACACGACGGACGGCTCAGATCCTCGCCAAGCCGAGGGCGAACCATCCGTCACCGCCAAGCCCTATCAATCCCCGATCCCAGCCCCCGGCCAGGGAAAGATTATCGTTCGATCGAAGACCGATGGCGGTTGGTCGGCTCCCACCACCTGGCAATCCAACAGCACCCAGTGAGATTCCAAGATTTGACAGAGGCATCCTCTCGACCTATACCTGCGCCCGTAAACGGTTAAGAATCACTGAAACATCCCATCTCGAAACTGATATGCCTATCTCTGTTGGATCTAAAGCTCCTGACTTCACCCTGAAATCGAAGGGAAAAGAAGGGCTAGCCGACGTCAAACTCAGCGACAATTTTGGCAAAAAGAACACCGTTCTGCTGTTCTTCCCCCTCGCTTTCACTAGTGTCTGCACCCAGGAGTTCTGCGACATCACGAGCGGACTTAACTCCTACTCCGGTCTGAACGCCGAGGTCATCGGAGTCAGTGTTGACAGCCCCTTCGCCCAGGAAGCCTGGGCCCAGAAGGAAAAGATTGCGGTCCGCCTGGTCAGCGACCTGAACAAGGCCACCACCAAGGCCTACGGAGTTGAATTCCCCGGACTTGCCGGTATTGGTGACACCTCCGCTCGCGCTGCCTTCGTCATCGACAAGAGCGGTGTGGTTCAATACAGCGAGCAAACGGCGACCCCCAAGGATCTCCCTAATTTTGCCAAGCTGACCGAGGTCCTCGCCAAACTCGGCTAACCCTTCCGCCTTCTCAAAACCCCGCAGCCCGTGCTGTGGGGTCTTTTTTTAGCCCGCAAAGTCTCGGCAGCGGCGACGGAAGTAGAGGATGGAAAGGAGGAGTAGCACAGGTACAGCCAAAGCGACGACATAGCTCCCATAAGTCAAAAAGCTAAGCCAGGAGGCGGTTCCCTTGAACACAGCTCGGTAGATATAAAGTCCGGCGGAGGACAGATAGCCGAAGGAATCTGCCAAGGTGATTAGAAAGCCAGAAGTGCCCGTGACCCGGAAGGCGCCCAGCAAACGGTCGAAGAGGACGCTATTGTAGGGCACGTAGGCGAGATAGGCGCCCACTCCAGTCCAGACCACCCACCAGAAGGGAGCCAACAGCCCAAACTGGAAGGCCATCGTGCTGGCACCCACAACCAATGCCCCTGCCCCAATGATGCTGAGGTAGGTAAACAAGGCCCGCCGATTGTCCTGGATACGCCAAAAAAACGACAGAACCACCAGCACCGACAGACCCACAATGAGCCCAACGCGAGTGAAAACCAGATTGTCTTTGAGAGCGCCCAGATCCCGAAGGATCTCCACCATGAATGTGTCGCGCAAATCGCGATAAACACTCAGGAGCACATAGGCAAGGATCAGAAACCCCAGACCGAGCCCGTACTCGCGAAGGAAAGCCCAACGGGCGGTAGCGTTCATCGGGACACGCTTCGTGCGGGCCACCTCGTCCTCAGAGGTGGGGGGGGGCACCTGAGCCAGAACCCATAGGCAAAGCAAAAGCAAAGGGGCGAAAAGGGCGCCCGTGACCGCTGGCATCCAGAACTCAGAAACATGCCACTGGTCCATCAGGATGCGGCCCACGCTCTTCATGACATCCGAAGCCACAATAAAACTGATGCTCAAACCCAACCCCAGGAGATCGCTCACTTTCCGCCCTTCCAGAAATCCAAAGACAATTCCCCAGATCATCCCGAGAGGAAGCCCATTAAAAAAAAGACAAACCACATTGGCGGGGGCTGGCACCAGTGGGAACAGAAGCAGCGCTCCTTCACTGAACCCGATGAGCGCCAAAATGATCCAAGCCCGATTCGTAGGACGCACCTCCGCAACCACCTTGATGCCAATGAACTTTGAAAGGGTGTAGCCGACCGTCTGAGCCAGCACGAGAAGGACCTTGTAGTCGAAGCCCCAAAAACTGAACTGAGAGTAGGTAGCTGCCGTAAAAGGTTTACGAAAGGCATACATGCACGAGTAAGCCCCGAATGCCGCGAGAGTGGCCAGCACGGCGAGTGCTGAGGGATTTTGACTCATCCAGCGACTGAGCCGCGAGACGTTCGATGGACGCTCAGGCAAGGGGCTCGTTGGATGTATCATACTGTCTGGCCGACGCTATCAGCCGCCAGCCCACGAGAGCAAGCTACAGGTACGATTCAAACAGACGCTCCGCCTCCGTAAGGGGCGCATCGGCGCGCGCCGCTTTGAATCGGAATCACCCGTCCAAGGCCGTCAGGACTTCAGCGGGATGCGCTTCCGGACTGACCCTGGGCCAGATCTTTAGGATCCTGCCGGGTGCCCACCAAAGTCCACTCCAGTGTCATGGAAACCATCAGTGGATCGGCTCTTTTTCCGCAGGAAAATATCTAGCAGCCTGTCGCGACGATTCCCAAGGGATAGCTCCGCACAAACGGGCTCCACAGCCGGACTCACGTCCGGTCGGGATAAGTCGAAAGGCTGCTAGCGTCGTTTGGACATGATTTCCTCAATCTCATCTGTCTCGATAGGGATATCTGCCATGAGGTCCACGTTCCCATCGCGTCCGAGCAGGATATCGTTCTCCAAGCGCACCGCAAACCCCTCTTCTGGGATATAGATGGCCGGCTCCACTGTCATCACCCATCCGGCTTGCATGGGCTCAGTGGTGATCCCTACATCATGAACATCCAGCCCGAGAGGGTGACCCACTCCATGCATGAAGTATTTCTTCAAAGCGGGACGGTCCGGAGACTGCGAACGGATGTCCGACCGCTTGAGGAGACCCAAACCCAGAAGCTCCTCCTGAGTCAATGCCTCTGCCTCCTTTTGCCAATCGCGCGGCAGCTTGCCCGGCACGGCAAGACGGCTCGTCTCGCGCAGGATCCGGAGCACTGAATTATAGACCTGTTTCTGCCGCCGGGAATACCGCCCACTCACGGGAAGGGTTCGGGTCATATCCGACTGATAATTGGCGTAACTAGCGCCCACATCCATCAGCACCAGATCGCCCTTCTTGCAGACTTGGTTATTGTCGAGATAGTGCAAGACGCAGGCGTTCGCTCCGCTGCCGATGATGGGGGTGTAGGAGAAGCCGCCCCCCCCCCGAATGAACTCGTGGGCAAACTCGGCCTCGATCTCCATTTCATTCACGCCCGGCTTCAGAAACCGGAGAACACGCTGGAATCCGCGGCGGGTAAGGTCGCAAGCACGACGCATCAGGGCCACTTCGCCCGGCGACTTCACCGCGCGAATGCGATGCATCAGTCGTGCGAGCCGCTCGTAGGAGTGCAGGGGAAACTGCCGCTGCGTTTCGCGTATGAAACGGACATCGCGAGTCTCCACATCCACCACAGCACGCTTGTGCTCATTGGTATTGAGATAGGCGCGATCACACTCGCACATCAGCCGCCGAAACATCGCGGGGAACTCAGAGAGCCAATGCACGGATTGGATCCCGCTGACTTTCCGAGCCTCATCACGGGTGAGCTTATGTCCTTCCCAGATGGCGATCAGCTCGCTGGTCTCACGAAGAAACAACATCTCCCGCTGCTTGGGCTCGTGGGCTCCGGGATAGAGAAGGAGAATGCTCTCCTCTTGATTCACGCCGCTGAGATGAAAAAGATCTGAGTTTTGCCACAGACGCAGGCTACCGTCCGCATTGGTGGGCAGAATGTCGTTGGCATTCACAACAGCCAGCGAATTGGGAAGCATCAGCTCCGTCAACCGCCGACGGTTGTCCACGAATAAGTCTGACGGAATGGGTGCGTAACGCATACTCAGCATGGGCTCCTTACTTGGCTTTCTCAGTAATCGCATTGATGCTGCCCACTTGGGCGATCTTGGCGGCATCGATTACCTTGAGAACCTCGCCAAAGGGTGCATTCTTGTCGGCCTTAATCGCCACGCTCACACGCGGATTGGCTTTCGCAGCCGCGGTCAAGTCGTTTTGAAGACGTTCGAGAGTGACGGGTCGGCTCTCGATCCAGAAGAAAGGCACATTGGTCGCGATTTGGATCACGAAGGGTTTGGAGTCCTGCGAAGGGGCCGCCTTGGCTTCCTTCGATTCCGGAAGCGCAAGCCTGAGCTGCGGGTCACGATTCTTGAAGTGGGTCGTGACCATGAGGAAGATGAGCACGACAATGAGGACGTCAATCAGCGACACGATGATCACTGAGGGCGTTGCCTTCCGTTTAGCTTTCCCGAAGCGCATAGAATCAAGGAGGTCAGTTTGCCATAACCAGGACTCAGGCTTTGCTGGAGGTGTGCTTTCTCAAATACTCGTCGCAAAGCGTCTCCAACTCCACGGTGAATGTCTCTACCTTTCGGGAATAGATGCTCCAGGCGATGAGCGAGGGGATTGCGATGATAAGTCCGCCGAAGGTAGCTCGAAGCGCCAAGCTGATGCCTCGGGCGAAATCAACATTCTCGGCTCCACCCGCACCCTTCATGGCCCCAAACAGCTCGATCAATCCGTAGACCGTCCCCACCAAACCGAGAAGCGGGGCAACCCCCACAAGAATCTCGAGAATAAACAGATTCCGCTCCAGCTTGCTGACCTCGTGACGAGCACGAGTTTGGATGAGTTCCACCGTCTGGGAGCGCGGCCATTCGAGATGGTCAGTCGCCACAATAAGCAGTCGGCTGAGTGTCGACGGATTCTTCTGGCAAACATTTCGCAACTCCCCGGGCCCCGATTTTTCGATCGCCCGGATGACAGGCATTGGTATCACCTTCTCCCTCTGGAGCGAGATGCCGCGTTCGATGATGATGGTCACTCCGAGCACCGAAGCACCGAAGAGAGAGAGGAGGAATATCAGTTCCATAATCGTGGTTTAATAGTAAAGAAAGGTAAACGTGACAGGGCGGATGTTTCCCCCCACCAAACGGTGCATATCCAACGGCCAGCGCGGATAGGGTGAAGGGTCGGAGATAGCTCGCTCGCACAAGAGGCCGAGCACCTCGCCCACCTCGGACTCGCGCACCTTCAACTCAGAGACCGTGCCGTCAAACTTCAGGTTAAACTGCAGGACCACCTTGCCGCTTCTAGAGGATACCGCCGAGTTATCCAGTAAATAGTACCAGCGCTCCTGCACCGCTCGAATCAAGGCGGCATCGTAATCACCGAAGGGTGTGGCCTTAGCATCAACCGCCAACCGACCCAACCGTCGCACGCCACCGTCCTGCTTCATCTGCTCTCCCGGCAGCCCAGCCTGCTGGCGCGCCTGAGCCAAGGTCTTGGGCCTCGGCTTGGCCGCAGGGGCGTCGAGGTTCACCTTTGACTGCGCGGTGAGCGGCTCGTTCGGCGCGGCGGGCGCGGACTCCTTCGCCGTGGCCGCCTCGGCTGGCTTCAAGGGCTGCGGCTTCGGCGGTGTCGGCTTGGGTGGCTGCGGCGTCGGAATGGGGACGAAGGTGTCCTTGGGCAACGCTGGCTGAAGAGCAGGTTCTGATTTCGGTTGAGGGGGGGGCTGCGGCGCAGGTGCTGGGGGAGG
>CAMAVD010000183.1 GCA_945861575.1 Akkermansia muciniphila
GAATCTGCTGGGGCTGCCGTTTCCCTCTACGATCAGGCTCGCGAGAATCCGACCACCCGTGATGTTCAATCCTGTGTGGAGGCGGCTCGGGCCGCCCATGCGGACTTCCTGGTGGGTCTGGGCGGGGGCAGTTCCATGGACACCGCCAAGGGTTGCAACTTCATTCTCACCAACGGGGGAGAGATGAAGGACTATTGGGGGGTGGGCAAGGCCACGCGGCCGATGCTTCCGATGGTCGCGATCCCGACCACAGCAGGCACGGGGAGCGAGTGCCAATCAGCGGCCCTCATCGCCGACGAACTTACCCATCAGAAGATGGCTTGCTTGGACCCGAAGGCCGCCGCAGCGGTGGCCTTATTGGACCCTACCTTGACGCTGTCGCAGCCTGCACGGGTCACCGCGTGCACCGGACTGGATGCCATCGCTCACGCCCTCGAGACAGCCGTCACGTTGAAACGGAATCCGATCTCGGCGCTTTTTTCCAGAGAGGCCTTCCTGCTCTGTGGCGGCACGTTTCAGAAAGTGACCCTCGATCCTGGCGACTTGGCGGCTCGTGGGCGCATGCTGCTCGGGGCTGCCTTTGCCGGCGCGGCGATCGAGAACTCGATGTTGGGTGCCGCACACGCGGCTGCGAATCCTCTGACGGCCCGACACAACCTGGTCCACGGACACGCCGTGGGGATGCTGCTTCCCGCAGTGGTTCTTTACAACGCCCAGCTTCCCGAGGCCGAGGCTGAATATCTTCGATTGGCCCGAACCGTGGGTCTGGGTTCGGTGGGCGACTTGGTGGCGATGCTGAGAGCAGCGCTGGCCTCCAGCGGCTTGGCAAGTTCTTTGGCCAAATGCGGGATCCTGGAGGAGAACCTCCCCATCCTGGCCGAGGAAGCTGCGGCACAATGGACCGCCCGTTTCAACCCGCGGCCGGTGACGGCCGCAGACTTTCTTGTCCTTTATCGCAGCGTGTTATAAGCGCGGTCTACGCAGCACAAGTAACAGTGCATGCTCACGCCCTCTCGCCCGAGGCCTCCTGACGTCGTCCCCTACATTCGGAGGTTCGTGTCCCCTGTAGGCGACGAGGTAAGGAGGCGTCCCCCCCCGCGCACTTACTCGAGGCGCTCTGCATAGAAAATTCGACGTGCCTGTTCGAGATCGCGGTGGATCTGCGCCGTCAACTTCTCCAGCGACGCAAACGTTTGCTCCTCCCTCAGCTTCTCACGAAAGTAGATCTCCAGTTCTTGGCCGTAGAGATCTCCCGAATAGTTCAAGAGATGCGCTTCCACCCGCAGAGTGGGGGTGGGATGGGATAGGGTGGGACGAATACCGATATTGACCACGGCCTGATGACGCTCTCCCCGTACGACTACAAGAGCGGCGTAGACGCCACGGGGCGGAAGCACGAGTCCCGTGGTCTCGAGGTTTGCTGTGGGAAAGCCGAGCTTTCCTCCCAGCTTGTCCCCTGTCACGACCGGACCTGAGAGAGCCCACGGTCTGCCGAGCATTTGATCGGCTACTTCGAGTCGGCCGGTCTGGATCGCCTGGCGGATACGTGTGCTGCTGACAACTTCCCCCCCCAGGGAGAGTGCTTCGAGTCCGTGCACGCTGAAGCCGAGTTCGCGCCCCAAGGCTTCCAGCAGAGCGACGCTACCGCTGCGGCGATGTCCGAAGGCGAAATCTTGTCCCACGCTCAGCCCGCGCAACTGAGGAAAGTCGCGGGCCATCTCTCGGACGAAGGTTTCTCCCGGGGTTTGGCTGACGGCCTTATCGAAGGGGATCATCCAGACCACATCCACCCCCATGTCTTCCAGCGCCTTGAGCTTCTGGCGATTGGTGTAGAGCATGGGCGGAGCCCGATCCGGGGCGACCACCGCGTTGGGGTGACGATCAAAGGTGATCGCGACCGACAAGGCATCCCATTGGCGGGCATCGGAGAGCATGCGCCGGACCACTTGCTGATGGCCGAGGTGCAGGCCGTCGAACACCCCGATCGCCGCGCAGACGCGGCGGGATTGGGCATTCAGTTCGCTCGAGTGAGACAGGACGCGCATGTCCATTCGACTCTCCCTGATCCAAGCCCCTAAGGACAACCCTGTTTTCTTGAGCAAGTCGATCAGGCAAGCCTTTGCGTCCGAGGGGTTCGCTGCTAGGCTCGGACTGTGCAACGATCCTCCGTTATTCGCTTCGCATCTGCTCTGGCCTTCCTCGCCGTGGCCCTGGGGGCTTTTGGTGCCCATGGGCTCAAAGCGCGGCTCAGCGACCTCGGCACCGCTGCCGCCTGGGAAACGGCGGCTCTTTATCACTTTCTTCACTCGCTCGCCTTGCTGGCGCTGGCGGCAGGTCCCCGTGTTCCCCGAGGTCCGGTGATCTGCTGGGGGATTGGTGTGCTTCTCTTCTCTGGATCGCTCTACCTCCTTGCGGTGACGGGTCTGAAGGCGCTGGGAATGGTGACTCCGCTGGGAGGCGTCGCTTTCCTGGTGGGCTGGGCTTGGCTCTTCAGGCGTCCGCCTGCGGGGGTTTGACCCGCCGACCCCGTGTGATTCTGATTGATCTGTCCGCCAGGACTTTGAAGATCGGGCTGTGCTCACTCTGATTTTTGCGAGCGTCGTTCTGTGCGCGTATTTTTTGGGATCCATTCCCACGGGCTATCTGACCGCCAAAGCTCGTGGGATCGATATCCGTTCCGTTGGTAGCGGAAACATTGGGGCGACCAATGCCTTTCGCGTTTTGGGCAAGGGGCCTGGAACCTTCGTTCTGCTCACGGATGCCGCCAAAGGCTGTTTGGCGTGTGCGGGGCTCCCATGGCTTGTGGGGGTTATGGGTCTGGCGGATGGCCTTTCCGCCTCCACTGTGGAGTGGATGCGGATGGCGGCCGGATTCGCCGCTATTCTGGGACATAATTACACCTGCTGGCTCGGCTTCAAGGGCGGCAAAGGCATCGCTACCAGTGCTGGGGTGCTCCTGGCGCTGGTGCCCTGGGCACTGCTGATCATCGTGGCGGTCTTTCTCCTGGTTTTGGCCATCACGCGCTATGTCTCCCTAGGGTCGATTCTCGCCGCGGCGTCCCTCCCCTTCGCGACCTGGGCCACCGGTGGAAGTGTGTCTTTGGTGTCGGTCACGGCGCTGATGACCCTTCTCGCGATCTACAAACATCGAGCCAATATCCAGCGACTTCGCGCCGGCACGGAGAGCCGTCTTGGAGCGAAGCCGAAGGAGGCGAAACCATGAAGGTTACCATTCTAGGGGCGGGTGCCTGGGGCACCGCTCTCGCTTTACACCTCAGCAGAGCCGGCCATTCCATTCGTCTGTGGGGCCATGATGTGTCGCATCTAAAAGCGCTTGAAAAGTCGGGCGCCAACGAGCGGTATCTGCCGGGCATTCCTTTGCCTTCAGGCTGGGCGCTCGAGACTGACGCCCGTTGGGCTGTGCAGGGAGCGGAGGCGGTGGTGGTCTCTGTTCCATCGCGGGCGTTCCGCGAGGTGACTCAGAGTCTGTCGGACTACTCGGGCCTGGTCGTGAGTGTGACCAAAGGAATCGAGTATGAGACCGGCTTGACGATGTGTGGGGTTCTTAGGCAGACCGCTGTAGCGGCCCACGTCACGGCCCTGTCCGGCCCGTCACTCGCCTTGGAAGTAGCCCGGGGAATTCCGACCGCTGTGGTCGCTGCGGGCGTGGATCCGGCGGCCTGCCTGCAGGTGCAGTCGCTCTTTAATAGTCCCAGCTTCCGTGTCTACACCAGCGCGGATGAATTGGGGGTGGAGCTTGGCGGCGCTCTTAAGAACGTAGTGGCAATCGCCGCGGGGGTTTGCGACGGGCTTGGCTTCGGCGAGAATTCCAAGGCGGCACTGATCACGCGGGGGATTGTCGAGATGCGACGGCTTGGGATGGCCTGCGGGGCTCAGGGCGATAGCTTCTCCGGCCTAAGCGGCCTGGGCGATCTGGCCGTGACCTGCTTCTCCCGCCTGAGCCGAAACCGCGGCTTCGGTGAGCGTTTGGGTAAGGGCCAATCCGCCCCAGAGATTCAATCGAGCTCCGTCAGCGTCGCAGAGGGGTACCCTACGTCACGGTCCGCCCACCATCTGGCGCGCCGACTCGGGGTCGAGACCCCGATCATTGATGAGGTTTACTCCATGTGTCATGAGGGGAAAAAGCCCTTGGACGCGCTTCGATCCCTGATGAATCGTGAGACGAAGGCGGAGTAGTTCGGGGGAGTCAGCTTCCCACGAATTCCCCGTGGAGCCGGGCGTAGCGGCCGGCTTGTTTCAGCAAGGAGGCATGCGTGCCCGCTTCCACTAACTCGCCCTGATCCAGCACCAGGATTTGATGCGCCGTGCGGACCGTTGACAGTCGATGGGCGATGACAAAGCAGGTGCGCTTCTCAAAGAGCTTCTCCAGCGCATGCTGCAAGATCTCCTCCGTGTGTGGATCCACCGCACTGGTGGCTTCGTCGAGGATCAAGATACGGGGCTGCGCCACCATGGCTCGAGTGATGGTGATGAGCTGCCGCTCGCCGGCGCTGAAGTTTCCTCCGCGTTCTGCCACGACGGTCTGATATCCCTCCTTGAGCCCCCGGATCATGGTGTCCGTTCCCAGCACCCGCGCAGACTCCATCACCTCGTCATCGGTGGCTGCGGGTCGCCCGTACTTGAGATTGTCCATCACCGTGCCGGTGAAGAGAAAGTTCTCCTGGGTGACGATGCCAATCTGCTGATGCAGCGATTCAACCGTCGCGTCCTTGAGATCCGTTCCATCGACCAGAATGCGTCCTTTCTGAGGCTCATAGAAGCGGGCCAAAAGGCTGATGACACTGGTCTTTCCAGAGCCGGTGTGGCCAACGAGTGCCACGGTGCTGCCCGCGGGAACATGAAAACTTAGATGCTTCAGGATCCAGCTGTTCTCAGGCGTGGTGTCGTAGCGGAACCAGAGATCTTCAAAGCGCACCTCGCCCCGAAGCGAGGGCAGGGCGATGGCGTTTGGCTGGTTTCGCACCTGTGGCTCGGTGTCTAAGAGCTGAAAGATCCGTTCCGCGCTTGCTGCCGAGGAGAGCACCGCGTTGTAGAGGTCGCCCATGGTCTGGATAGGGCCGAAAAACATGCCCAGATAGAGTACGAACGCTGCCAACTCGCCGACAGTGATCTCCCCTTGCAGGGTCAGCTGTCCCCCGTATCCGAGTAGAATGCAGGTCCCGATGCCGGACACCAGTCCGATGAAGGGCATGTAGGTGTGGAAGACTCGGGCGGCTGCGATGGCGAACTGCGCATATTCGTCGTGGAGGGACTGAAAGCGTCCGAGGTTTTCCTCCTCCCGTGCAAAGGCCTGGACGACCCTCACGCCCTGAATGTTCTCCGCCATGGACGCTGCCAATTTGGAGGAATGCGCACGCACCTTTCGATACGCCTGTATCCCGTGCTTGTGGAAGAGTTGAGTGGCGATCACCAGCGCGGGCAGTACCGTGGCGACGGCGAGGCTCAGTCGCCAATCATACTGAACCATCAGCGCCAGCACGCCTGCCAGGGTGAGCAGGCTGGAGAGCAACTGCGACGCCCCCCAGGTCATCACCCGATCCAATGAATCGATGTCGGTGTCCGCACGGCTCAGGATGCGCCCTTGCTGGGTGCGGTCGAAGTAGTTTAGGGAGAGACGCTGGATATGCTCGAAGACCGCCATCCGCAGATCGTTCATGGCCCCCTGTCCCACCTGGATGGTCGTGCGAACTTGGATGGACGTCAGCAGCCAGCCCAGGAGGAGATTGCCCAGATAGATGGCACTGATGATCGCGATGCCCTTCATCGCGAAACCAGCGTCCGTGATTCGCGTGAGATAGCGGTCGATGCCTACCTGGATGAACTTCGGTCCGAGAAGCTGCGAGGCGGTGGCGAGGATCGTGAAGATCAGGTTTAGGACGACCAGGCGGCCGTAGGGACGAATGTAGCTGAAGAGGCGTTGGAAAAGCGCCCGGCTCATCCGCCGCTGTGCGAATTCCTCTTCCAGTTCTAGATCGACGCGCTGGGCCATGGCTCAGAAAGGTCCGGAGTGGGCTGCGGGCTCGACGGAGGCGGCAGGCTGTGGCTTTCCCTGCATCTGCTTCTGCACGATCTCTGCGTAGAAACCGCTACGAGCGAGGAGTTCCACATGGGTGCCGGTCTCGACGATCGAGCCGTCCCTCATCACCACAATCCGATCGGCATGCTGAACCGTGGAGAAACGATGAGCGATAACGAAGGTGGTTCGATCCCGGGTGAGATCGCGCATCGCCTGCTGGATCAGACGCTCCGTTCCCGAGTCCACACTGGCGGTGGCGTCGTCCAAAATCAGCACCCGGGGATTCATTAGGAACGCCCTTGCGATGGCGATGCGCTGCCGCTGGCCTCCGCTGAGGGATACACCTCGTTCGCCGATATTCGTTTCGTAGCCGTCCTCCAGCCCTAGAATGAACTCATGCGCCTGGGCGAGTTTCGCGCAGCGCACAATCTCTTCCTGAGTCACTGTGGGATTTCCGTAGGCGATATTCTCAGCGACCGTGGTGCTGAAGAGGAAGGTTTCCTGGAAAATAATGCTCACCGAACGCCGTAACTCGGAGAGATCCAAATCTTTCAGATCCACGCCATCCAGCAGAAGACGTCCCTCGGTGGGATCGTAGAAGCGGGGGATGAGTTGCACGAGCGTCGACTTGCCTGAGCCGGTGGGGCCTACCACCGCGACCGTGCTGCCGGCCTGGACCTGGAGGCTGAGATGTTTCACCGAGGTTTTACCACCAGGATAGGAGAAGCTGGCGTCTTCAAAATGAACCTCTCCCTGGCCTTTGGGCAGTGGTTTCGATCCGCTACGGATCCTTGGTGGCTCGTTCAAAATCTCACAGATGCGCTCGGCGCTCGCACTTGCGTTCTGAACGATGTTGGTGAACTGGCCCACCAGGCCCACGCGGTGGCCGATGGCCATCAGATAGAAAACCACCTTGGCCAGATCGCCAATCGCGATCTGACCTTGGATGACGAGGCCTCCGCCCACCCAAAGCGCCAGCGGCAGGCTGAGGCCGTAGATGAACTGGGCGAAGGGCACGCGGCCAGCCCAATACCCGACGGTGTCCATGAGATGTTTAAGGTAGATCTCCTTGCGGGCTCGGAACTTGGCGATCTCGGCGGACTCCTTGGCGAAGGCCTTCACCACACGGACCCCCGCCACATTCTCCTGAACCACGGTGGTCATTGCGCTGTGGAGATCGTGTACCTGCCGCCACTTGGGCTGGAGCCGGCTGGCATAAAACGCGATGAGACAGACCGTGGGTGCCATGGTTCCCAGGGCCACCCATCCCAGATGCGAGTGCACGGAGAACACCAGGGCGGTGGTGGCGATCAGGGTGACCACGATGTCTGCGGTGAGGAGAAGGCAGGCGAAGAAGAACTCCTGCAGCCGCCAGACATCGGTGGTCGCACGCGAGATGAGCTCGCCCGAATTCGCCTGATCGTGATAGGAGAAGTTCAGGCGTTGGAGCGCGACGTAGATGGAGGCACGGATATCGCCCAGCGTGGTGTGGACTAGGCGATTGCGGATCGGGCCCAGGATCATTCCGACCATAGCCCGGACCAGGGCGAGTCCCAGGTAGAGTGCTACAAAGAAGGAAGGGCTGAAGCCTCCCTTGCTTTCCAGATGACGCTGCAGCGCGTTGAGGGCCTCACCAAGGACCTGGGGCAGGCTCAGTTCGATGGTGATATTGACCAGAAGCAAGCCGATCGCCAGGGACAGCCAAAGCGGATACCTGCGCAGAAAGCCCAGTATCCTGAGCAGACTGCGTGCGGAGCCGGCCTTCTTTTCGTTGGAATGGGCTGCCATCATGCGACGCAAAAACCGTTCCGATCATGCCTGCTCGCCGGTGTGGGATCTAGATAATCCTAAAACCTAGGTCGTATCCGTGCGCATCTCAGCAAAAACGGGCGTCAATCCGCTCCCCCTCGTAATCGTAATCGTAATCGTAAGTAATCGGCTAGCCGTCGTTCTCGCCGCCGAGGCGTTGGTCGTGCAGTCGGTAGGACAAGAGAGGGGCAGGTCACCTGTCGCCCTCTGATCAACTATCAGGCGCGTGGATTCCAGATTTAGCACCAGGACGAAATTGAGGTGTGAGCTTGCTGGATACATCTCGCTTGCCGCCCAGGCTGCGTTCGCTGGTGGACTCAGATATTCAACCCGGCGAAACCCACTGCCGGGATTTGAACGTTAACCGCGAATGAACGCGAATGAACGCGAATGAAGGTTAATCCAGAAGTCACAACCCAGGAGCCCTTTTCGCATTCGCGTCTATTCGTGTCCATTCGCGGTTACATTTTGTTTGGTATTCCTTGGACCGCTTTCGCTCAAGACATTCGACAGCTCAAGACATTCGACTGGACACCGCATTTTGGAGGCGTAATGTGACCTCAAAGGATCCCTGACGCGTGAGGCAAAAGCCCCAGAGATAAGCACTGGCGAAAGAATAAGAAATCACCCCCAAGAACATAGCCCTTCGTGACGTACCGTTGCTGCCTTGATGTGGCGCGCGGGATGGGAGGGGCAGGGGAGGGAACGGATGAATTTTCGGTCGACACGTTCCGGTTGAAGTCCGGCGTAGAGGCGTGGCTGCAGTATGTCCTGCGGCGGGGCCGGCGAGGAGAGATCCTCGTCACCAACGAAAGGTCAAGCGTTCGCCAGGCACGAAAGCGCGTGGCAGCAACGACGCGATGCAAGAGCACCGCGTCGCTTCGCTTCAGCCCTGTTCAGGCTCAGGGTCAGGGTTGAAGCGAGGCAACGTCCCCTTCCAAAGTTCGTCACGGGCTATCCAGCGGACTCTTCACCCCGAGCCCTGGCTTTTGTATGACGTGGGAATAGATCTGGGTCGTTGCGACGTCTTTATGGCCGAGCCATTCCTGGAGGGTGCGCAGGCAAGCACGCGAACTACTTGGTTCTTGGTTAGAACTGTTGGGAGGTGTTTAGGTCGGTGAGGACGGCTCCACTCGCCCAGTTCGCCTAGCGGCATGAGGAGAACGTCTCGGTTTGCTTAACGGATCCGACAAGAGTAAATTCCTGACATTGGCAAGCCCACTAGACGGATTCGCAGGATAGGCAGCGATATTGCAGCCATTCGTGTGATAGGCTGCGCCTGGTACGCTGCTCAATAACACTGTTCGCCAGGACCCACAGCATGAGCACATGGAAAGGAACGGCGCTGAAATACCTGCCCGGGCTGAAGGAGCGTATCGTCGCTGCTAAAGACCGGCAAAGCCTTTGGCGAGAAGTGGTGCGCGAATTTCATGCCGCCGTTGAGCGCGATGATACAGCCTCTGCCGCAGGGTGCCTCAGGTATGCAGCCTGGACTTTGCACCCGACTCCTCAAGCCAAGACGGTAGCTGACGTAAGCGAGGCAGCTGCGCGATTTCTGTACGGGCTCGGCGACGAGTTGCACCGGTGGATAGACCGCTACGACTTCATGGTCGCCCAGAAGGGGCTGCGGTTTCATTTGGGAGACCAGAAGTACTCGGAGTTTGAGGCCTGCTTCCTGGAGAAGACGGCGCGGTATCCAAGCCGGAAAAGGGTGAACCAGACAGTCCAGCGAACGGGAGGCAGCCGTTTCGCTCAGCGTGAAACCCGGACGTCACCGGCGGCTGCCTCCCGTCGCTGACCTCGCCGTTGGACGGCAACACCAATATGAAAGGATTCGAGATTCTCGTGAATGGCCGGAAGCGCAGATTCCTTACGGTGACTGCGAAGGTGTTCTCCAATTTTCAGATTCATTGGCTCGTGACGGAGTTGCCATCTGATTACATTTACATTACCGGGATGAGGGTCAGGCAGGATGGCAGCACGAAGAAGCCGGTCGTTTGGCAGTCCGAAGACATCAAGCCCGGCGACGAGATTACGGTGCGGGTAGTTCGGACCCAACCCCCCCGCAAGGAGACGAAGAGAGTTAAACGATGACAATGCCGTCCAACCAGCCCACTCGATCCAACATTTATCACGTCATACGTGAGCCCTAAGGGACGGTGTAAAAATAACTTCCTGATTTACTTTGGGGAGAGAGTGTAATTCCAGAGGGGAAGAATGGGATGAGGTGAGAGGGAGAGTAAGCGCATCTGAGCATCGGAAACCTTCTGGGCAGTTGGAAAGATTCGCCTGACCAG
>CAMAVD010000184.1 GCA_945861575.1 Akkermansia muciniphila
CAAAAACTCCCGCAGGCAGGACCGTAGCACCGCGCGCCCGTCGAACTGCCGGGAGTAAGCGGTCGGGCCCGACCCCTTCAGGTGCAAGTCCCACTTCCTACCGGAGAGGTTCCGGTAGCGATTCCACACATGCGGACGCTCAGCGCAGGCCTCTCCCAACAGGATCGCACGTCCATCCCCGAGCTGGGGAACGAAGCTGCCGAACTGATGGCCCGCATAGACCTGCGCCAAAGGCCAGATCCCAGGCCAGGGACGAGCTCCCACCAATTGCTCGGCGAACTCTCGACGCGTGGCCTCTTTAGGGTCGAGGTCGATGAGAGCCGCTGCCTCCGGGCTGAACGCGGCAAGCCGCGCCCCCTGGAGCGGAGTGGGAAACACCGTCTGATAGAAAGCATCCGGCAACTCCGCGTAAGTATTGTCGAAGCGGAGAGTGTCGAGAGTAAGCATGGATCGTTAGAGATGGACGCCGAGAGCTCAGACACCAAAAACACGTCGAACAAACTCCCGACTTCGCTGATGATTGGCAACCGCGGACCGCGTAACCCGCGTGCCCTTCTCGATTGCCAGTTCGACGGCGAAGCGCTTATTATTGTCGAGGGTTTGCGTATCTAAACTACCTTCCGCGTAGTCATAGCCGGAATCCTTATGCGCCTTGAGAACCTCCGGCAGATGCTGAGCCATATTCCGCCCATCTCGATCGTAGCATCGCCCCCATCCATAGAGTTGGGAACCGACCACTGGGGTTGGGCGGGGCCGATGGGCAGCGGAGGCGGCCTGAAGGCCATGGGGCAAGGCCAGGGCGAGAGACCCTGTGGCCAACTGCTGGGCGAACTGGTGCCTGGAAAGTGTCTGCATCCCTCAGGGTCTAGCAGAGCTCCTCGCCGAGGGCAACCCAGCGAAGAGCTTTCTGCCCGAGTCGGAGCTCAGGAATTGTTATCCGCAGATTTCGCAGATTTACACAGATTGCGGAACAAGACACTCCCTCCCGTCTCTCACTGCCTTCTCCGTAATCTGCGAAAATCTGTGCAATCTGCGGATCACAGGTCTTCATATTGGTTCACCGACCGCTTCTCTCCGCCTACAGGCCTCAGCCTGCGCGCGTCCCCCTGCCCTCCGAAGCCACCGGCGAAGGAGGGGCACTCCAGCTGGACCTTCCGGCTTGCCGCGCCGTAGCCTCGGCGAAGGCGGGCTCCGCTACGCTACCTGTGCTTCTGTTATCGACCTGGGGCAAGGACGACACGGAACCCAACGTAGTAGAACCCGTAGTCCGGGTAGATGCCGATGCTGCGGAACGCCGCGCGGCAACCCCTGCCGCCGCGGTTCCAACCGCCCCCGCGGAGCACGCGGATGAAGCCCGACGTTGGCCCAACTGGATCAGTTACTACACCAGTCGGATAGCCCCCATACAAATCCGAGCACCACTCCCACACATTCCCATGCATGTCGTAAAGTCCA
Organism: Akkermansia muciniphila; assembly: GCA_945861575.1. Taxonomy (GTDB): domain Bacteria; phylum Verrucomicrobiota; class Verrucomicrobiia; order Limisphaerales; family UBA11320; genus UBA11320. Next base: position 1,456 of record CAMAVD010000184.1, read on the forward strand.
AAGGCATTCGGTGCATGGGAGCCCACTTCGATTGTTCTACCGATCCAAACATTGTTCGGTTTGCTCTGGGATCCAACTGCGGAGTCATACTCCTGCAGCGTGTAGAAGTTTGCCATCCCTTGTCGAATGGCCGTCCCAAAGTGGAAAGCATTCGTCGTCCCTCCTCGACACCCATACTCCCACTCCGACTCCGTCGGCAACCGATAGGCGTAGTCCGCTGGGATCAGCCCTGCGGCCCGATCCCGCTGCGTCAGCTTCCCACAGTAGTTTGTCGCATCAATCCAACTCACCTGCTCCACGGGATGCTGCAGATCATTCGTCACTCCGCCTCCGGTTCCAGGAGAAAGGGCATCCACCCCATTCTTGAAGTAGCTCGGATTATTCCCGATCACGGACAAATACTCTCCTTGCGTCACCTCTCGCTGCCCCATCCAAAATCCCTTCGTCAGGATCACCGTGTGCTCTGTTTCGTTGCTATCCCGTTCCTTCTCAGACGCAGGACTCCCCATCACAAACATCCCTGGCGGGATGCCGACAAGGCCCTCCGGTGCAAAACGCTTATAATAGCGGCTCTCCTCGTCCGTGGACGATGGCTGCACTCTCCAGTTCCCTACCCCGTCCAACGTCACGTTCGTCAACACTTGCCAGCCCTGGTTTCCCTCGAGTTTGGATGCGCTCAGCAGGGTATGGAAACTGCCAGGCGAACCACGGATCGTGAGCACAAGCTCAGGGTCGATCGCCAATTCCGCGTGAGGAGAATCGAACGCCGCAAGGCATGCAGCACTCGCCATCAGCACCAAAACACCCTTGATCATGGAACGAACTTTGCCCCTCCACGCACGGCAAAGCAAGGTCGCATGGGGAGCGGTTTAGACACCAAGCCAGCGGTTCTCATTCTGCCAGGGAACTCCTGTCCCCCATACGGCTCATCGCTTGCCGAGCCCTGGGATCCCTCCAGGATCCTTGCACTAAAACAGAGAACCGGTGGTGTCGTCCCGGAGGTCCTCAACCGACCGGCTATGGGCTGTGATCCCTTCGGGATCCAGAGCGGGATCGGACAGTGGAGCTCTGAGCCGCAACGGCTTCTTCGGCCGCGAACCCCAAAGGGTTCGAAGCGGGTAGCCCCAGGTCGACCGAAAGGACCTGTCCGCCATAGCTTTATGCGACGGCGGAAGCTTTACGCGAAGGAGGACACCCGGGGTTGCCGCCCAGCCAACAGCACGACCCTGGCGGGGTCGCACGGGAGCGGAACGGATCAGAGGGAACCCACTCCCAGAAAGAGGCACGCCGATTTTCCAAATGAGTTTCCTGTTCCGTTTGGACCTGCTCACTGACCATGAACTTAGTACCATGAATTCACCTCCCCGTCCTCCAAGTTCATGGAAAGAACGGCTGTGACCGAGTTCATTGGCTCTGAAGATACCTTAGGATCTTCGCATTGGGCGCGGGGATCGTTACATTCACCAGGCGATAGACTCTGTAGGAGAGAAGGGCGATCGCGATGAGCAGAATCATCCCAATTCCTTGAAGGGCTCGCTTCCAGCCTAGCGTTTTGAAACCGTTACGTTGCATTTTCGGCAGCAATCCTCCACCCGACTCCAGCTCGTCATTTTTTGGCTGCTGCCTGACCAAAGAGTCGAGCAACCCCGTTCCAATTTGAAGACCGGCCAAGATCTTGCGACAAAATCATGAGGGGTAAAATCATTCTAATTTGCGGGAAAGTGGTTTCCTATGATTTTACCCTCCATGATTTTGTCACCGTGTATTTTCAAAACCCGTGCGGGAAGCGGAGGCTGTGTGTAGGTCAATACTGCGAGCCACATCGAAAACGCGCTCCACCGGCGCAGCGATAGGGGTTAGGATCTGAATGACGGGCATAAAGGCTATCAGGGGACGCTAGCCGACGCGGATCCGCAGGGCCAAGTCGAGCCATCGCGACACACGGACACGCTAGCGGAGCGAATTTGGGGCAGTAAAGGTCCTTCCATCGAGTCTGCCGTGAGTCTAGCTGCTGGCCTGTGTCCAAAAGCTGTGCACTACCCGGTGTCGATGGTTCGTGAAGCGAATGGACAAACCGTCTTTTTCAAGGCACTTTGCTAGTGCACTCTCCAGCCGTGTGTTACGTTCATTCAACGCCCACCTGCCACCAGTGTGACGGTGCCCCCTCTTCGCAGGCGGCTGGCGTCTTCGGCCCGTCCACGGACCCAACGGCCTCCGCTTTCCTCAAAGTGAAACTGCCCCTGTTTATAAGCCTTCTTCTCACCTGCCTGCTCGCGCTGTCCACCCCGCTGCGGCTGACCGCGGGAGTGCTTTTTAACGAGATCCACTACCACCCTACCCAACCCCTGGAGGGTCCGGAGCCAGTGGGTGAAGAATTTATCGAACTCTTCAACCATGGAACCAATGTCGTGAACCTGAGCGGATGGAGGCTGGCGGGCGGTGTCGACTTCACGTTTGGGAACGTGACACTCCCCGTTCAAGGCTACCTGGTGATTTCAGCAAACTTGGCCGTCTTCCAGGCAAAACATCCGGGCGTGGAGGCCGTCGTGGGAAACTGGGTCGGCAGGCTGGGTAATCAATGGCAGACCGTGGAACTCCTGGACCCCTCGGGCACCGTGGAGGACTCAGTAAGCTACGCAAGCCAAGGCGACTGGGCCGTGCGGCGCAAAGGGCTGGCGCTGTCTGGCACCCGTGGGTGGGAATGGCAGGCGGAACACGACGGGCTCGGTCGCTCTCTTGAGCTGATCCAGCCCGGTCTCCCCAACTCCAAGGGGCAAAACTGGGGACCCAGCCTACTCCCTGACGGCACCCCGGGATCGGCCAACTCCATCGCAGCTTCGACCCTGGCTCCATTGATCCTGGACGTGACGCACGCACCCGCCATTCCCCTGCCGTCGGATTATGTCACCGTCCAGGCCAAGATACAGAACCTGACCGGGCTTGGTCTCGCAGCACAGGTCTTCTTTCGCAACGCCAGCACGACCAGCCCTAAGGCCTTCACGTCCCTCCCCATGTGGGATGATGGGCAACACGGCGACAGCCGAAGTGGCGATCTGGTTTTCGCGGCCCAGATTCCACCTCAAACAAATCGCACCGTGGTGGAGTTTTATGTTCAGGCGACAGACTCCAGCGGATTGACTCGCACCTGGCCCGCGCCGGCCTTGAATGAGTCAGGACAAGCTGTGCAGGCCGCCAATGCGCTCTATCAGATAGAGGACGCGTCCCTGCGCGGCAGCCAGCCGGTCTATCGCCTAATCCTGACCGAGACGGAGCGTGTCACCCTGGCCACGATCGCGAACAGCAGCGACGCCGCCATGAACGCCACCTTCATCAGCGTGGACGACAGCGGGACCTCCATTCGCTACCTCTGCGGTGTCCGGATCCGCGGAGCAGGCAGCCGTTCTGCAGCCGTGAAGAATCATCGGGTAGCATTTCCGAATGATGCACGCTGGAACGGTTTGGCCGACATCAATCTCAACAGCCAGTACACCTACCTGCAACTCGCTGGAAGCCGACTCGCACGCAAGGCGGGTCTGGCCTCGGCGGAAGCGCGAGCGGTCCAGGTGCGGATCAATGGCAGGAATCTAGCCAGCACGGATCCCAACGGTCCTCAGAACGGATCCTACGTGCTGCTGGAGCCGCTCAACGGAGTCTGGGCCGGAGAACACTACCCGCTGGACGGAGGCGGAAATCTGTATCGCGCTTCCGTGGGCAATCACACCGCCAACCTTTCCAAAGTGACCTCCAAGGCACAAGCGCTCTCGGCAGGCTACGGGAAGGCCTCCAACTCAAGCGAGGACGATTGGACAGATCTCCTTCAACTCACAGAGATCTTAAACGACACCCCGGATGAAACCTATGCGGAAGCCGTCCGCGCCCGGGTCAATGTCGAGGAGTGGATGCGCTACTTCGCATTCATGTCTCTGGTCAATTCCATGGAGACCTGCCTGGCCACCGGACGAGGCGACGATTACTCCCTCTACCGAGGCGTGACGGACACACGGTTCCAGGTGCTGGTGCATGATCTCGACACAATCTGCGGTTTGGGAGACACCGCCACAGGACCGAACAACAGCCTCTTCCGCATGGTGCCCCAGCTCAACTCAGGGGCTAACACGCGAGTGCTCAATCGCTTCATGCTGCATCCAGACTTCGCTCCCATCTACTATCGGGAACTCCTGCGGCAGATCGAAACGGTATTTTCTCCAGGCGAGTTCAACCCGCTGATCGATTCCGCCTTGGGCAGTTGGGTGAACCCCGATTTCGTCAGCGCGATGAAGGCATTCCAAGCCCAACGAAACGTGGGAGTTCTCGCCCAGATCCCGCTCAACCTCACGGCGCAGACCTCCCTCACGGTTTCAAACGGTCTCCCCTACACACGAGACACCACACTCGCTCTGAGCGGAAAAGCGCCAGTAGTGAACACCCGTTTCGTCGAAGTCAACGGACAGGCCGCCACCTTGACAAACTGGAGCGGCGGCTGGAGAGCAGACACCGTGGCTCTGCATCCAGGAGTCAATCGCATCCTGATCCGAGCACTGGATGGCCAACGCACTGAGATTACCCGGATATCAGTCGACGTGTGGATGGACACCAGCACCCAAACCCAAGCGCCCACAACACTATCTGCGGACACAGTTTGGACGGCAGCCCAGGGACCTTACGCGGTTGCCTCCAACTTCGTGATCCCCGCAGGGCGCAGGCTACAAGTCAATCCAGGCACCACCGTGTATGTCAGCCCTGGCGTGGCCATCGTCGTGAATGGGACATTGGTAGCGGAGGGCACTGAAACCGCGCACATCCACTGGGGGCGACATCCCGGGGCAGCCGGTGTATGGTCCGGCATCCAGATCAACAATTCGGCATCGGACAATCGAATTGCATTCGTGGATTTCGATGGAGCGGAATCAGGCAGCCACCACCTCGGTGCCAGCAACTCGCGCCTGACCGTCGAGAATTGCACCTGGAACGCAGGCGGGTCGAAGACCTTCATAGAGCTGCTCAACTCCTCGGCCCTGATACGGCGCTGCGTTTTCCCCGACCTCGTCGGTGCCGAACATATCCATGGGGGTCCGGTGCCTGTCTCAGGATCCGTGGTGATCGAGGAGAATGTTTTCGGACGCACCACGCTCTTGAACGACATCATTGACTTCACCGGCGCCCGCCGTCCTGGGCCGGTCTTGTATATCCGCAACAATGTGTTCACCGGAGCCAGCGACGACGTTCTCGATCTCGACGGGACGGACGCAGTTGTGGAGGGCAACCTCTTCATGCATGTGCACAAGGACAACCCGAACGTCGGCGACACCGCGAGCGCCATCTCCTATGGAGCTGACGGCGGCTACGCCCCCCATGTGGTGGCGGTGAGAAATTTCTTTTACGACGTCGACCATGTCGCGCTCTGCAAGGAGAGAGGCTCCTTGAGCCTCCTCAACAACACCGCCGTGGGAATCTCCATAGCCGCCGTAAACTTCAGCGAACCTGAGCGGGCCACCGTCCCTGGAGCCTCAGCGACTCTCGAGGGCAATCTGTTTTGGAATCCGCCCGGTTGGGGAGGGACAAACTTTCAAAACCGTTTCCCAACAAACGGCGCCGTCCAACTGACCCTATTGAACAATCTATTGCTGCCGGGGGACACATTTCTGCCCGACGGAGGAAACTTCGTGGCTGACCCGTTGCTGCGAAACCCAACCATCAATGCCATCCGAGCCGCCACATTCCGAGAGGCCTTGGCTCTCGCCCCTGGCTCACCGGCCCGAGGCAAAGGCCCCAACGGTTTGGATCTCGGGGCAGCCATCCCGTCAGGCGCGTCCATCTCGGGCGAACCCCCCGCACGAACGACATCGTATCAAGCCAATCTGCGGGTGGCAGGGCCCGGCATCGCTCAGTATGTCTTCCGGCTGGATGCGGGCCCGTGGAGCGCCGAGCGGCCGATCTCCCAAGCGATCACACTGAGCGGCCTGGCGGCCGGTCCCCATCGAGTGGAAGTTCGTGGCCGGACACTCGACGGCGAATGGCAGTCTCCAGACTCCCCCACTCTGTCCCGCCCCTGGGAGGTCAACGCGCTTTTGACCGGTGTGAAGTTCAGTGAGATCCTGGCCCGCAACGATCGCACGCTTCAGATCAACGGTGAGTTTCCTGATCTGGTGGAGATTCGAAACCTGACCTCCTCGGATTACGATCTGGCCGGTTTCGGATTGACCACCGACCCCGAGGATCCTTACCGCTTTAGATTTTCAGATGACGCGGTCCTCGGTCCGAATGCGTTCATGCTCTTTCTCGGAGGCAAGGGTCTCGGCATCCCGCAGCATCTCGGCTTCAGTCTGAACCAATCAGGCGAAACCCTCTATCTCTTCGACTCCGACGGTGTGCTTCTCGATTCCGTGAGCTTTGGGCTTCAGATCCCGGACCTCAGCATCTCGCGCGACCGGGATGACCTTTGGCGGCTGGCGCAGCCGACCCCTGGATTTGCGAATCTTCCCATCGAGACAGGATCCCCTTCGCAACTGCGGATCAACGAATGGCTCGCAAACGGTGTCTTCTCCTCCGGACAAGATTTTGTCGAACTGTTCAATGCCTCACCGACACCCGTGTCCCTCGGGGGCTTGCATCTCTCCGACGAGGCCGTGGGCGATCCCACCCGTCATACCTTCGTGCCGTTAAGCTTCATCGACGCGGGCGGTCATGTGGCACTGAGGGCGGACGGAAACCTCTCGCAGGGAGCCGATCACCTCAGCTTCAAACTCTCTTCCGAGCAAGGCTCCATCGGGCTTCTCGCGTCGGATCTAAGCCTGATCGACTGCGTGGCCTATGGGCCACAGGCAAGAGATCACTCGGAAGGACGCCGTCCGAGCGGAGCGGCGGAGTTCGCTATCTTCGAGACCCCCACGCCCGGATCGCCCAACCCAACACCTACGATCAACGTAGACGTGCGGACGGAGTATCAGCCCCTAGTTGCTCTGCACTCGGCATGGCGTTACGATCAGACTGGGGCCGATTTTGGCACCAACTGGGTGAAGGTAGGTTTTGATGATTCCACCTGGCTGGAAGGTATGGCACTTTTCGGCTCTGAGCCGGACTCTCCCCAGGCTTACCCCGTCCGCTTCAGTACGCCCTGGACCACTAGCCTCACCAAATTCACGTTCTATTTGCGCACGCACTTCAACTTCACAGGATCGAAGGCTGGCGCACGGCTCATCTCCACCAATCTCCTGGATGACGGAGCGGTCTATTACATCAACGGGAAACTCGCTGGCTCCCGCCGCGTCACGGTGTCAGCACCCTACGATTATAAAACCCGAGCAAACGCGGGAACACCCACAGAGGGCGCCTTCGAGGTCTTCGACTTAAGCAGCGACGCACTCGTAACCGGGAACAATGTTTTAGCAGTCGAGGTCCACCAGGCGTCACCCAACAGCACGGACATCGCCTTTGCCATGTCGCTGACCTCTGTCAAAACCACCACGAACATCACCGGTGGGTCGATCGTCATCAACGAAGTCCTCGCCAGCAATTCACTGCTGACCACGCCGACTGGAAGCACTCCTGACTGGGTTGAGCTCTACAATCCAACCGCAGAAACCATTCAACTCGGCGGGCTAAGTCTGTCCGACGACCCGTTGAATCCAAGACGTTGGGTTTTCCCAGCCGGTGTGCAACTGGCTTCGAAAGGATTCCTGAATGTCCAACTGGACCCGGACAGCCCGGCCTCCACGGTGCCCGGGACGGTCCTGAACGCCGGATTCGGATTGGATGATCGGGGCGATCGAGCACTTCTCTACGACACGCTGGCCAAAGGAGGGGGGCTGATTGATTCAGTGACTCTCGGCTTCCAGGCCGCAGACTATTCCGTCGGTCGCTTTCCAGATGGTGCCACTCTCTGGATGCTCCTCAACCCGACTTTCGGCAGTTCAGCCACCAATCGCCCCGCCACCCTCGGACCGATCAGCTCCCTTCGAATCAATGAGTGGATGGCCAACCCCAAATCGGGGGATGATTGGTTTGAAGTTTACAATCCGGAGGCGCAGCCGGTGGCTATGGGCGGGCTCTATCTTACCGACGATCTAGGCGACCGGACCAAGTCGCAGATCCCCCCTCTGTCCTTCATCGGTGCGGCCACCAACGGCCTCCTGCGGATCTTCGCGGACAGCGCCCCCGAAAAAGCAGCGAACCATGCCGCCTTTAAACTCAGCAACTCGGGCGAGTCCCTCGGCTTGTATCAGGCAGGTGGAGTCGCGATTGACACCATCACCTTTGGAGGGCAGCAGTCCGGGATCAGCCAAGGACGGCTGCCGGACGGAGCCCAGGCCATTGTGTTCTTCCCTGACACCTCGTCCCCCGGAGAGAACAATTACCTCTTCCTGAGGAACATTGTGATCAACGAGATGCTGGCGCATACGGATCCACCTTTGGAGGATGCTATCGAACTACAGAACGTCGGAGAAACTCCGGTGGCTATTGGCGGCTGGTTCCTGAGTGATAGCGCCGGCCGACTTCGGAAATTCAGGATCCCCGATGGCACCCTTATTGCCTCCGGAGCATTCCAGGTATTCTATGAAGTTGATCTGAACTCCCTACCCGGGAATCTGAACAGCTTTTCGCTCAGCTCAACCAAGGGCGATGAGATCTTCCTCTCCACGTCCGACCTTGGTGGGAATCTCACGGGCTATCGAGCCACAGCCAAGTTC
>CAMAVD010000185.1 GCA_945861575.1 Akkermansia muciniphila
GGTCGACTCTCAGCAGGGCACCATCTATCACCTCACCGGTGGCACCGGCGAACCCGAGCTGCGCCTGCTCTCCAGCTACGCCCACGGCGGCGAGCAGCTGGCGCAGACGCTCCGCCTCGGCCAGGGCCTCGTCGGCCAGTGCGCGGTGGAAAAGAAACGCATCCTCCTCGCCGATCTGCCGCCGGATTTCATCACCGTCTCGTCCAGCCTCGGCGCAGCGCGACAGGTCAGCATCATCGTGCTGCCCGTGCTCTTCGAGGGGCAGACGAAGGCGGTCATCGAGCTGGCTTCGCTGAAGGCCTTCAACACCGCCTCGCTCGCCTTCCTCGAATTGCTCACGCAATCCATCGGCGCGGTCTTCAACACCATCGAGGCCACGATGCGCACCGAGGGCCTGCTCACGCAATCGCAGCAGCTCACCGTCGAACTGCAATCCCGCCAGAGCGAACTCCAGCAGACCAACGAGGAACTGGGCACCAAGGCCAGGCTGCTCGCCGAACAGAACGCCGAGGTCGAGCGCAAGAACGCCGAGGTCGAGCAGGCCCGCCACGCGCTCGAGGAAAAAGCCGCCGAGCTGGCCCTCACCTCGAAATACAAATCCGAGTTCCTCGCAAACATGTCGCACGAATTGCGCACGCCGCTCAATTCCATCCTCATCCTCAGCCAGCAGCTCGCCGAAAACGCGCCGAGCACGCTCAACCCGAAGCAGGTCGAGTTCTCCCGCAACATCAACTCCTCCGGTTCCGACCTGCTCCACCTCATCAACGACATTCTCGACCTCTCGAAAATCGAGTCCGGCACCGTCACCGTCGAGGTCGAGGAAATCCCCTTCGCCGAGCTGCACAGCAACATTGACCGCAACTTCCGCCACGTGGCCGAGGCCAAGAACCTGCCCTTCAATGTTCACTTCGTCGAGGGCCTGCCCAAGGTCATGGACAGTGATCCCAAGCGCCTCCAGCAGATTCTCAAGAACCTGCTCTCCAATGCCGTCAAGTTCACCGCCCACGGCAAGGTCGAGGTGCGCGTGGACCTCGCCACGCAGGGCTGGAGCCCCGACCACCCGGTGCTCAGCAAGGCTCCGCAAGTCATCGCCTTCGCCGTTGAGGACACCGGCATCGGTATCGCGCCGGAGAAACAGCGGCTCATCTTCGAGGCCTTCCAGCAGGCCGACGCCGGCACGTCCCGCAAATACGGCGGCACCGGTCTCGGTCTGGCCATCAGCCGCGAACTCGCTGTGCTGCTCGGCGGCGAAATCAAACTCGCCAGCGTCCACGGACAGGGCAGCACCTTCACTCTCTTCCTGCCGCTCCATTACTCCGGCCCCAACAACGTCCGCACCACGCCGTCCGCCGCCCCCGCTTCCCATGATGCCCTGGCCCGCGGGTTGACCGTTCTGCCCGCCGCTCGCGAGGAGCACATCGAGGACGACCGCAACCTCATCACCGAGGGCGACCCCGTGCTGCTCATCATCGAGGACGACCCGCATTACGCGCGCATCCTGCTCGGCCTGGCCCGCGACAAGGGCTTCCGGGGCGTCGTCGCGCAGAAGGGCGGGATGGGTCTTTCGCTCGCCCGGCAGTTTCATCCCACGGCCATCTCGCTGGATATTTTCCTGCCTGACATGCTCGGCTGGACGGTGCTCAACCAGCTCAAACTCGATCCGACCACGCGCCACATCCCCGTGCAGATCGTCACGTTGGAGGAGGAACGCCAGCACGGCCTCGAACACGGCGCGTTCAACTACCTCATCAAGGCGCCCACCACCGAGGGCCTCGAAGCGTCGATTGACCGCATCAAGGAGTTCACCCTGCCACGCACCAAACGGCTGCTCGTCGTCGAGGACAACGACATCGAACGGCAATCCGTCGTCGAACTGCTCGGCCATCAAGACATCGAGATCGTCACCGTCGGCACCGGCGAGGAGGCGATGAACGCGATGCTCGATCAGTCCTTCGACTGCGCGGTGCTGGACCTGCGCCTGCCCGACATGAGCGGCTTCGACCTGCTGGAGAAAATGCACGCCGAGCCGGAACTGGCCGCCGTGCCCGTGGTCGTCTTCACTGGCAAGGACCTGACCCAGGAAGAGCAGACGCGGCTCAAGACGATGGCCAAAAGCATCGTCCTCAAAGACGTGCAAAGCCCCGAGCGGTTGCTCGACGAAACCGCGCTCTTCCTGCACCGCATCATCACCAATCTGCCGGCGGAGAAGCAGGCCATGCTCGAACGGCTGCACAGTTCCAGCGGAGTCCTGCGCCGCCGCAAAGTGCTCGTGGTGGACGACGACGCCCGCAACATCTTCGCCCTCACCTCGCTGCTGGAGAACCACGAGATGGACGTCATCAGCACGACCAACGGCCGCAGCGCCATCGAGATCATCCAGCGCACGCCCGAACTGAGCCTCGTGCTCATGGACATCATGATGCCCGAGATGGACGGCTACGAGACGATGAAGAAAATCCGCCAAGAGTCGCAGTTCCGCACCCTGCCCATCCTCGCCCTCACGGCCAAGGCGATGAAAGGCGACCGGGAGAAGTGCCTCGACGCCGGAGCCAGCGACTACATCGCCAAGCCGGTGAACACCGACCAACTCCTGTCACTCATGCGCGTCTGGCTTTTCCGCTAAGAAGCCAACTCAATACCAAAACAAGCCCATCCCATGAAAACACCCGGCTCCTCCAGAAACTGACCATGGACGACCCCATCAACATCCTGATCGTGGACGATAAGCCGGAGAATCTCGCCGTGCTTGAAAGCGTGCTCGACGACCCCGGCTACCGGCTGGTCCGCGCCGAGTCGGCCGACCAGGCGCTGCTCGCGCTGGTGGTGGAGGAGTTCGCCCTGCTCATCCTGGACATCCGCATGCCCGGCATGACCGGCATCGAGCTGGCGCAGATGATCAAGGAGCGCAAGCGGACCGCTCACGTGCCGATCATCTTCCTCACGGCCCACTACACCGAAGACCAGCGCGTGCTCGAAGGCTATGGCGTCGGCGCGGTGGACTACCTCCACAAACCGGTAAATCCGTCCATCCTGCGCTCGAAGGTCGCCGTCTTCGCCGAGCTGCACCGCAAGACCCGAGAGGTCGCGCAGGCCAACCGCGCGCTGCTCGCCGAAGTGACCGAGCGCCGGCGGGCCGAGGAGGCGCTGCGGGCGTTGACGAAACGTGTGGTGCAAGCCCAGGAAGCCGAGCGCGGGAGCGTGGCCTTGGATTTGCACGACAACATCACCCAGATGCTCTGCGCCATCCTCGTTCGCAGCCAGACGCTGACCGACAAGCTTTCCGCGGGGGCCGGGGCACCGAAGCGAGAGGCGATCAAACTGCGCGAGTTGCTCGGCGAGGCCGCCAATGAAGTCGAGCGCATCTCGCGCAATCTGCGGCCCGGTGTGCTGGATCAACTGGGTCTGGCCGCCGTCCTGCGCGCCACCAGCGCGGAGTTCACGGAGCGGACGGGTCTAGACGTCCAACTGGACTGTGTGAATACGGCGGAGCGGCTGCCCCTCAACATCGAGATGGCGCTCTTCCGCATTCTTCAGGAAGCCCTGACCAACGTGGAGCGGCACGCCCGCGCCCGCCATGTGACGGTGCAACTGAGGGAGCAGCGCGACGGCGTGCAGTTGACAATCAAGGACGACGGGATCGGGTTCGATCCGAAAACCCAAAGTGGCAAGACCGGCCTGGGTCTGCTCAGCATGCGCGAGCGGGCGAGCTACGCGGGCGGAACCCTCGCGATTACTTCCGCTCCCCGCGCCGGAACGGAAATCGAAGTGCGCATTCCACTCTGCAATGTTGCCAGAGATGGGGTGCAGGTGGCGTCCTGGACAGCGCGTGTCAGAGCTACGCTGTAGTCGGCGCAGTACGTCCAGACCCTGTATCGCGAAGGATGGAAGTCGCCTCTTTGAGTGGCGGCTGACTGTGGAAACCCTGCGTCGACCGGTATCGATCTGACGCAGGGTTTTGGCGAGTAGGAGCTTCGCCGGACCTCGACCGGAGTCGGAGAGGTCGAGGTTCAACCTATAACTGCATGTTCGGCTTACTTAAGTCCGATGCTGCTTCCCCGTTTCGACACTTTGCGGCTGGTTTTGATTTTGGCCACGGTTCCCGTCGCGAGGTATTTCTGTCGTACGATTTCGAGGATCGCATCGCGTCGATCGTAGAGCCGCTTCTGGCGACGGGGCTTCACGCGGCTCAGCACATAGGCCGTCAGAAGAGGCATGGCTATGGTGCTGTCTGTATAGCATACCACAGAGTCGGGGAGCTTGTCTGGATCTACCTTGCCCCAGCTCACCGCTTCGGCCGGTGTGGCACCGCTCAGACCGCCGGTGTCGGGTCGCGCGTCGGTGCATTGCAGGAAGTAGTCGTGTCCCTTCTCCTTGATGCCCATGACCTCCTGGATCTGAGGCTCGGTCTGGAGCATGAAGTTTTTGGGGCTTCCCCCGCCGAAGATCAGAACGCTGCTGGTATGCCCCGTGGACTTGGCATGGTAGACGATACCGGCGGTTTGATTGACGTCACGGTTCACGTCGAACATGAGGGTCGAGCCGCGGAGGGCCATGGCGGCCACATTCATGCCAATGGAGCTGTCGCCGGGGCTGCTCGTGAAGATGGGAATGCCGCATTCGTAGGCGGCCGCCAGGACGCTGCTATCCTTCAGTCCGAGCTTCTTCCCACGCGCGTGCACATATTTGCCCAGGAGGTAGTGGAACTCGTCGGTGCCCATCGGGCGCTGGAACTCCTCGCCTTGGATGACTTCGCGAACGAAAGCGTCGGTGTCCAAGAGTACATTGTAGTCGAAGAGCACGTCGTAGATGCGGATGACCCCATCACGGTGCAGTACGACGTCGTCGAGGAAGGGGCTTCCGGCGTGGAGTGCCATGTCGAGCCCGAAGTGGAGGTCGTGGTAGAGATTGGCGCCTGTGGACACGATCCAATCCACGAAGCCAGCCTTCATCAGAGGGATGAGGCAGCTCTTGCCGAGTCCGGCCGGGGTGAGAGCCCCGGTCAGGCTCATGCCGATAAAGCCATCCTGGGGCAGCATTTTACGGGTCAGCAGCTGGGCGGCCTCGCGCAAGCGGCCTCCATTGTAGGCCAGGAGCGCGTTATCGACCAGATCTGCGGCCGAGACATCCTTGCCGACCCCGAAGGGATTGAGGCGCGGATAGGAGGCGAATTTGCGGGAGAGTGGGTGTGCGGATTTCTTGCTCATAGTCAGTCGCGGGCGGCAGTTTGCGGAATCCCGGCCCTCATGAGAAGAAAAAGGTCATCTTTACTGCTTGCTGGCGAAATGGGGCTCAGTCTTAATCTGATCCGCTTTTGCCAGGGCCCATGGAATGCGGACTTACGAATCCCGCCAGGGCAGGAATGCAGCAACGGTAGTTTGCTCTTCATCGCCGTGGTTACCCTGGCTTTTTGATTTTGTTCCTTCTGAGAGACGACGGGAGATGGCGCGCCTTGGGCGCAGCGCGTCCCCTGGCCGGCCCGGGGCCAGGCCGACTGTATCGGAAGGCGGGGAAGGGATCGAAGGCTCATGTCATCATACCAGGTCATCGCGCGAAAGTATCGGCCGCAGCGATTTGCCGACGTCGTGGGGCAGGAACACGTCACGCAGACGCTCTCCAACGCGATCGCGCAAAATCGGATCGCGCATGCCTATCTTTTCTGCGGCCCACGGGGGACGGGCAAGACCACCATCGCCCGCATTTTTGCCAAGTGCTTGAATTGCACGGGCGGTCCGATGGTGGACTTTGACGAGTCCGACTCCCGCTGTTCCGAGATTACCGAAGGTCGGGCCCTGGATGTGCTGGAGATCGACGGCGCCAGCAATAACGGGGTCGAGCAGGTCCGCGAGCTGCGCGACACCATCCGCTTTGCCCCCGCCTCCTCCCGCTACAAGATCTACATCATCGACGAGGTCCACATGCTCAGCACGGCGGCGTTCAACGCCCTGCTGAAAACACTGGAAGAGCCGCCAGCGCATGCGAAATTCCTGTTCGCAACCACCGATCCCGAGAAAGTTCTTCCGACGATTCTTTCCCGCTGCCAGCGTTTTGATCTGCGTCGGATCCCGGTGGCACTGATTGTGCAGCATCTGGCGCAGATCAGCGTTCAGGAGAAGGTTCAGATCAGCGATGCGGCGCTCCACGCGGTGGCGCGCGGGGCGGACGGCGGTATGCGTGATGCCGAGTCAGCGCTCGACCAGCTGATCAGCTTTTGCGGGCACAAGATTGAGGAGGAGGATGTTCTCTCCATGTTTGGTCTTACGTCCAGCGCGCAGGTGCTGGGGATCGCGATGGCCATTCTGGGGGGCAATGCCGAGGTGGTGCTGCGTGAGCTCAACGTCCTTACCCGTCACGGCAAGGATCTCACCCGACTGCTGGGCGATGTGATCGGCCACTTTCGCAACCTGCTCGTCTATCAGGTTTCCGGCGGGGATCTCAGCTTGCTGGAGGTTTCGGAGGGTGAGGCCGCATCGCTTAAAGAGAACGCGCCGATTGCACGCGCCGATGCCTTGACTCGTATACTCGAAGTTCTGACTGAGTCGGAGGGCCGGATGCGCGAGGCGGCCTCCAAGAAGATCTATCTGGAGGTGGCCTTCTTCAAGGCGTTGCAGGCCCGCAACGCAATGGGTCTCGATGCGGTGCTCCAGCAGCTTAAGCAGCTGCGCTCGGGTGCGGCTCCTACTGTGGCTAGCCCCGCGGCAGCGGCCTCACGGGGGACAGCCTCCGCCCCGATCTCAAAGCCTGCCGTCGCGCCAGCCCCAGCTCCTGTGGTGGTGCGGAGTTCGGTCCCCGCAGCCGCATCGGCTGTGACAGCGAATCCGTCATCCCCTGCGATGGCTCCCGAGGCTGGGCTAGAACCCGCCAAGACGTTGCCCCTGGCAGCGGCCGGTAGTATGGAGGCGCTTTGGCCCCAATTGCTGGAGGCCGTGGGTCGGGTAAGCCAGTTTACGCGCAGCTACCTCGTCGAAGCCTTTCCGGTGTCCATGACCGGGAATCTGCTCACCATTGGTTTTGATCCTGAGTTTGCCAGCCATATTGATTTGGTGAACAACACTCGCAACGTGGAGATTCTTCAGACCAAGTTGAAGGAGCTTGGGCACCCAAACTTCTACGTGAAGTTCATCCAGGCGGAGGCTCCGGCAGAACGGCCAAGAGTAGACATTGCAGCCGCCTCTGCTCCTGAGCCTGTGCCCATACCTGTGGCTCCCCCCGTGCCCAAAGCGGCTGTGGCGTCCAGTGCCAAGAAGCCCTCCGCACCTGCTGCTCCGAGTTCAGTCGCAGCGACCTCGGCGGCCTCGGCAGCACCGGTGAAGCTCGATCCGTCGGATTTCAAGAACGACCCACTGATACAGAAAGCCCTGGAGGTTTTTCGCGGCAGGATCGTGGAGGTGAGAGCCTGATCGGGCTCCCGTCCGTTGCTTCCCAGGAATACACTTATGTCCAACTACGCTAAAATGTTGAAACAGGCTGCGCGCATGCAGCAGCAGATTGCGGACGCTCAGTCCAATTTGGTGAAAATCACCGCCGACGGAAGCAGTGGTGGCGGTGCGGTGAAGGTCACCGCTCGCGGCGACGGGGTGATCACTACGATCAAGATCGATCCTCAGGTTCTCACCGCAGGGGATGCCTCGATGCTTGAGGACCTCGTGCTGTCGGCGGCCAACCAAGCCCTCGATAAGGCGCGTGAAATTGCGAATACCGAGATGGGCAAAGCCACCCAAGGATTCAATATCCCCGGCCTGATGTAAGGCTGGGAGTGCATCGTGTCCCTACTCCCTGAAGCCCTAGCGGCTCTCCAGACTGAGCTCAGTCGGCTGCCCGGCATTGGCCCGCGTTCGGCCGAGCGCTTGGCCCTGCATCTCGTTCAAGGCGACGCAGGCTCCGTGCGCCGCTTGGCCGACCTGATGGTTGCTGCCCGCGAAAAGATCCGATCCTGCGCCCTGTGTGGAGGGCTTACTGAGCTGAGCCCGTGTGGTCTGTGCACCCAGGCCAACCGTGATGGGTCGCTCATCTGCGTGGTGGAGCGGGCGGTTGATATTCTCAGCCTGGAGAAAGCGGGATCGTTCCGGGGTCGGTATCATGTATTGGGAGGACGGCTTTCGCCCATGAATGGCGTTGGGCCGGAGGATTTGCGGGTGGCGGAGCTGGAGAGACGGCTGGGGACGGAGCCCATCCGTGAGATTGTTCTGGCGCTGGCGACCGATGTGGAAGGTGACGCCACGAGTCACTACCTGGCTAAGCGCTTGACCCCACGTGGGGTTCGGATCACGCGCATCGCCCATGGGCTCCCGGCAGGCACCGGGCTGGAGTTTGCCGACGAGCTTACCCTCAGTCGTGCACTTGAGGGACGACGAGAACTGACGTAAGCTGTGTTCAGTTGTCGACCGTTTCTGTCGATGCCTTTCCTAACATTGAGCGCATTGGCCTAGTGATTTGACCCAGCCCATCAAAACGAACGCATGTCCTCCGAAGTTAACCGTGTTCAGGCACCCAAAGTCATCGTCTTCGATCTCGGCAAGGTGCTGGTGGATTTCGACTACTCCATTGCGTGCCGACGCATGGCGGAGACTTCCAGCGCCAGCTTCGAGCAGGTGAGGGACCTCCTAAACCAGACCACGCTGCTCTTCGACTACGAAACGGGGAAGTTGAACGATCAGCAGTTCTTTGAGGCGATGGGGACCGCCACTGGTTTCAAGGGGGACTTCGGGAAGTTTCGGGCGATCTTCCAGGACATCTTCTCGCCGATCCCCGAGATGATCGCCCTGCATGCCTCTTTGCGTGCCCAGGGCGTTCCCACCTACATCTTCTCGAACACGAACGATATCGCGATCCGCTTCATCCGAGAGCAGTATCCGTTTTTCGCCAACTTTGACGCCCATGTGCTGTCGTATGAGCACGGAGCGATGAAGCCTCAGCCCAAACTCTACGAAGTCGTCGAGCGGGTGACCGGCTGTCGCGGTGCCAAGATTCTCTACATCGACGATCGTTCTGAGAATATCGAAGCTGGCGCGCGGCGCGGCTGGCAGGTCATTTTGCAGGAGACACCCGAACGCACCTATCAGCAGGTTCGGGCTAGAGGCTTCCAGCTCCATTCCCCTTTCTAGCGGGCCGCCGGACTTAGAATATCGTTTTACAGGGTGCCCACCCTGGCTATTCCTTGGTTTTTGAAAATCCGCGTGCCTCTTTCTGGGAGTGGTTACCCTCTGATTCGTTTCGCTCCCGATCCCGAAGGGATCACAGCCCATAGCCGGTCGGTTGAGGACCTCCGGGACGACACCACCGGTTCTCTGTTTAGAACGACAGGATCCTGGAGGGATCCCAGCCCTCGGCAAGCGATGAGCCGTATGGGGGGCAGGAGTTCCCTGCCATGATGAGAACTGCTGCATCCCGAAGCAGATCCTTCGATCCTCCTGAGGTTCCCCGCCGCCCATCTCCACTGCCGATTGGCAATCACTATAAGAAGGCAGAGACCCCATTGGGCCCCACGAGGAGGCCAAAAGCGTTGAGCGGTTACTGACGGGGTTAAGTCAGTTTTTAAGTGGACTGCGCAATACTGCGGAGCAGTTGACCTCTAAACAGTGCTGGGAGCGGATTTGGCAACGGATTTTGGAGCCCATTCTAGCTCAAGAGAGGGTTCCGCCTGCTCTCAGCGGTTGAGCGCAGCTCAGGGCGCACAGAAATAACGGCGTGGCGGGAGCATCCTGCTCCCCCATCAGACCCTATCTCACCCTTGGAGCTGGAAGCTCCAGCCACTTTGCCGCTCTTAGATAGGGGTAGGGATGCGGGATTAACCGCACCCCTCCCTCCAAACCGGACTGGCGGATCTCCCGCATCCGGCTTTCCAGTCAGTACTGTCCACTGTGGGGCTGAAGTCTATTGAGCGTGGTATCCTGCTTAGGTGAGCAACCATTTCGTGCGTAAGATGTTGAAATTAAATCGACCACTCTTGTTGTGAGGCCTTCCAACTCACGTTTCCAGGTTGAACGTGGATTCCACGGCCACCGTGTTTAGCCTCTTGCGATACGGGGCGAGGAACTCCACTACGTCGCTGAGTTTGCAGTCGAGCTTTCGGTGCGCTACGCGCGCACCCTTGAGGTCTACCAGCCCGGCTA
>CAMAVD010000186.1 GCA_945861575.1 Akkermansia muciniphila
GGTGGGAGGAGTTAGATCCGACTCACGTCGGATGCTACCCATACGGAAGGGGTAGCATCTGGCGTAAGCCTGATCACTTATGGTCTTCCCGAACGCGAGAAGGCGTGAGATCGCGCAGGGGGTGGGAGGAGTTAGATCCGACTCACGTCGGATGCCACCCATACGGAGGGGTAGAATCTGGCGTAAGCCTGATCACTTATGGTCTTCTCGAACGCGAAAGGGCGTGAGATCGCGCAGGCGTGGGAAGCGTTGGATTCGCTGGCCATCCACGCGTCCCCTTGTATGTGTGTTTTCCCTTTCAACCCCGGTCGGATTTGCACTAGCGTGCGATCCGACACATGGCTTATCGCAAAACCT
Organism: Akkermansia muciniphila; assembly: GCA_945861575.1. GTDB lineage: Bacteria > Verrucomicrobiota > Verrucomicrobiia > Limisphaerales > UBA11320 > UBA11320. Next base: position 358 of record CAMAVD010000186.1, read on the forward strand.
CAGCAGGATGGTTGGTGTACATTGTGCTTATCGCCGCAGCAGTCGGCGGAGGCTATTGGTGGTGGCGTTCTAAAGGCTCGAGGTCTGCGCCTTTGGAGTACCGCACTGCGACGATCAGCCGTGGGGATATCGTCCAGGCGGTCACGGCCAATGGCCAGTTGGCACCGCTGATTAGTGTCGATGTGGGCAGTCAAGTCTCAGGGAATATCCTGAAGCTTTACGTCGATTTTAACTCCAAGGTGACAAATGGGCAGCTGGTTGCTGAGTTGGATGCAGCTTCCTACGAGTCCCGGGTGAATCAGTCCGAAGCGGAGCTCGCTAATGCGAAAGCTCAGAACACGCTGGCGAAAGTGAATGCTCGTCGGTCAAAGGAACTGCTTGCCAATAGACTCACACCTGAATCCGAGTACGATCAGACGATGGCAGCTTTGGAGCAGAGCGAGGGGGTCATGCGGATACGCGACGCGGCTCTGAAAACCGCTCAGGTGGACTTGGCCCGCACCAAGATCTATTCCCCCATTGATGGCACCGTTATCTCTCGCAATATCAATGTGGGTCAGACCGTCCAGGCCAGCTTCAGCGCACCGACTCTCTTTCAGATCGCCAATGATCTCGCGAGCATGCAGATCGGGGCGCTTGTGTCTGAAGCGGACATCGGAGGGGTTGAGGAGGGACAGTCGGTGAGTTTTACGGTTGAGGCCTTTCCGTCCCGCAACTTTCGAGGGCGGGTCTCCCAGGTGCGGAATCAGCCTACCACCAACCAGAATGTGGTGACCTATGCCACGATGATTGAGGTGCGTAACGACGATATGAAGCTGAAGCCTGGGATGACGGCCAATGTATCGATCACCACTTCCAAGAGGGCGGGGGTCTTGCGGGTGTCCAATGGGGCGCTGCGTTTCCGTCCACCCGCTGGTGCCGCTATTTTCGGGGCCACTAATGCTCCAGCCGTGGAGGCTCCGAAGTTGGAGGTGGCCACGAGCGGGCCTTTTGCTGGCTTGCCCATTCCTCCCTGGATGGCGGGCGCTGAGCGAAGGCGCCCTACGGATCCGGAGCGCGCTACCTATGAGGCAGCCCTCACGCCCGAGCAGAAGGCCAAGTATCAGCAGATCGTTGCAGAGATGCGGGCTCGTTTCACCCAAGGTGGGGGCCAGCCAGGTGGCGGTGGCGGTGGCGGTGGCGGTGGCGGTGGCGGTGGCGGTGGCGGTGGGGCTGGGGGAGGAGGTGCCGACCGCCCGCGTCGCACGGAGCCAGAGGGTCCACGAACCGCCACGCTTCATTTACTTCATAAAGAGACCGCAGCCGACGGGAGTGTCACCCTTCTTCTCAAGCCAACGATCGTGAAGCTTGGCATCTCCGATGGTACGAGCACCGAGGTCACTGAGGGGATCAGCGAGGGCGATCTGGTAGTGCTTGGCACGGTGAGCGCCCCTGTGAGCGCGAGTTCAGCACCCGCCAACCCATTTTCCAACCCGTTCGGCGGTCCTCCTCGGCGCTAGGCGCTGCGGCCTTTATAAACACGTGAGCAATCCAGTCATTCAGCTTGAGGATTTCCGTAAGACCTATGTCAGTGGCGAGGTCCAGGTGCACGCTGTGCGAGGGGTCACTCTGAATATTCAAGCAGGTGAGTTTGTCGCCATCATGGGTGCCTCGGGCTCAGGAAAGAGCACCATGATGAACTCTCTGGGCTGTCTGGATCGCCCGACCAGCGGACGATTCCTGCTCGATGGGGTCAATGTGGGTGAGTTGAACCGCGACGAACTAGCGGACCTTCGGAATCGCAAAATTGGATTCGTCTTTCAGGGCTTTAATTTGCTGGCACGCACCTCTGCGCTGGAGAATGTAGAGTTGCCCATGCTGTATTCACGTCCTCCGCTGCCTCGATCCGAACAACGTGTCCGGGCCATGAAGTCGCTCGAAATGGTCGGCCTCGGAGACCGTTTCGACCATACTTCGAATCAACTCTCGGGCGGACAGCAACAGCGTGTAGCCATCGCGCGGGCTTTGGTTAACGAGCCAAAGCTCCTGCTGGCCGACGAGCCCACTGGGAATCTAGACTCTCGCACGAGTATTGAAGTTATGGGGATTTTTCAGCGCCTCAATGACCAAGGAATGACCGTTGCCATGGTGACTCACGAGCTCGATATCTCCCGCTACTGCCGTCGAGTTATTGTCATGCGCGACGGGTTGGTTCGCAGTGATGACACCGTCCAGGACCGCCTGATCGCGGCCGCTGAGTTGGCGCGCTTGGATGCGGAGCAGAAAGCCGTCCAGCTTGCTTGACCGGCTGAATCCGAACGTCACCCCGCTATGATCGCTGTCCTTCGAATTGCCATCCGAGCCCTGCGCAGAAACATTTTGCGCTCCTTCCTCACCATGCTCGGCATCATTGTAGGTATCGCGGCGGTGATCGTCGGCGTGAGCATGGGCGCAGGTGCAAAGGCCGAGGTGGATAAGCGCATTGCTAGCATGGGACAGAACCTCCTGGTGATCTTCTCGGGCAACATGTCGAGAGGTGGGGTGCGGGGTGGATTTGGACAGGTGGCTAACTTTACCGAGGGAGACTACGAGGCTATCCAGAAGGAAATCTCCGGCATAACAGGTGTGAGCCCTGAAGTGCGTACCTCCGCTCAGCTAGCCGCAGGAAGCGCCAATACTTCCGTTGGGGTCTATGGGGTCAGCGCGGAGTGGGTGGAAATCCGCTCCTGGGTTTTTAAGTCGGGCGCGAATTTTACTGAGGCGCATATTCGCGAGGCGGCCAAGGTCTGCATCCTGGGCGCAACGACAGCGAAAACGCTTTTCGGGGAGGATGTAGACCCGGTTGGGCAAATCGTGCGTGTGAAGAACGCGCCCTACCTCGTGATCGGTTGGTTGGAGCCGAAAGGAACGGGCGGATTCGGGCAGGACCAGGATGACAATCTCATCATCCCTTACACCAGCGCCATGAAGCGGCTATCCGGAGACACCAAGTTCCGATCCTTCAGCGTGCAGGCCCAGAGTGCTGAGGTGATTGTCGATGTGCAGAATCAGTTGGCCGATCTGATTCGGCAACGGCACCAGATTGGGGAAGGAAAGGAAGACGACTTCTCCATTCGCAATCAGCAGGAGATGAGCGAGTTTGCCAATGCCAGCAACCGGATCATGACGGTGTTGATCGGTTTTTTCGCCGGCATTTCCCTGGTGGTCGGAGGCATTGGTATCATGAATATCATGCTGGTCAGCGTGACGGAGCGGACTCGCGAGATTGGTATCCGCCTGGCAGTGGGGGCTCGCGGCCGGGATGTTCTGAGGCAGTTCCTCATCGAAGCGATTCTCCTCAGCATCACGGGTGGCGCGCTTGGCATCGGCACGGGATACTGGCTGGCTCCGCTGCTGACTGAGCTTGCGGGTTTTCCTACGCTCATCTCCCAGAGTTCCGTGATCATGGCGTTTAGTGTCAGTGCCCTGATAGGGATCGTCTTCGGCTTCTTTCCCGCGCTCAAGGCTGCTCGGCTCGATCCGATCGACGCCCTGCGCTATGAATAGCCTCGTCTGCCCTCCTTTCGGTCGTCGTTGCAATAGGGGGGAATTATCAGTCGTTTGGCCACGTCCCCTCCATTGCGGTCGCTCGCGCCAGGCCCAGCGGAAACCAGAAAACGCCCTGCGCTTTGGCGCATCCTCGTTCCACACCCGCCTAGCCCGCGCATCTCATACCCCGCAACACGAGAGCCCGGATTTTGGTTCGCCATGCCTGGCAGCATTGGGACAGAGGACGCGTGGATGCGCCTCGTAGCATGGGACTATGAAAATCCGGGCTAGGTGCTCTCGCACGAGGTCAGGATGTCTGTGTCTAGACTCCAGATCTGCTGTCGCAGTCGATACGTTGAAACGCGTCGAGTGGTCCTTGCCAGGCTGAGAGGTCCGGGTGGATGAGATGCGCGAGGAGTTCCGTGCCGTCGATAACGCGCGGTCCGGGGCGACTGAAATAGCCTGCGTCCACGGCATAGACCCGGTTGTGGCGTACGGCGGGGATCCCGTCTGCCCCAGGCTGGCGCAAGAGCCATTGAGCATGCTGAGCGGTGGAAGCGCGGTCGAAACCGCAGGACATCACTACAATGAGTTCCGGTGCCGCATCGACTAAGGAATCCCAGGTCACACGGACCGAGTCGGCCCATTTGCGTCCCAGCACGTCGACCCCACCGGCAATCTCCACCATCTCCGGTACCCAATGGCCTGAACAATACAGGGGGTCCACCCATTCGGCGCAGAAGATGCGCGGACGCCTTTGGGCTCGCTGTATCCTTTCCGTTACGGCTAGCAGCCGCGCGCTTCCTTTTTGGATCAGTGCTTCGGCTTCCTTCTCCCGGCCTGTCGCTCCGCCTAACTCTCGCAGGTTCGCATGGATTTCAGGTGGATAGTCGCAGCAATGGGTGATTCCTAACAGTTGGGGGCCCAGGCCGAGTGCGCAGATCATTTCGGTGGCCGAGGGCAGCAGCGACACAATGCGCATTGGGTTCTCCATAGTGATCCTCGCACTTCGTTCCAGGTTACGCGGGAGCTTGAGTCTCGATCTCCTCCCTGAGGATCGGATGCTGTCGCTGCAGGAGTGCAAATCCGCCAAAAAGCAGAGTGTTTGCATGAGTAGCTAGGTTGGGATAAAGGGCTCGGGTGTTGTGGGAAGTGCTTGGGTGGCGTCTTACTTGGATCGCTCGGCCTTGACTCGAAAGAAGCGGTGAGGGGTCGAGTGAGTCGCCTCTTCTGCCAGGGTTAAACTTCCACCGTCTCCGGGCGATCTGGCTGAGGCTTTCGTCCACACGCGTAGGTCGGTCGTTCCTTCCAGTTCGTAGATCCAGCCGACCTGGCTGATAAAGGTCTGTTGCCAGCGTCCGTTTAACCAGGTTCCACTCTCGAAACGGATTGGGGGATAGGGTGTTTTGATGATTAGATTGTCCAGGGTGCCGTGCGCGAGGATGGAGCCAGGCATAAAGGGTGGTTGTCCTTCGTCGCTGTAGCTGGAGACCGCTAGGGTATCGAGCTCGAAGGAAGTGAAGGTCCTACTCAGAGGTGCTGCAGCGACCGGGCCAACCAGAACGCCGTTGGTGCTGATGCGGATGGAGGCTGTCTCGTTTTTGGCGGTGTAATGAAGGGAGATACGCATCGTGACATCGATCGGAAGCTCGAACAGGCTAAAGTCGCTGGAGCCTGTGTAGTTCATGCGACCGCTTTCGGGAAAGATTGCAGGCCAGATGGTGGGGCCATAGCCCGTGTCGGGAAAGAAGTTGAACTCGACGAGATGGGGCGATCGATCCCCGGTTCCACGTATGAAATCCTCCTGGATGGCGCTGGCTCGGTTCTGAAACCCGAAGGCGATTTGGAATGTCCCGGGCTTTTCGTCGGTCAACCCAGCTCGAATGTCCTTGAGACTCAAATCGAGATCCAGGCTGAAATCATCGTGCCTCGTTAAAAGCGTTCCTAGGGGCAGTTGGAGGTAGCTATTCGGCTTGGTGGAATCCCAGGTGACATCGAGAGATTCGGTGGCGCTGTTCCAGTGAAACAAGGTAGGGGAGCCATGCAGTTCCCACCCGTGGTTCAGAGGATTTGCCGAAAAGTCTTCGGCGAGAACTCGAGTGGGCGGCGCGTCTAGCGCGATGGCTCGGAGCGACACGATCAGGACACTAGCGAGGGCGGGGAGAGGAAACGGATTCATGACGGGTCTTTCAAGGGTTCCGCTGGCAGTCAGAGCGGAGCGAGTGACGGTTGAGAGACCAGAGCGGGGCCAGAAAGCGACCATGCCTTCAGCCACCGCAAGACGGAGAGTGAAGGCGACAGTCAACGGATCCCCGCAGTAACAGACTGCAGGGGCTGGCCTCATCCTTCTCTTTGCGGAGAAGCGGCTCCGGTGCATGGAGCCATGACGAGCGCGATCGAACCGGTATCCTGACTTGGGGCTTCAAATCTCACTCCCGCCTTCCCGGCCTGAGGCCAGTGGCATTGGGAGTTCGTAACCCGTTACAGTGGCGCAACCGTCCCCGATTCCCACGGGGTTCCCAGACATTCGATCGCCATGAAGGCGGCAAGGCCGCCGTTGTCAAAGAACACCGACTCTTTGCACCGAACTGGCGCAACTGTCAAGTGCCCGCCACCTGTCGATATTGTTCGGACGCTCCGTCGCTCCTGGTGGGATCCACTTCAGGCATCCGGGGCGTCCTCTTCAACGAATACAGTCTGATCAAAAGAAGCCATTTTGATTAAAGGTGAACAGCTATGTGAGGTTTTTTCATGTAAAGCATTAGCGCTATTCTTATGTCATACAGCCTTGAGGCTGTGTGGGTAAGAGGGCTTTTCCTTTTAAAAAAGCCTTCGAATAGGCCTGGCACTTCTGTTGCTTGGGGCCTTTGTTACAATATTCAAATCGAATGAGTTTGCAGTCTTGCCAAAGTCACTTTTTTGATGCACTAAGACCGTTTCGTAACATCACACTCCATACTCCATAAACATGCCGAAATACAAATTGGAATATCTCTGGTTGGATGGGTACTCGCCTGTCCCCAACCTTCGTGGCAAAACTCAGGTCAAGGAGTTCGACAGCTTTCCGAAGCTCGAGCAATTGCCCAACTGGGGCTTTGACGGAAGTTCCACCCGCCAAGCCGAGGGGCATAGCTCCGACTGCGTGCTTAAGCCCGTGGCGGTTTACCCTGATTCCACCAAGAAAAACGGCGTCCTGGTTCTGAGCGAAGTCATGCTCCCAGACGGCAAGCCGCATCCGACGAACGCGCGTGCCACGATCTTCGATGACCCGGGCGCTTGGTTCGGTTTCGAGCAGGAGTATTTCCTCTACAAGGATGGCGTTCCTTTGGGCTTTCCTAAGGGGGGTGGATTCCCACCTCCGCAGGGCGAATACTACACGGGCGTCGGCTACAAGAATGTCGGCTGCATTGCTCGCGAGATTGTAGACGCTCACCTTGAGCTCTGTCTCGATGCCGGTATCAACCATGAGGGCATCAATGCGGAAGTGGCCAAGGGCCAATGGGAATTCCAGATCTTCGGCAAGGGTTCACGTACCGCCGCCGACCAGGTTTGGGTCGCGCGCTACCTGCTAGTCCGCCTTTGTGAGAAGTATGGTGTGGATGTGAACTTCCACTGCAAGCCGCTGGGCAAGGACGTCGATTGGAATGGCTCGGGCATGCATAGCAATTTCTCCACCGATCACCTGCGTGATGTCGGCGGCAAGGAATACTTCGAGAAATTGATGGCCGCGTTCGACAAGTATAAGAACGAGCACATCGCGGTCTATGGTCCTGACAACCATCTGCGGCTGACCGGTCTGCACGAAACCCAGTCGATCGACAAGTTTAACTACGGCATCGCGAACCGTGGCGCCTCGGTGCGCGTCCCCCATAGTTTTGTGAACAACAGCTATCGTGGCTACCTCGAGGATCGTCGGCCGAACTCTCAGGGCGATCCTTACAAGATTGCCAGCCGCATCCTGCAGACGATTGCGACCGTGCCGCTCAAGTAGTAGGCCCCGGTCCACCGACGTCTGATCGTGTTCCTTTCAGAAAGGCCACAGCTTAGGCTGTGGCCTTTTCGTTTCAGCGTGGCTTGCGTCCGACGCCCCAGATCAGCCAGAATGCTAGGGCGACCAGAAGGACTATCCACCAGAGGTAGCGCAGTTCGCGTGCCGCCATTTCCACAACGACCAAAGCCCTGGGAAACAGGAACAGCAGGAGCGCAAACACCCCGAGCAGGATTGCCAGTTGTAGGGCTCCACGAAGTTTGGGAGTCATGCGGCGCTGGAAGGGAGGGCTTTGGGCTATGGATCAGGGGTGCCCAGGGGGAGCAGTAAACTGGAGGGAGTCTGTCCGGCCTGCGATGGTACGACCAGTGGAGACTTGCCGTTCCATTTTTCAACGATCTGAAGTCGTACGAAGGTCGGATTCGCTTTCAGAGCCATCCCGCGGACCTGGATGGCTTCCGCCTCGCCTTTGGCCTTGATGACGGCGGTCTCCGCCTCGATCTGGGTCTGGGCTTGGGTAAACTTCGCCTGCGCTGCCTGTTGCTCGGCGACCATCTTGGCTTCAATGGCCTTCTCCAGCTCTTTGGAGAGCTCGATATTGCGGATCACGATGTCTACCACGGTGAGGATGGAGCCGATCTTGAGCTTGGCTGCCGCGAGCGCCCGTTGTTTCACGTCCTCTCGATTGGTCACGATTTGGACTGCTGTCTGCATGGCTGTGACTTCCTTCAGAGCCTCTTGCACACGAGGAGCGATGAGGCTGTCGAAGGGGTCACCAGAATACTGTTTGTAAATGCCCACCACGGACTGCTCGGGAATCTTGTAGAGAATTCGGACATCGAGAATGACCTGTTGCAGGTCCGATGAGAAGCAGTCTGCCCGCACGGACTCGGTCCGTTGCTGGATGTTTACTTTCACGATGCGTGTGATGAGAGGTGCCCTGAAGCCGAAGCCTTCAGGAATGAACCCCTCTGCCGTCTTCCCGAGAGTGACCTTGATACCGCGCCACCCGGGCTGGACCAGGTAGGTGGTGGTGCTTGCAAGGATCAGGACAACGAACAGGAGGATGCCTAGCCCGACGACTTTAGTGATGGATTCGTTCGAGTTCATGGCATCAGCGCGAGGATGATCGCTTCTGGGAAGTGGGCGTGGTGACGGCATTGTTGTTGGTGCTGGCGGATTGACGGCGGCGCTCGAGATCCTGAATGGGCAGCATGAGCCCCTCGCCGCTGCCGATAACGAAGGGCGTGATTCCATCCCATTTGTCGACAATCTTCAAGTCCAGGAAAGAGGGGTTCTCGGTGAGGGCGGTTCCTCGAATGCGGATAGATTCCGCCTCGCCACGGGCCTGGATGACCGAGGTGTCTGCATCGATCTGAGCCCGCTGCTGCACATACTTCGATTTGGAAGCCTCTTGTTCCTGTACCATCTTCGCTTCGATGGCATGCTCCAGTTCACGCGTCAGCGAGATGTTCTGGATCACGATATCTTCGATCACGACCACCGTTCCGATCTTCTTCCTGGCCAACTCCAGCGAGCGGGCCTTGATTTGCTCCCGGTTCTTTACGATCTGCTCGGCGCTCTGCATCGCGGTGACCTCCTTCAATGCCTCTTGCACACGCGGAGCAATGAGGGATGAGAAGAGCATCCCGAAATAGTCTTGATACAGTGTGACTACCGAGCTTTCGGGAATGCGATACAGCACGCGGAGCACCACATTGATCTGCTGCAGATCGGCGGAGTAGCAGTCGGCCTTATCCTCTTCGGTCTGTTGGCGGATGGACACCGAATGAATCTCGGTAATAAACGGCGCCTTTATACCCATTCCCTCGGCCTTGAAGGCGGGGGAGACCTTTCCGAGCGTTACCTCCACACCCCGGTAGCCGGGTTGGACCACGTAAACGCCAGAGGATCCCAGGATCACCAAAACGAAGATGACCAGGGCCACACCAATCAACCGCGCAATAGCTTGAGGACTCATGATTATCGTTTGACGGGGCGCAACATGGGAGCAGGCCACGCGGAGCGCAAGTAAAAGTGGCTCAAAAAAAATGGAACGAGCTGGGGCCTGGGATCCCTCCAGGATCCTTGCACTAAAACAGAGAGCCGGTGGTGTCGTCCCGGAGGTCCTCAACCGACCGGCTATATGCTGTGATCCCTTCGGGATCAGGAGCGGGATCGGAACGTGGACAGTGGAGCTTCGAGCCGCAACGGCTTCTTCGGCCCCGAACCCAG
>CAMAVD010000187.1 GCA_945861575.1 Akkermansia muciniphila
CCCAGGAAAACCGCCCCCCATTCATCCCAAGCCCTGAAGGGGCGGGCCAACGGATTGCGATCCGTGGCGATTCGATTTGTGCGCGGCGCGGTTTGGATCGCCCCTTCAGGGCTTGATTCGCTTTTTCACCCCATTCCCAGGGCGTTGCCCTGGGCTGGTATGGGACGCCGCGTTGCGGCTAAAGGAACCGCCGCATGACGCTGGAAACCGTCTTTGAAAAGTTCGACCCGTTCGCCGACGCGTCCGATGCGGTGGCGAAGATGCGCGGGCTGGTGCTTGGATCTAGCGCCAACGGCGCGCCCCATACCAGCCTGGGGCAACGCCCCAGGAAAACCGCCCCCCATTCATCCCAAGCCCCTGGCGGGGTCGCACGGGAGCGGAACGGATCAGAGGGTAACCGCTCCCAGAAAGAGGCACGCCGATTTTCAAGATGAGAACGGCTGCTAAACCACAAACTCGATTTCAGGCTTCTTGGGAATCAGGCCCCGCGAGTGCCCGAGCATGAGGAACCGCCGGATGGACTCTCTCCCAGCATCGCCGTAATCCAAGGTCCAATGATTGACATACATTCCGACAAACTTGTCCGCCAATTCCACGCCCATATCGCGGGCGTACTGCAAGGCATGTTTCACCGCTTCTGGACGGTGATCCAGGCTGTAACGGATACTGGCAGTGAGAAGGTCCGAGATCACCTTGCGTCTTTCCGGAATGAATCGACGGTGAATCACGTTCCCTCCCAACGGCAGCGGAAGCCCATCCTGAGTCTTCTTCCACCACGCGCCCAGGTCCTCACAAACCTCCAAGCCTTCATTGCGATACGTGAGCTGCCCTTCATGAATAATCAGGCCCACCTCTGCGCGGCCTGACTTCACGGCCTCGAAGATCTGATCGAAGGCGACCACGACATAATCAATCTCCGACGCGGGCTTTCCCAGCCAGAGCTGCAACGCCAGAAAAGCGCTCGTCATGGTGCCCGGCACAGCAATCCTGCAGCGCCCCACACTCTCCCGATCTTTGGCGTTCCGCGAGACGAGCATCGGTCCATAGCCGTCCCCCATGCTGGCTCCGCTCGGCAGGAGGACATAGTGATCACCCAGAGACGCATACGCATGGATACTCACTGCAGAGATATCCAATTCCCCACGGGTGGCGCGCTCGTTCAAGGTCTGGATATCCTGCAAGATATGCTCAAATCGAAGCCCCCCCGTGGGAATGAGCTCCTTCGCCAAGGCATAAAACATGAAGGCGTCATCCGGGTCTGGCGAATGTCCGAGGGTCAACGTCTGCTGCGTCATGCCGATTAGAATCCTGAGATGAACACCTTTTGTCACGGGTTTTGCGCGAGTAGTCCTCCTGGCCGAAGGGGAGCGCCGCGGAACCCATCCTGCCCGATACCCGCCAAAACTTTCGAACTGGCAGTTCCTCTACCGCATGCATTCTGAGCCCCAGTTCTGGCGAAACCGATCCCCCGGAAACCTGGACTTGCTTCTAGATGAAGTGTATCGCAGCCCCGTCGGACCCAACGTCGAGGGGGCTGTCCATGCCGCCAAAGATTGGGCGCGGATGCCTCTGGCCGAACGCGCAGCGCTCCTCTGTCGAGCACGACAAACTCTCGAGCTGGAACGTGAGGATCTCGCACTGGGGATTACCGTCGAGACCGGCAAGCCTCTCGAAGAAGCACGGTCGGAGGTGACCGCTTTGCTGGTAAGTTTCCAGGAGATCGGAGCCGATGCTGAGTGTCTCCTCACCTCGGAGTCCGTGGCCAACGGGGCCCATACCGGCTGGATCCGCCGTCGACCGCGCGGGGTGGCCGCCGTGATCACCCCCTACACGGATCCCCTGGCGCTGGGTCACAGCGCCATCCTGACCCATCTCCTGACGGGCAACACGGTGATTCTGAAGCCATCCCCCCTCGCTGCAGGCATCGCGGCAACCTATTTCAAACGGGTGGCATCCGTCTTGCCAAGCGGCGTTCTGAGCCTCGTCCAAGGCGCTGCTCAAACCAGCCTGGAACTGTGCACCCACCCCCAAGTCCGTTCAGTCTGCTTCAGCGGATCGGCTGGGGCTGGACGGCATCTGAGTCAACTGCTGGCCGGTGACCTTGGAAAAGAACTCACGCTCCATCTCGGCGGCAAGAACACCGCACTGATTTGCGCCGACGCCGACATTCCACGCGCCGCCAAAGCCGTGGCAGAAGGGATCTGCCTGACGGCAGGGCAACGCTGCAGCGCGACCAGTCGCGTGCTGGTAGATGAACGCATTGTCACCCCCTTCTTAGAACAGCTTAGAAAGTCCCTCTCGAGCTTCCAGCCTTCCGACCCGACCGATGAGGTTTGCAGATTGGGTCCTCTGATCGGACCTCGGGCCATCGAACGTTACAACCGAGCCATCAGCCCCGCGGAGGGAGGCGACTGGATTTTGCCAGGCAGCGCCTTAGAAAGCGTGGGGGGGTTGCGTGGCCATTTTGTCCAACCGGCCCTCTTCCACTACCGACGTCGAACCCAGAATGAGGCCCCTCCGTTGCTCCACGAGGAAGTCATGGCACCTGTAGCAGTGGTGCAAAGCTTCAGCACCCTGGACGAGGCCATTGTGTCGACAAATGCAACCGCCTTCGGGCTCACCTGCTCAATCTTCACGCGTTCGGAGGCCCAGTTCTGGCGTTTGGCCGATGAGGTGCAGACGGGAAACATCTACGCCAACATGGCCACCACCTCGGCTCCAGGATCTCTTCCCCACTGTGCCTGGGGCGACTCCGGCAACCGAAGGCCCAGCGGACGGGGCTTCTTCCGATTCACTTCCGCAGAGCAAAGCGTGCAAATCGCTAGGCAGAGCCTGGAGCCGACGTAGGAGGCCCTCCAACTCTGAACCTCAGCCTGCGGGATCCCCGTCAGCGCCCAAAATCGGCTGGCAACCCTGAAGCACACCGCGCTATCTTGCCTTCGTGCCCACTTTGTTTCACCGCGTGCCGAAGCCTCGCTTCGGGCAGCACGTAAGCCGACGCTCGTCGGGAGGGCGGGGCTCCGTCCTGATCCTCATCCTGATGATCCTTACGCTCGCTGCCCCGCGCAGCTTTACCGCTTCCGCCCCAAAAGGGCCGATTGTTTTCGAAAGGGACATCCGGCCGATCCTCAAAGCAAACTGCTTTGATTGTCATGGCGAGGCAGAGGCACCCAGAGGCAATCTGGATCTCCGACTCAAGCGGCTAATGATTCAAGGGGGAAAGCACGGTCCTGCCATCGTCCCCGGCAAGCCGGAGAAGAGTCTGCTGCTGGAGCGGGTTCGAAGCGGTGAGATGCCCAAGCGAGAGAAGAAGCTTTCGCCGGCTGAGGTCGCGCTGCTGGAACGGTGGATCCGGGCCGGTGCCCCGATCGCGCGGCCAGAGCCTGACACTCTCCCAGCAGGCATGACGTTCTCAGAAGAAGAACGTGCTCACTGGGCTTACCAACCCATCCGACGCTCGCCCACACCCGAGACCAAACCCCGCGACCGAGCTCGCACCCCCATCGACGCCTTCCTCCTCTCTCGGCTAAAAATCCAAAACCTTGGTTTCTCCCCCGATGCTTCTCCCATCCAACTGCTCCGTCGCCTGCACCTCGATCTGCTCGGACTCCCTCCCACCCCGGATGATCTAGCCCGCTTCCTGGCCGACCCGTCCTCCGATGCTTACGAGCAGGAGATCGATCGTCTCCTAGAGCGACCCCAATATGGAGAGAGGTGGGGACGGCACTGGCTGGACGCGGCGGGCTACGCGGACAGTGAAGGCGGCACACCCGAAGACGTACCGCGCGACTACGCCTACAAATTCCGAGATTACGTCATCCGGTCGTTTAACGCCGACAAGCCGTTCGACCAGTTCGTCACGGAGCAGCTCGCCGGGGATGAGTTAATTCGTCCACCCTATAAGAACCTGGCATCTGTCGATCTGGAGAAACTCATCGCCACCGGCTTTCTTCGAATGGGGCCTGACGGAACGGCCGCGGCCTCCGACCAGAACACCGCGAGGAACCAAGTGCTGGCGGACACCCTGAAAATCGTTACCAGCTCGCTGATGGGGCTGACGGTCGGCTGCGCACAGTGCCACGACCACCGCTATGATCCCATCCCTCAGGCCGACTATTATCGCCTCCGCGCCGTCTTTGAGCCTGCCTACAACTGGAAAGAATGGAAGACCCCTCGGGAACGCCAGATTTCACTCCAAAGCGATGCCGAACACACCAAGGCAGCCAGCATCGAGGCGGAGGCGCAAAAGATCGCCACCGAGCATGCGGGGAAACAGAAACAGTTTATCGAAACCGCCTTCACAAAAGAACTCGAGAAGTTCGCCGTCGCGCTGCGTCCCAAACTTCGAGAGGCCTATGAGAGCCCAGTGGACAAGCGCACGCCAGAGCAGCAGCGCCTCCTCGCAGAAAATCCTAGCGTGAACATCAATCCGGGGAACCTTTACCAATACGATGCGAGAGCAGCGGAGGAGCTGAAGGTTCTGGATGGAAAAATCGTGGCGGTTCGGAGTCGCAAGCCCCCAGAGGATTTTATCAGCAGCCTGACCGAACCCGCCGGGCCAGTTCCCGTCACCTACCTGTTCCATCGCGGCGACCCTCAGCAGCCCCAGCAAGCCATCGCCCCAGGCACTCTTTCGATCCTCGGCCCTGAGGGCCAACCCGCACCCCTCCCCTCCAAGACCAAGGACCTCGAATCAAGCGGCCGTCGACTGGCGTTCGCAAACTGGCTCACACGGACGAATAATCCGCTGCTGGCCAGGGTGATCGTCAACCGCGTATGGATGCATCACTTCGGTCGAGGGCTGGTAGGCACCCCAGCGGATTTTGGGGCCATGGGTGAAAAGCCGAGCCATCCGGAGCTGTTGGACTGGCTCGCGAGTGAATTCATGGCGGAGGGCTGGAGTGTGAAAAAACTCCACAAGCACATCCTCAGGTCCACGGCGTTCCGACAAGCCTCGTCCCTGCCCAGCACTGCCGGTAAAACGCATCCGCAGAGCGCCCATCGCTCGAACGGAGCAAAGGCACTCAACTCGCATCAAAACCTCTACGCGCGGAAGCCGCTCCAGCGCCTCGACGCGGAGATTGTTCGAGATTCGATCCTCTCGGTAAGTGGTGCACTGAACCCGAAAATGTACGGTCCACCTGTTCCTGTTCGCCCAGATCTTGCAGGGCAAATCGTCGTGGGTGTCGACAAGACTAGCGGCGACAACAAGATGCCTGTGGTTGTCTCTCTTCAGGGGGAGGAGTTCCGACGGAGCCTCTACATCCAAGTGCGCCGGAGCCAACCCCTGGCGCTGCTAAACACTTTCGACGCCCCCGCGATGGAATTGAATTGTGAACGTCGCACCCCTTCCACCTCAGCGCCCCAATCTCTGATGTTGATGAACAGCCTCTTCATCTTGGATCAGTCCGAGCGATTTGCACGCCGCCTATTTCGGGAGACGGGCCCGGAACCACGTCGGCAAGTGGAACGCGCCTGGCTGCTCGCTTTCTCCAGAATGCCAGGCGAACGAGAGCGGGAGGAGGCTGAGGCCTTTCTCCGGGCGCGGACACGCGAACTCCAAAAGTCCCCTGCCCCATCTGGATCGACGGAAACCAAGTCCGATCCGACCGACTCCCCTGCGGCCACACCTGAGGAGCATGCGCTCCGCAGCCTCTGCCAGGCGCTTTTCAGTTCCAACGAATTCCTCTATGTCGAATAACCCCAGCCAACGCTCTTCCCCATTTTCAGCCGCGTTCTCCCGCCGGGCGTTTCTAGCTCGCAACGCCATGGGTGTCGGAGGCACTGCCCTTGCCTGGTTGCTTGCCGAGGAGCAGATGCTCGCCACGCCTAGTGCCGTGCCGCGAGGTCCCCGCAGCCTCGACTTAAAGCCGAAAGCGAGCCCGGTTCCTGCACGGGCACGCGCCATGATTTCGCTCTTCATGCACGGCGGCCCCAGTCACGTGGACCTGTTGGACCCGAAACCCGAGCTCACACGACTCAGCGGGGGAGACTACCCCGGGGAGGTCACCTTTAGCTTCATCAACCGAGCCAGCAAGAAACTCATGGGCAGTCCCTGGAAATTCCGTCGTCACGGACAGAGCGGAACGGAAGTCAGCGAACTCCTGCCCTGCTTCTCTGAGATCGTGGACGACGCCTGCGTCATCCGGAGCATGCACACAGACATCAACGGTCATGAGCCATCGATCTGGTACATGCACACCGGAAAGGCCCAGCCCGGCCGCCCCCATTTAGGCTCCTGGCTGACCTATGGGCTCGGGTCGGAAAACCGAAACCTCCCCGCCTACGTCGTGCTCACCGATCCGGGCGGGCATCCGGTGGATGGTGTGCGAAACTGGTCCAATGGGTGGATGTCTCCACTATTCCAAGGCACGGTGATCCGACCAACTGAGCCCCGCATACTGAACCTCGACCCCCCTCCCGAGCTGAAGGGTACGATGCAGCGAGAGAATCTAGCCTTCCTCCACCGCCTCAATCAGGAACATCTCCTGAGGCATCCAGGAGAGGCGGACCTGGAGGCCCGCATCGCAAGCTACGAACTGGCAGCCGCCATGCAGACCTCGGCTCGAGAGGCCCTTGATCTCTCCAGCGAGAGCGAAGCAACGCGAACTCTGTATGGGCTCAACGAACCCGCTACCCGAGAGTACGGTACACGCTGCCTGATCGCCCGGCGTCTTGTGGAGCGGGGCGTGCGCTTCGTTCAGATCTTCATCAACGGTCAGATCTGGGACAATCACGAGAGCATCTCCCGCTCTCTCCCCGACTGCTGCCGCAAAACAGACCGGCCCGCCGCAGCTCTGGTGAAAGACCTCAAGGCCAGGGGTCTTCTCGACACCACCCTGGTCCACTGGGGCGGGGAAATCGGTCGATTGCCCGTCACGGAAAACCATGGCGCGGCCGAAAAGGCAGGACGTGATCACAACGGACAAGGGTTTACCTGTTGGCTTGCCGGCGGTGGCATCCAGGGCGGAATGACCTACGGGGCGACCGATGAGTTCGGCCACCGAGCGGTCGTGAACCCTGTGAGCCCCCTCGACTACCAGGCCACGCTCCTGCATCTCTTCGGCTTGGATCATCAGACGCTCATCTATCATCACAACGGGCTTGAGCAAAGACTAACGGATAACAAGCCTGCACGAATTCTTCACGAGATCCTGCGATCGAACGCCGGCTAGCAGGCCGTCGGACTTAGAATATCGTTCTGCAGGGTGCCCGCCAGGGCTCGTGTTAGGTTCTCGGGTTTTTTGGATGCCGGCCTGCTCGGATTCAAAATCCGCCTGCCGGATCTGGAGGAGACCCAATCGAGGGCTTGAACTCGGCTGGATTCGTTCTAGGATCCACACATATCGAAACTCGGATGGCCAGAGTCCGAGCCCTAACTCAGAAGCGGTAAGTCGTGCCCAACCTTGTTGGCCTATGCAGCAGCGGACTGACCGAATCCTCATTGTCGAAGACGTCGACCTCGACGCAGAACTGATTGAGAAGGAAATCCGTCGGGCGCGCATTCCATTTGAGTCGCGCCGCGCTTCCAGCCGCGCTCAATTCATTCAGGAGATCCACCAATTCAAGCCAGACTTGATCCTCGCGGACTACTCCTTGCCGCAATTCAATGTCCTTGATGCCCTTGCACTGCTGCAAACCGAGCAGCAAGACATCCCTCTGATCTTGGTGACGGGCCATCATTCCGAAGAGGTAGCGGTCGAATGTATGAAGCGGGGGGCCGAGGACTATATCCTGAAGGCCAGTCTCAAGCGCCTGCCCGGAGCGGTGACGAACGCCCTGGCCAAACGGAGGGTGGAGAGTGAGAAACTCCTGGCCGAAGCGGCATTTCGCCGTCGTGAGGAGCAATACCGTCTGATCACAGAAAACACACGTGATCTCATCGCGTTGCTGGATCTAGACCATAACTTCCTCTACACCAGCCCCTCCCACCAGCGGGTTTTGGGTCAGGACCCAGAGTTCATGCTGGGAAAGAGTTTTGAGGATTGGGTGCACCCGACCGATGCCAGGCTACTCAAGCGCACCTTTGAGGAGGCTCTATTCTTCCGCGAAGGTTGCAATGTCGAGATACGATGGAAGCTGCAGACTACCCATCGTTGGCAGAGCTTTGAAACCACGGGCAGCTGGATTTTCGACGACCGTGGGAAGCCACAACGGGCTCTTCTCGTCTCGCGCGACATCAGCGATCGGAAGCGCGCCGAGGTCGAAATTGAGCGCCTCGCCGCTTTTCCCAGGTTCAATCCTCAACCCGTCTGGGCGTTCGCCGCCGACGGAAGCCTGATCTACTTCAACGACGCTGTCGTTGCCCTGACGCGCACTCTGGGCAAGTCCCAGCCTAGGGAGATCCTTCCTCTCAACATCGTCACTATCGTCAAGATGTGTCTCTCCACCGGTCAGAGCAAGATCCGGATGGACACCAATCTGGCGCGACACACTCTCACTTGGTCATTCGCACCCATCGTTTCTCATCAGGTCGTTTACTGCTGGTCCGAAGACGTGACAGACCGACTGAATCTTGAAGCGCAGCTACGACAGTCCCAAAAGATGGAAAGCGTCGGCCAGCTCGCCGCGGGTGTGGCCCACGACTTCAACAACATCCTCACCATCATCCAGGGACACGCGCAATTGCTCCTCAGCGGCAAGGGCGTAGACACCCGGGTGCAGGAATCGATGAGACAAATCTCGCTGGCCGCTGATCGCGCCGCCAATCTTACCCGCCAGCTGCTGATGTTCAGTCGCAAGCAAGCGATGCAGCCTCAGCTCCTAAACCTGAACGATATCATACAGAACATCACCAAGATGCTGCGGGCACTGGTCGGAGATCAGGTGACGCTGCAATTTGATCGAGCCAGGCAGCTGCCCATCATCAACGCCGATCCAGGCATGATGGAGCAAATCCTTGTCAACCTCACCGCGAACGCTCGAGACGCCATGCCACGAGGGGGGACAATCACCCTGACTACATCGACCGTGGAGATTGACCAAAGCTACGTGGCTCGACACCCCGAAGCGCAGCCGGGCGTTCACCTCTGCCTCTCGGTCACAGACACAGGCTATGGGATGTCCCGCGAGACGCTGAGCCATATCTTTGAGCCCTTCTTCACCACCAAGGAAGTCGGCAAAGGTACCGGGCTCGGCCTAGCCACCGTCTACGGCATTGCCAAGCAGCATGAAGGCTGGGTGGAAGTGAGCAGTGAGATCGACTTGGGCACAACCTTCCGGGTTTACCTTCCAGTCAGCGCCCAGATGGGAAGCCCCGAAGAGCCCTTGATGGAGCCCACCCAGGCGTTGGGTGGGCAGGAGACCATCCTGGTGGTCGAAGACGAATCAGGACTCCGCGACCTCGTGAAGGAAATCCTTCAGAGCTACGGCTACCAGGTTCTAGAAGCCTCCACCGGCAACGAAGCGCTGCGGGTTTGGCATGAACACAAAGAGGGGATTGACCTACTCTTCACCGACATGATGATGCCCGAGGGGTTGACTGGCCGGGAGCTTTCCCAGCGGCTCATGGCGGAGAAGCCGACCCTCCGCGTAGTCTATACCAGCGGGTACAGCGTTGACGTGGTCGCCGCCGACTTCAACTTCCGTGAGGGAATCAACTTTCTACAGAAACCCTACCTACCCGAAACATTGGCCCAAACCATCCGAAACTGCCTGGATCACAAAGAGAAACTCTCCGCCTGCTAACGGCTGCGGACGGTATCAGAGGTAGGAAAGTCTGCAGGGACTGGCAAAGTGACCTGTCCGGTGGCCGCCCACTCGGTGCCTCTTTGGAGCGTAACGATGAACCCGACACATTTCTGGGAGGTGAGATCGGGCCCATTGTTGTGGCCAAGCGCAGTGTGGAAAACCCTGCCCTTGCCGTAGGTCACAGCCATCAGGAGTGGTTCATGGCGGCCAGTGCCATTCTGAGCCTTGTCAGCGAAGGCGGTCGCCAGCACGGTGACACGTAAGGCGGGGCCGCGAAGCCGGTCATAGAGCTCATCCTTGGCATGCATCCATTCGGCAGGCAAACCCGCCATGATGGGGTGAGTGGGCTCACGGGTGATCATCTTGAAAGGATGCTGCTTCCCATGACTACCTCC
>CAMAVD010000188.1 GCA_945861575.1 Akkermansia muciniphila
GAGAGTTTCTGATCGATTCGGTCGAGGTACAGCTTCGCCATGGGATTCTTGGTGGCGTAGAGCGATTGGGATTTCTCAAACCATTTGCGGGCCTCGGCATACTGGCCGATTTGGAACAGATGCCATCCCATGTGGGCGACGGTGTTGAATCCATTGGGATCCAACTCCAACGCCCTTTCAAAGAGCGGCCGGGCATCGTTGGGTTTGTCCAGCCAGTCGAGGCACATCCCGTGTCGGATTAAGGCCGTTGGATCCAAGGGGTTCAGCCTGGAAGCCGTCTCAAACCAGGCGATCGCTTCCTTGGCCAGTGCCTGGTAGTCGCTGACTCCTTCGGAGCTTGTTCTCCAGTAGTGATCGCCGATCTCAAAGGCTGTCTTCGCGTTGCGATTTTCGATCTCAAAGGCTTTGATGAGGTGATTGAGCCTCGGTTGGTCAGCGACCTTGATGGCAGCTACTTTGGCGAGCTCTCTGGATTCGTGAGTGAGCCGAATCGCTTGGGGCGTGATGTAGATGCACCAAGCGAGCAGGAGGAGGGTAATCACTCCACGGGAGAGGAGTGTGCTTCGGACCCAGTATCGGTCGGTGGCGTATCGGAGGGAGCCGCTCACGAGGCCCATGAGGCTAACGGCCACGAGCGCGTTCGCCGGGATATGCATGTTAAAATCGCACAGGGAATGGATCGAGATGGCGACCAGTCCCGAGGCGGCACCCAGGACCACGGCGGCTCGATTGCTCAGCTTGCTGCCCTTCAGATCCGTTGAGCTTCGCTGGAGATAGCGCCAGCCCTTCACGAAACCCCAAGCGAGAGCGGTCAAGCAGGTAGCGATCAGCCCGAGGCCGATGACTCCCCAATCCGCCAGAGTGTTCAGATAGTCATTGTGTGTCCGTTCCGGGCGACCCGAGAGTTGATCGGACGCCGCGCGATACTTGGGAAAACGGAGGTCAAAGTGTGCCGGTCCGCCGCCCGTCCAGGGATGTTCTTTCCAGATGGAGATGGCCGCAGGCCAGACCAGGTAGCGCACATCGTTAAAGACACGAACCTCGGACAGTCGATTCTGACGGACATCTGCCTGCCGAGCGAAGGAGAACGCCACTCCGGCTGCGACCGCTAGGCCGAGCCCAACTGACAGCGTTGGCAGCCAGTATTCCCGCGTCTGCAGCAACCAAAAGACGAAGAGGAAACCACAGCCGATGGTCGCGGCGATCCACCCCCCCCGTGAGATCGTTAGCACCAGTCCAGCAAGGATGACGAGTGTCGCGTAGCCCAGGAGCACCTTCATGAGCATGCTGTAGCGTCCAGCCAGGGTGAGAGCGATGCCCATGGGGAGGACCATCTCGAGAAATCCGGCGAGATGGTTGGGATTGATGTAGGTTCCAGAGGCCCGTCCGTAGTAGCCAGCGGGACGGGTGAACCACCAGACCATTTCCGATTTTGTCAGGAATTGATAGAGCGCGTAGAGGCTGATGCCCATGGCGATGAAGATCAGTCCAAACGCGACCAGTTGTCCGGCCTCCTGGCGATGTAGATTCGCGACAAAGACCAGGAATAGGGCGCCGTAGACCAGGACGCGGAGCAGTTCCTGTCGGGCCACATACTCCACCGGTGCTTCGCTGTAGCACCAAGCGGCATAGGCCATGAAGGCGGTCACACCAAAGCTGATGGGTGGCCAAAACACCCGGTGTTCCTGGCAGCACACGATGCGCAAGGCCCAGACGCCGGTCGCGCCCAAGGTGAGCCAGACCACGTAGGCGAAGTCTTGGGGCCGGACCAGCCCGGTGGCCAGGGGGCCCACCGCGATGGCAGCGAAAGCCAGGAGCCAGATCAGGCGTTCCAGCATGAAGTCGAGAGCAGACCGTTCCGGATTGGACGCGTTGGCCATGGGGCGTGAGGTATGTGAGTGAACGGTTCGTGAAAAGACACGTTGTGTCTAGTCTGAAAATTGATAGCCAAGGTGCGGTGATCTTGTTCGGACACCGGCACGCGTGGATTTAGGGCGCGTCATGCTCTGGTTTCATGGCGGCAATCTCCCGCATAAGGCGGTTCGCCACCTCTTGATAAATTTGCTTCACCCTCGGTTTGGAGCAGGTTTTTACCTCCTCCCTGAGATCGGAGATGTCGAGCGGTTTGCCGTATTTGATGGCGATGCGATGAGGCCGAGGAAGCCATGAATGGCGGTTGTAAGCCTCAAACGTGCCGAAGATTCGGATGGGGATCACTGGGGCATCTGACTTGATGACAGTGAGTCCAACACCTGCGCGAGCAGGGAGTAGTTTACCATCTGCGGTGCGAGTGCCTTCGGGGAACAGAAGGATGACCCCCCCGACGGACAGCCGATCAAAGATGCCCTTCAAGCCCGCTGCACCCGCTCCTTCGCGATCCACGGGGACGCAGTGGAGCCGCTTCATAAAAAAGTTGAACAGCTGGTAGCGGAACAGGGTGTCGCGCGCCAGGTAGTTGACCGGACGGCGAATGCCGCTCCCCACCAGAGGCGGGTCCATGTAACTCGCGTGGTTGGAGGCGAGGATGACCGGCCCGGTGGCGGGAACCCTCTCGGTGTGAAAGTAGCGACAGCGGAAGAAGATTCTGAAGATCAGGTTGGAGCTCCACCAAACAATCTCATACACCCAGGTGGTACGCCGCGGGTCGAGCTTCATGGGGTGGGTTTCAGTAGCGACGTGCCTCTAAGCGGCGATGCACCTCATCAATGATCAGTTGGCTGGTCTGCTCGATGGTCAGTCCGGCGTTGTTGATCACCATGGCTCCCAACGCGATCATCAAGGGATTGGAAGCTCGCTGGCTGTCGGAGTGGTCACGCTTGGCCAGATCCTCCTGTACCCCGTCTGCCCAACGCCTCTTGCTTCGTTCGGCCAGAGGGGCGTCGAGGTAAAATTTGAAGTCCGTGTCGGGGAAAATGGCGGTGCCGATGTCCCGCCCCTCCATCACTAGGTCGCCAAACTGAAGGCAGGACTGTTGAAGGGTCTTCATCCAGTCGCGCACTTTTGTGTTGGCCGCGATGATGGCCACGGCGGCGCTGGCTTCCGAAGTGCGGATCTCCTTTTCGGGATAATAGCCTTCCACGAGCATCCGCACTTGATGGTCCACATTGACCAGGGAGGACTTCCATTTGCGGCAGACGGCTGTCACCGCTTTCTCATCGTGTGGATCCGTCTGCCGCACGAGGCAATGCCAGGCCAGAGTTCGGTACATGGCTCCGGTGTCGATGTAGGTGTAGCCGAAATGTTTGGCCACACGGCGAGCCGTGGTGCTTTTTCCGCTGGCACTGGTGCCGTCAATCGCAATGACGATGGGCATGGTCTTACGGGGGGGGGGTGATGCAGCCTTCATTCTGCGGACAGCTCAGACAGTTCCAGACGTCGGTCGCTTGTTCCCTCGCGGATCTCGACGCCGAGACCGTGTGGGGCAGGTGCCGCCAGTTTCTGAAAAAAGTTGGGAAAGGTCTTCTTCACGCAAGAGGGATTCTTGAGTCTCACTCCGGGGACTTTCAACCCCAGAATCGCAAAACACATCGCGATCCGGTGATCTTGATAGGTTTCGATCTCGGCTCCATGCAGCGAACCGGGATAAACGGTTAGACTGTCGCCTTCCTCATCGACCCTAGCCCCGCACCGCGTCAGTTCGGTCCGGAGAGCTGCCACCCGCTCACATTCTTGAACTCGGAGGCGCCCCAGTTCGGTGAAAATAGTCGGGCGCAGATGGAATGGGGCCATAACAACTGCGGTCATGATGCTGTCGCCCAGGTCTCGCTGGCGTGAGACGGTGGCCGGCAGCGGGAGGAATTTGGGAAATTCAGCGTCAATCTGCCATCCCGAGGTGGGCCAGTGGGCCACCTGGACCCTGGAGGCGCTCGGCAGGGTATCCTTGAGCAGGTAGTCCGCCCCCCAGAAATAGCTGCCGCTTGAAGCGTCGGGCTCGATTTGGAAGCTTCCCCCTCGGAGCGGGAAGGCTTTTACCAGTTCCTCCGTCATGGTGACGTAGGGGAGTTCGTCCTCGTTGGCACCGTCCAGGGTGATGTGCCAGCGTCCTAGTCGACCTGCCAGCAGCAGAGCGGAAGCGAATTGTGAGCTCTCGGACACACTCACCCGGCAGGCTCCCGGGCGCGGCCCGCCTCCGTGGATGAGGGCTGGAAGCCGGTCGTTGTCCGAGTCGATCCGATAGCCGAGTTGGCGTAGCGCAGCGAGCAGGGCTGCCTGGGGACGCTCGTGCATCCTTGGGACGCCATGAAGCCGATAAATACCGGTGCCCAGGCAGAGCATGGCGGTCAGAAAGCGTGCCGCCGTGCCGGCATTCCCCACATAGAGGTCCAAGGGAGTGCTCTCCGTCCCGCCCCTCGGAACGACCCCACCTTGGCCGTAAACGGTGAGGAGACGATTGGCTGGCTCGGTGGGATCCTGTTCGACTTGAACCATGAAGCCGAGCGTTTGAAGGCATTCCACCATTACCTGGGTATCCTCGCTCCACAGGGCCCCACGGAGGATGGTCTCCCCCTCACTAAGGGCGGCAAGGATGAGCGCGCGATTGGTGAGGCTCTTCGAGCCCGGTGCGACGAGGGTCGCTTGAACGGGCGCTTTGAGCGGCACGATCTCGATGAGGTCTGGCAACGGCACGGGGACAGTATGCTTCAGTGGACCTGCGGTGAGAAAGCCGAAAGACAGTGGCGCGTTCGATCACTCGTCGGAAGGGTTGTTCCGTCCCTGCTGCCAAGAGTCGCGAAGGCCCTTTGCTTTTCGGAAAAAGTCTTCCACCGCAGGGCCGTCACCGGCGTTCAGGATTCCCTGAAACTCTTGGAGTGATTGGATAAAGCTTCCCAGATCGCTGCTAAGGTTCCTGGCGTTGGCCAGGCAGATATCCCGCCACATCTCAGGAGATCCCGAGGCAATTCGAGTGGTGTCCCGGAAGCCGCCCGCACAGAGCTGGGGTTGCTCCGCTGGATGACAGGGGTTCAGTACATAGGAAGCCAACTCGGCGGCCAGCACATGAGGCAAATGGCTCGATCGTCCCACGAGCTGGTCATGAGCCTCGGGCGACATCTCCAGCAAAGAGCTCCCTAAACCCTCCCAAAGCTGACGTACTACGCTGAGGCTTTTCGGGGAGGTGAGCTTCGTAGGTGTCACGACGCAGACCGCGTTCTGGAAGAGATCCGCCCGGGCGTGAGCCATGCCAATCTTCTCGCCGCCTGCCATGGGATGGCTGCCTACGAAGGTGCAGCCCTGTGATTGGAAAAGGGGTTCCAGGTCGGCCACCAGGGAGGCTTTTACACTTCCAACGTCGGTGACCAGCGTGCCGGGGCGCAGGTGTGGGAGTAGAGATTCGGACAGTCCCTTCATCTGGGCGATGGGGGTGCAGAGGATCACGAGGTCCGAATCGCGAACCGCTTCTCCCAGATCCGTGGTGGCGTGATGCGACACCTTCAGGCTGAGGGCCTCGCTGACACTGGTCGAACGCCGGACGTAGGCCGTCACCCGGCGCGCGAGCGACTGCCGCTGCAGGGACAATCCCAGGGACCCGCCCAGCAGCCCTACACCCATCAGGGCAACGTGGTTGAAAAGCATGCGGCGAGCATACGGAAGCTCTATTCCTGGAGGAAAGAAGGATGTTGGATCTAAGCGAGGCAAAAGCTGGTCTTGACGGGCGGGTTTGAACCGGGCTCCATGCGCCCGTCGGAGAGAGAGCTGAAGCCATGCCTGTACAAGACCTGACACCACAACTGAGAACCCGCCTCAACCGGGTAGAGCGGATCGTTGGGATCTTCATTCTCTTCGCCACCGTCTTGATGATTGGCGGCCTCGTTTATTACCTGCGTCAAACTGCGGAGCGTCGAGGCTGGTTTCTGCTCAAGGCCCCCTACTTCACCTATCTGCGCAGCGGAAGCGGGATCCAGGTGGGGGACAAGGTCAAAATGATGGGCTTTGATGCCGGCGAGATTATCAAGGTGCTGCCGGAGAAGGTCGGTTCTCCCTACAATGTCTACGTAGAGTTCGTGGTTATCGGTGACAATGTGGGTTATATCTGGAGCGACTCGACGGTCAGCGTGAAGTCTGCGGGTTTGCTAGGGAGTCGCTACCTGGAGCTTAACAAGGGTGACTTTTCGGGGAAGCATGGGAAGACATATGCAACCTACGCGATCAAGGACGGCAAAGAGATTCTGGAAGTCTTTGACTCAAAGACCACCACCTACAAGCCCTTCGATCCGAAGAACAGCGGGACCTTCTTCTGGCTGCCCGCCGAGGAACCTCCAGAGCTTTCGGCTCAGATGGACTCGATCGTCCAGCAAGCCAAGGACGCGCTGCCCCATATCCTGGCTCTTACGAACTATCTGACACGAGTGCTGGCGAATACAGCCGACGCTACCGAACGGCTGAACCGCCTGATGGATGATGTCCAGCCCGTGGTGACGAACATTGCGTTGATCAGTTCGCATCTGAAAGATCCGAAGGGATCCCTCGGCGACTGGCTGATCCCCACCAATCTCAACGCCCGACTCCTGGAGGCCACCGTCACGGCCAATCAGACGCTCAGCGCTGCGCAGGGGACGCTTACCAATGCGAATGCCCGACTGACGGAGTTGGCCACCAGTCTGGATGTCACTTTGGATCAACTCGCCCAGATCACCGGCAACCTTCGGTCTCAGGTGGATCGCAATACCAATGTTGTGAGCGAGGTTTCACAACTCATTATCCATACGGACGATTTGATACAAGGGCTTAAGAAGCACTGGCTTCTGCGCTCGGCGTTCAAGGGACGGGTTGTCCGGACCAACGCTGCGCCGACTGTGATTCGTCCTTCCGATCGAAAGAGGTAACAGGCCGACGATCAGAAAGTCCTGGAACCAAGAAAGAGCCCAGGTGGGCACCTTGGAGAAAGACATTCTAAGTTTGAGGGCCTGCTCATATGGTTGAACAAATCACCGAATGTGTGCGTCGTAGGCCTCGGATATGAATTCATTGATAGCCCGCATGGGCATTGTGGTTGTGGCGATGATGGTGCCGGGCGCCTTTGCCGAGGACCTAGCCTACCAGCAGAGCTTCGAGGCTGTGGAGGTAGGAAAAGTGCCGGATGAGTTTTTGATTCTCGATGGGGCCTTCGCCGTGGTGCAGAACGCTGGGAACCGTGTGTTGGAGCTTCCTGGCGCGCCGCTCGATACCTTTGGTCTTCTCTTTGGTCCGACCGCGAAGGAGGGATTAATGGTTGAGGCGCGAATTCTCGGAACTGCCAAGGGGCGACGCTTCCCTGTGCTTGGAGTTGGCCTGAATGGGGCGGTCCCGTTTCGGTTGCAGGTTACTCCGGCCAAGAAGGCCCTTGAACTCTACAAAGGGGATGAGCTTTTGGTCTCGGTTCCCTACGCATGGGAGTCGGGTAACTGGACCCAGTTCCGTCTGCAGGTGTTGGCAGGCAAAGGTGGAGCATGGCAGATACTCGGCAAGGCCTGGAAGGAGGGAGCCCCCGAGCCTGAGTCTTGGCTCGTGAAGCATAATGCCCAGGAGGAACCCTCGGCGGGTAGGGCCTCGGTTTGGGGTAAACCCTTCTCAGAACTGCCGATCCAGTTCGATGACCTTAAAGTCACGCGCCTCCCGAAATAGGGCGTTGAGCTCGAGGGTGGTGCGGCAGACGTGTTGAAGACGCTCCGTTACGGGTTCTGACCTGAATCCGTCGGCGGTGTCTCTAGGTCTGAAAAAGCAGAGTTACTGAAGCCTGAATCTGGGGTCGGATTCTCCGAAGAGGCGGGCTTGGGTGCCTTTGGTCCCTTGACTCGCTTCGGTGGAGTCGAATCGTGCTCCGGGTCCTTCTCGGCGTCCTCAGCCGAGTCAGGGGCGTTGGGGTCCGACTGTGCCTTCCCTTTGGGATGTTTTGCCCGCTGGTTGCGAGGCAGGGGGGTGAGCATTGTCGTGATTCCCTTGCCGATCAGCTTGGGAGGTTGATCGGGATGCCCGTAAGGGGCCAATTCGGTGATCAGTTTTTGGACCTGCTGGAATCCGTATTCCTTGTGGGCCATTTCTCGGCCGCGGAACCGCAGCGAGATCTTCACCTTCATCTCGTCACAGAGGAAATCAATAGCATGGTCGCGCTTGACCGCGAAATCATGCGGGTCAATCGAGGGGCGTAGCTGCACTTCCTTCACCTTGTTGGCATGCTGGTGCTTCCTTGAATCCTTCTCCCGCTTCGCCTGCTCGTAGCGGTATTTGCCGAAGTCCACCAGGCGGCAGACCGGAGGGGTCGCGTTCGGCGCGATCTCGACCAGGTCCACCCCATGCTGGCGTGCTAGATTCAGTGCGTCTGCCAGAGGGATCACCCCCAATTGCTGAGCGTCCGGGCCTATAACACGTACTTCACGGGCGCGGATCTTGCCGTTGACACGTATCTGAGGACCACTGAGGTGGGGGCGAGAAGGAAAAGGGCGACTCAAGAGGCCCTCGTCGGTTGGAGTATTGCCATGCGCTGTCTGGTAATCAATCAAGCCCTGAATGCAGGGCATTAATAGAGGTAAACATTGGTAGGTGGCTCGAGGAAAGGCAAGGCGAAATTCGTGAAAATTCGCGTGCTTCTAGATGGGAGGCTTTGATATGGATGGGTTGTGCTGGTCCAGATCAAGAATTCGCCACCGGGTGTTCGTGCGTTTCCGTTCCTGGTTTTCGTCCTCCTCACGGCCGTCCAGGGAAAGTTGGGGGCCTCCTCCGCCTACTGGGTCTACGTCCTCAAGACCTTCTTGGGGCTGGGGCTCTTCTTTTGGATGCGTTCCGCTATCAAGGAAATGCGGTGGACCTTGAATGGAGCCTCCCTCCTTACCGGCGTAGCGATCTTCGGGCTGTGGGTCGGGCTCGATGGACACTACCCAACGTTGAGTCAGCTTACCGCTCGCTGGTTCCCCTCCTCGCCGCAGCCCACCTGGAATCCTTTCGCGCAATTCGGGGATGGATCCCTGATCGCTTGGTTTGTCGTGGTCGTGAGGATTCTCGGCACCGCCTATGTGGTTCCACCTATTGAGGAGGCGCTGTATCGGTCCCTAATGTATCGCAGCATCGCCCGGCCCGATTTTGAGAACCAGCCCCTGTCTAGGTTTTCCGCCAAAGCATTCATCCTCACCTCCGTCATCTTTGGCCTGATGCATCCCGATCAGTGGCTGGCGGGGATTCTCTGCGGTTTGGCCTATCAGGCCCTGGTGCTCCGCTGCGGTCATCTGGGGGAGGCGATGGCGGCTCATGGGGTCACCAACTGTCTCTTGGGCTGCTGGGTGGTCTGGAAGGGGGCCTGGCACTTCTGGTGAGCGACACCCCACTCCTCTTCGTGTATGGATCCCTCATGCATTCCATTCCTCAGGGGATGGGGAACTTGCTGTCCCCCTCGGAGTTTCAGGGAGAGGGATGGATTCAGGCGCGCCTGTTTTTTCTTGGCTCGTATCCGGGGGCGGTGGCCTCGCCTGACAGGTCGCACCGCGTGAGGGGGGAGTTGTATCAGCTCTTGGATCCGATGCCGACTCTTGCGCGACTGGATCGATACGAAGGCTGCGGTCCATCCGGTTCCACGGGTTGCGAGTATGAGCGTGTCAGGATGCCCGTGGCGCTCTTCGCCACCGAGAAGGTTATCGAGTCTTGGGTCTACCTGTATTGCTTGGAGACCGCTGGCCTGCCTTGCATCGAGGCAGGCGACTATCGGCGCTACCTCCTCCGTTAAGCCTCAGAACTCGACCCTAGAGTGGAATCAGGCTGAGCCTAGTTGGTGCAGACGATCCCGATAAGTGGGACTTTTCTGGATCTGTCACTCTGACCCGCTAGGAGGACCGCCACCGATATAGCCTTCAGGAAAGGTCATCTCACCCAGATTAAAAGCCGGGAACTGCAAGCCGGCACTGGTCCTTGTGGCTGGCAGGGCCGGAGGGGTGCCGTTTGTTGTTCTTCTCTCGACCGTTTGATAGCCGTTTACAAGCCAGTCCAGCCGGCCTGTCTGGATATCGACCATCAACCCATGTACAGGGATTCTCGGGCCGATGAGAGGACTACAGCGCACGAAATCCAC
>CAMAVD010000189.1 GCA_945861575.1 Akkermansia muciniphila
TCCTGAATGGCTCGCAATCGAACAACAATCGAGGGCTGCCCTGATGGAATTGTCAGAAGGTAATCCGCGAAACCCTCAACGCCGGTGGCGATAGGTGTCAGTCCACTCGCCATTTGAACCTCGTTCGTATTGCTGATCCGGAATCGCAAGGAAAGACTCCCCGAACGGCTGCCATTCCGAGTCACCACCGCCAGAATCTCCGATGGTGCGTCCTCAGGGATCTCGTGAGCTGATAAGCTCAGGCTGAGGGCGGAGGGCACGCGGGTTGTGAGGATGGAGGCTGCGATGTTATTCGATTCATCCTCCTCAAGCACCTCCTCACCTGAATCGCTGCGAACCCAGGCGGTTAAATCTCCTGAGGGTCCTGAGATGGGAATCACTGCCTGCTGGGTCAAGACAATCGAAGCCCCGGCTGAGAGCGGGGTGGTTTGCGTCAGCGAGGCTAGCAACTGGAGTCCGGAGCTGCTGTTGGAGAGATAAAGTGAATCCGTCCAACCCGAGCGTGTGGCGGCTGGGCCGCGATTGGTCACGCTCCAAATCCATGTGACCGCCTCGCTCGGCAACACATTGGTTGAGACGGATACGAAGCGGGGTGTCAGGTCAGGGCGTGGCGGAAAGTTGAGCTGAACGCCGCGCGAAGCAGTGTTGTTGGATTCATCGGCCTCGGACTGAGCGCCCGCAGCATCCACCCGCACGGCCATGAAATAGGTTCCGGGAACGTAGTCGGATTGAAGCGGCAGCCTGACCAGCGTACGATTGGTGTAGCTTTCGCCGGGAGCGAGGGTCCGTTCCTGAGGGAAGACATGCAGTCGCAGTGAATCCGCACCAGGGGTGCTCGACCGGGAGAGCAGAATGTCGTCCCGCCAGGACACATAGGTGGAACCGTTGCCGCTGTTGCGAACCACCCAACGCACTTGGAAGTCCGACCCAAACAGAGCGTCAGGGGCAGCGTCTACGGACACGATCTGGAGATCGGGGGCGGTGATTGCGACAGGTTGCTGAAGGAGGAGCAGGTTATTGGCTCGATTGGTTTCAAAGACCTGTGCCTGTGGATCAATCCGAATCCCAGGAAACCAAGTTCCCACCAAACCGACAGGAACGATCACCTGCTGAGTCCGGCTCAGAGAAGCACCGGCAGCGAGGCTGGTGTTCAGAGAAAATGTTCCGATGCTACGGATGTCTGAGCCGCTTAGGTTCGAAGCGAGGAAGAGCTCAACCGACCATGGGGCGGAGGCGATACCTGAGCCCTGGTTGGTGACCGAGAAAGCAATCGGCGTGGGTTGACCCGCCAAAAGAGCGGAGGCAGCCGAGAGACTCCTGGCGGCGAGGTCCGAGATATCCGTGCGGACGACCAGTCTAGCGACACGGCTCGTGACCGATCCCAGCGGATTCCGAACGATCACATCGTACAGTCCTGCCATGGCTGGCTGCGTGGCCCCAAGCGAGAGAGATGCGTTGGTTTGCGCTGACAGGGGGACACCGTTAAAACGCCATTGGAATCGAAGAGGCTCATCGCCTACCGCCTGGACAGCAATCTCGACTGGAGCCGTGGCGAATACAGAAAGGTCAGCGGGTTGGCTGATGATGGAAGGTGGCACCTTAGGCTTGCACATCCCCGCGCTGCCGGCGGCGTAGATCGCGGCGATTTCGTTGGAGGAGAGGGCGCGGCTCCAGATAGCAAGTTCATCAATAACTCCCCTAAAGAAGCCACTTGGGGACCCATTCTCAAGAAACGCACCAATCAGAACAGGAGTGTTGTTCGCGCTTCGGCTCGACCGGATTTGGTCCGTTTGGACGTCAAATTGACCATTCACAAAAATCCGCATCCAGGTACCATCGTAGACTGCAGCAAAGTGACTGAATTGCCCAAAGGGCAAAGCCTGTTTACCCGTCAAGTGATACGGGAAGATCTCCCGTTGAAATCCGATTCTCCCATCTCCCCCCACACTTATTATCCACTCTCCTTCAACATGGTGATTAAACTTGCTGATGATGTAGCCGAAGCCTTCTGGCTTAAGCCAACCTTCAACGGAGAACGGCTGGTTTCCACTGAATCGGAGGGCGGCCGGGTTGCCAACACTGATATAGTCGTTCACGCCGTCGAAAACGAGAGCGGAACTGACAACTCCGGGAGCGAAGGCCGCTCCGTTGAGAAGATCGCCATGATTCCCGCCCACCAAATCATTCGCATTCCCATCCCCCGGCCACCATCCCACTAGGCCCAGCGGCGCGGGCAGGCAGAGGGGATTTAGGGCTGGCAGCACCCACACCACAACCTGGGCGCTTGAGACCGAACCGATGGCGTTGTCCGCCACCAGTTCATACTCTCCCGCCTGCCAGGGCTGCGCATTGGTGAATGACAAGGTCGCATTGGTCTGTCCAGCCAACGGGATGCCGTTCATTCGCCATTGCAATGTGGGCAGAGGGGATCCAGTCACCCCCGCCACGAGCTGACCGCTCGAATACGCATGAATCGCAATGTTCGTGGGCTGTAGGGTGATGGCTGGAACGGAACCCAGGGCGATCTGGAGCGGTTGTGAAGCTCTGCTCAGGTTCGATGAGACATCCAAATGCTCATAGACCAAGCCATCCACATTCACCAAAACCGCCAGATGGTAGATGCCGAACAGATTGGTTGGCACTCGCACCGCCGCGAAGCCCTGATACCCGGCGCCGACAGTGAGGGATCCGGTGTGAAGGACGTCCGCCAGCAGAACATCATCCGCATCGCCGAACACTAGGTCAGGCGAGAGCACGAGTCGATCCACCCACGATGTGACGGGAACACCGCTTCTCACCGAAGTCGCTCCAGTTCCGACATTGCGAGTGGACCAGCTCACCTCAATCGTCTGACCTTGGAAAGCAGCGACTGGAGCAACCACGTTGCTCACGGCCAGATCCGCAAAGCTGCCACTCACGGTTTCGGGAACAAGGCTGATCGCACGCACCACAGGATCCTCACCCCCAACCAAAGTGACCGTGGTGACCGCAAAGAACTCTGCCTTCCCATTCACCAAATCTGGAACATCCACTCGACGCTCACGGGTGGTGAGGATGGGCGTCATTCCGGCAACGCTGTTGAAGCTGGTTGGCGAGCGATACACCGCGTAATGCTTCACCAACTCATTTGGCTCTGCGTGCGTCCAGCTCAGACGCGCCCTCTGGTCGAAGCTCTGGGCGGTAACATTGGTTGGATTGGGCAGCCAAGTCGCAGCAAGGACAGAGATGCCGGCGCTCTCCGTGCGGAAGGTATCCACGGTGGAAACGCGGAAGGGAAACCCCTTCGCACGGGGCAAACCTGTCGCCTCATAGCGAGTGGTCCCTGGAAGGATGACGATAGGCTTAGGGTCGGTTCCGAAATAGACATGGAACTCCTTGAGGAAAGCGTCCACCTCCTGAGGCGGAGCCCAGTCAAAACGGAGGGAGTCGGCGGAGCTCGTCACGACTAGATTCCGAATCTCACCCAGGGCGCCGATGGAGGCCTTCACGGAGATCGAATAAACGGCTGGGTTAAAGTTGCCCAGAACATCCTCAGCCACGGCCGCTACGTAATAGATGTCACCTCCGTGCAGTCGACCGACCGTATGCTTCGGAATTCCGGCAGGGGCAAACTCGTAAGGTTCCATCCCCGACACATTGGTGAAGAAGGATGAGGCGATGTAGACGCGGTAGCGGAGAACATCCCGCTGGGCGAGCTCGTTGTAGCTCGACCAGTCGAGGTCGATGGCGCTAAACGCCGAGGTCGATGTATCCGCCTTGAAGCCGCTGTCGGGGCCTGTGACCGGCACAGGGGTTGTTCCATCCGGAACCAGGAGAGAGATTTCACGGGAGACGACTTCTCCGTAGGTCGGATCCGTCGTGGACCCGACGAAGATGGAAAATTCTCTAGACACTGTCTCGCGTGCTAGAACGTATCCGGCGGCATAATTCACCTCCGTGTCAAAGCCTTCCAAGGCATCCACCGCGACAACGGCAAAGTAACGGTCCTTCCAGGGAGGGAGATTTGTGAACACATGGAAAGGATCCCCTGCGGGCACGCTTAGTGTGGGGCTCACACCGGCGACAGATCTAAACGCACGATCGGAAACGTAAATGTCGTAGCGAACCACATCCTGCTGAGCGAGCTCATTGTAGCCGCTCCAGTCCAGGGACGCCCGATCGCCGGTGGGGGAGAAGTCGATGCGCAGCTCGGTGAGTCGGTCCGGAGGAGCAGGAGTCGTCGCCAACACGCTGATCTCACGCGACGAGATCTCACCGAAAGTCGGCGTCGTGGTTCCTCCGACAAAAATCGAGAACTCGCGGGAAACCACTTCGGGTGCGATGACATAGGAGGCAGAGTAGTTGACGCCCCTCTCATAACCTCCCAGAGCATCTTCAGCAACCACGGCAAAGTAGCGATCCTCCCAAACGGGCAAGTTCGTGAGCTGGAGCGAGTAGGTAGAGGCTGGCAGCGTGACGAAGGGCGTGACACCTTCCACAGAGGTAAAGGGGCTCTTTGCGAGGTAGATCCGGTAACCAACCACATCCGCCTGAGCGAGCTCATTGTAACTGCTCCAGTCCAGCAGAACCGATTCACCCGTCGGGCTGCTCGTGATGCGCAAGCCTGTGATTCTGGCCGGAACGGCTGGCGTGGTGACGAGGAGACTGAGCTCCCGCGAAAAAGATTTCGTGATACGCGCCCTCGGGCTCAGTTCCCACAAAAAGAGAGGCTTCTCGGCTGACAATCTCCTTGGCACCAGGAGGTATCAGTTCCGTTCCAACGAAAACAGAAATCTCGCGGGAAAACGTCTCCCGAAGCAGCGGAGGTCCCTGAGCCAAGGCACTCGTGGAGAGGCCCAGGCCCAAGAGCAGAAACAAGGCCGCGAAAGCCTGGGCATGGCGGGTGCTTCGAGGGAGGAAGCTCATGGTTTCTCGCACGTCACAGGGTGGATGAGCGACGCGGCACAACTAGGGCCGGACCACCTTCACCTGCAAAGCCGAATACCCAGCGTTTACCGGCACGTTTGCCGTCCAACGGATGACAAGCGGAGATGTGCTGACCACTTGGTCGACAGTGGCCTTCGTCTCAGAGTAGGCGCCATTGGCCCGAGGGCTGACCCTCACAATCACCGAGGAGGCGTCCTCCACGTTGCGAGTCTCGAGGAGAACAGGTGCGGTAGATACTGACGGAATCGACACATCCGGTTGGAGAGTTCCAAAGCCAGAACGCGGATCTGCAGGGGCGTTCTGACCACCCACCGACACGATGCGAACACTGGGTCCATCAGCAGGAAGCCAGATCAGCGGAGCAGTGAGAGCCTGAAGAGTGACCACGCTCGGGTCTGGAGTGATCTGCAAGGTATTCTCGTTAGAGACCCGCTCGAGGCGAATCCTTCCCAGTCCGCCAGGCCTATACCCCCCGCCAGCCGAAGCTGAAACCACCCCTGCTCCAGACAGAGTAGAACAGATAACGCGAATTCCTCCCCCGGAACCACCGGCGGAATGTCTGCTATTTGCCCCTCCCCATCCAGAACCGCCGTTTGCTCGGATGCTCGCACCGGCCGCAACCTGAACTTCCCCGCCAGCAGCAATCAACATCGCCCCGCCGCCGCCACCACCACTGGCGCTTGTATCAGGACCACCGTCCACATCGCCAGAACCTCCCGAACCCCCAATCAAAGGGAGGAGGGAAGCATTTCCGTAAGGCACAGAGGTGGAATTATTGCCGACGCTGCCATAGCTCCCACTACTCCGATCCCACCCAATCCCTTGGCCACCGCCGGGCCCAAACCCTGGCCCCAGTCTGACACCAGGCATGAAGTCACCAGCACCACCACGGAACCCTCCGGGCCCCGGCTCAGCCAGGAAGGGAGGCAAGGTCCCGTCCCGACCGTCAACGCTTAGACTTCCGGACAGAACATTCACATCCCCCTTCACCAACCACACCACGGGTGCCCGACTCGCATGATTTGCGAAGGATAAGGTCGCGCCATTGGAAATGGTGACCGAGGAGTATTTAAAGACCACGGCCCATTTGTTCGAGTCGTAGATGCCCTTGCCCTTATTGGCATCATTGTTCGCATCCCACGATCCCGTCACGGCTTTGCTGAGATCAATGACCGTGTTTGTGGCCACAATAAGGTCGCCATCCGAACCGTCGCTCGGGATGACCAGTTGCGCCTTCAGCGCAGGGGCAGCCGCAATCAGCGTCAGCGCGGCGAGTAGGAGGCTTCTTGATTTCGTTTTCATAGTCTCGTTGATGGATGAATGCTCAAAAATTAATACAGTCCAGGCACGGGAATGTCCGACCCCAATCGCTTCCCGATCCGGGGATAATTCTGCCCTCCAGATTCGCGATCAAGACGGCGCGAGTGCCCATACCTCTCCCTGTGTTAAAGCGCCCAGTGCTGACGTCCGGGTTTGACGATTGTCGGGGCGTCTGACCCCGCTCGGAGTCGGAGACTCCTGGAACCGGCAGGCAAGATGCCTGCCCCACAGGCGGAATGGTGGGAGCGGCGGCTCGCTGCCCCGCGTCCGAGCCGACCGCATGCTGCAATCGTTGGGCGAAGCCGGGGGCCTCGGGATTCAATCGCCCTTCCAACGCCAGGCGTTGTTGAATGCCAGCCGAGGAAAGCAGGAATCGGTCGTGAGGGAATCGCAAAGGCGACGCGGCATTGAGACGGCTGTGAGGAAGAAAAAAGAAGCAGAGACCGAAACCCAGGGCGAAGAGGGGCTTCGAACACCAGAAGGCTGCGCGGTAGGAGCGTGCCCCATGGGGAACCGTTTCCCTGCCGGTCGTCTGCGAGAACAAGACTGTTCGGTTGAGCCCCATACCACACGTCCACCCTCACCACATCCCGCAACTCGGTCCGCCACACGCCTCAAAAACGTCAGTCGGATCCCGGGGTAACAGCTCATCCGGGTGCAGAGCTAGGCACGGGGAATCGCTTCTATGATTGTTTGTCTATGCCAAAGTCACCGGTTGGAAGCAAGCAAAAGCGTGACGGGAAAAACGCTCACACCAAGTGATCGCGATTCCGTCCCCTTCCCCCATCTGTGTAAATCCTTCCCCCATCTGTGGATCCTCTGTCCAATCGCTCCACAGTTTGTCCACGCTTTAAGAGGCTCGATTGGAATTGTCAGTGTGCCGTCTCCGTGCAAGGATCGCCTAGCTGCCATGCTGAAAATCTTCGGAGACTCCGGTGGTCCTCTATGCGATGGGGTGTCGCGGCGAGACTTCCTGAAGATCGGCGGCCTCGCCTTTGGCGGTCTGTCCCTGCCCCAACTGCTCCGCGCTGAACACCTCCAGGGGATCCGCAAGTCGCACAAGGCGGTGATCATGATCTACCTGGTCGGCGCGCCGCCGCATCAGGACATGTTCGACCTCAAAATGGACGCGCCCAGTGAGATCCGAGGGCCGTATCAGCCTATCCGCACAAATGTCCCCGGCATCGAAATCTCCCAGCACATGCCCCAGTGTGCCAAGATCATGGACAAGCTTGTGCCGATCCGCACAATGTTCGGCTCGCCGAATGGCGATCATGACTCGTTCATCTGCTACACCGGGCGGCCGGTCACACGGCAACCACCGGGCGGCTGGCCCGCCATGGGGTCGGTGCTCGCCAAGCTCTCCGGCACAATCGATCCGGCCATTCCCGCCTTCGTCGGGCTCGCGCCCAGAGCCGGTCATCCGCCCTATGGGTCTCCCGGGCATCCGGGATTCCTCGGCGTGACCCATTCCGCCTTCCGCCCCAACGGCCCCGGCATGGAAGATCTCCATCTCAACGGGCTGACGCTGGAGCGTCTCGCCGACCGCAAGGCGCTGCTCGCCGGACTGGATCGCTTCCGGCGCGATGTGGATTCCAGCGGCTTGGTGGAAGGCTTCGATGCCTTCCAGCAGGAAGCGTTTAATATCCTTACCTCCAGCCGGCTCATGGAAGCCCTGGACCTCAGCAAGGAGCCGACGAAGGTCCGGGAGCGCTATGGCAAAGGGGATCCTAAGAATTATGGAGATGGCGCGCCCCGGAACTGCGAACATTTCCTGATCGCACGCCGACTGGTGGAAGCGGGTGCCCGCTGCGTCACCCTCAACTTCGGACGCTGGGACTTCCACAGCGATAATCACAGCGAGTTGCTGACCCATCTCCCTCTCTTCGATCAAGCCTACAGCGCACTGGTCGAGGACCTGCATGAGCGCGGCATGGAGAAGGATGTGGCCGTGGTGGCATGGGGGGAATTTGGACGCACTCCCCAGATCAACAAGGACGCCGGACGCGACCACTGGCCGCAAGTGGGCTGCGCGCTCCTTGCCGGGGGTGGGATGAAGACAGGCCAGGTGATCGGCGCGACCGATCGCCTCGGCGGAGAGATCGTGGAGCGAGGTGTGCACTTCGGCGAAGTCTTCGCCACGCTGTATCATCAACTCGGCCTCGACCCGAATCGCGTGACCATTCCAGACCTCTCCGGCCGTCCTCAGTTTCTCGTCGATGGTTGGGAACCGATGCGCGAGCTGGTGTCAGGCTGAGGAGGGCCGCCGGAAAATTACCGTCTCGGGCGGAAAATCAGTTGGCCCGACGGGCTTTGTCCGATATGACAAAGCAGCATGATTCTTACGACTGCCCGACTGTCCCTCGCGCTGCTGGCCCTGCTGATGGCCTCGCATCGCTGCCTGGCTGCCTCCGCCACGGGCGGCGACCGACCCTGGCTTATTCCACCCTACGTGCTGGAGTTCAGTGGCCCGATTCTCAGGCTCTTCGGCACCAACACGGGCTTCGGTGCTCGGGTGTCGATCGAGCAACCCAATGAGGCCAAGGGGATCAAACCTTCCACCGGGTTGCTTCTCTACCGCAACGGCGACACTCTTTTCCAGCCCGACACCGCTCCAATCCAAGCCCCTCGCAAGAGCCGAAAGACCCCGAAGGGCGACTTCGGCCTGATGATCATCACCCTCCAATCCAATGGCGTGAGCTACATCCTCAGCGAAGGAGTGTCAGGGTATACGGAGGTGCCCCTGAGCGAATTTGTCACCGGACGCGTCAGCCTTCAGGAGGAGTCCCTCGGGCGCGAGCGCGTTCAGAGTTACGACTGCGAAAAGCGGGCGGTCGCGATCGTCCCCGCCAAAGGGTCTGCCCAATCGTTCGTGGTATGGACCGCCCCACGCCTGAGAGGCTTTCCGGTCAAGATTC
This sequence comes from Akkermansia muciniphila, assembly GCA_945861575.1. GTDB lineage: Bacteria > Verrucomicrobiota > Verrucomicrobiia > Limisphaerales > UBA11320 > UBA11320. The sequence goes on from CAMAVD010000189.1 coordinate 9,165, forward strand.
AGCGCAGGCTCGGCGGACCTGCCCTCACCTTCACTTTCACAGATATCCGCTTCGAAAGCCCCTCGCCGACGCTCTTCGCTCCCCCCGAGAGCGGTTACACCCGCTATGACTCTCTCCACTCCATGACCGACGAAATGACACGACGCGTCTGGAATGTTCTGCAGCGCCCGGATCACTCGATCGCTTTTCCTCCTAGCACCGCCCGCCCTCCGGGGTCTCCGGATGGAGGACGCAGTTACTAACTCAAAATCCGGCTGCCGGATTTCGAAGGTATGAAAATACTCCTTTTTTGCCTCTTCCTTCTTTGTTGCACTGGGCTCACGGGGGAGTCCGCCACACCCTCATTACCGTCGGGCCCAAAGCGGGTGAAGCCAAACTTCCTACTGATCCTCACCGACGACCAGGCGCATCGGACCCTGAGTTGCTTGGGCGAATGGCCCTGCAAGACACCGAATCTGGATCGACTCGCTCGCGGGGGCATGCTCTTCACCCACTGCTTCAACCAGGGAGGCTATAGCGGTGCCGTTTGCATTCCGAGCCGGGCCATGCTCAACACCGGGCGCACGGTCTGGCACTGTCGTGACGCGAAGGGAGCCGGGCTCTCCCCAGGAGCTGCGCTCTGGGGCCAGACACTGGGGAATGCAGGCTACGACACCTACATAGCGGGCAAATGGCATCTCCCGCAGAGGCCGCTGAAGGAAAGCTTTCGCACGCTCGGACCCCTCACCGGAGGTTTTCTTCCGTCCACCACCAATGGAGGTGCCGCCTATCTACGTCCGGCCCCGGG
>CAMAVD010000190.1 GCA_945861575.1 Akkermansia muciniphila
CACGTATCTGGATGTCTTTGGGTGTTTTTGCAGGTTCTAACCCATTAATAATAAGGGGGAAAGGCACTTTTCTTGGCACTTCGGATCAGAAGGTTATAGGTTCAAATCCTATCGGATGCACCAGCCTTCGCTCGAGCGTAGCGAGTGCGAAGGCTGTCACGACCTCTCGTCCGCCATAGCTTTATGCGACGGCGGAAGCTCCAGCGTAGGCGGACTTGTCACGACGTAGCTTCAGCGTAGGCGGACCTTGGACACTCGAACGTCTCACGAGCTACGGCTGGCAGGCCAGCATTCGAATAGGCCTTCGGTTCACAGCTGCTTCACAAAGGTCAGCCAGTCGAGTGCCTGGATGCCAGGGACAACCGCCCGGGTCTGAAGACCTGCCTGCGGCAGTTCGTGGACTAAGAAGCCAGTCACCTCAGCCGGCGTGGATCGGGTAAGCCTCCAGGCCTCAGCTAAGCGCTGCATCGGCTGAGCCATTGCAGGTGAGATGGTCCGGGTGGCTTTGCACTCGACGAAAGAGACCGAGCCGCTCACTCCCGGAACCAGAAAATCTACCTCCAGGCCTTGCTCATCACGGAAATAGTAGAGCTGTCGTCTCTGTCCTTGGTTGACCTGGGATTTCACGATCTCGCTCGCAACGAACCCCTCGAATAGACTCCCGCGGAAGGGAGACTTTGCAAGGTCGCTGGTCGAATCGATGTTGAGCAGGTGACATGCGAGGCCGGAATCTAGGAAGTATATTTTCGGCGACTTGGTGAGCCGCTTGCCCAGATTTTCGAAGTACGGCGGAACGATGAGAATCTGGGCCGTCGTTTCCAGGATGCTTAGCCACTGCGTGATGGTCGGCACGCTGACGCCGAGCGGCGCGGCGAGATCGGTTCGGTTCAAAACTTGTCCATGACGGCTGGCTAGGAGCCCCAAGAAGCGCCGGAATGTCGACAGATCTTTCACCGCGGTGACGGCCCGGACATCTCGCTCGAGATAGGTCTGAAGGAACGAACTGAACCAGAGGCGCGAGCCACCCGGCCGGGCAAGAACCTCAGGGTAACCACCACGCAGTATGCTGACCTTGGGGCTCTCTCGAGCAGACAGAGGCAAAAGCTGTAGCACTGCCGCCCGGCCGGTCATCGACTCCGTCACGCCCTGCATGAGGGGCGCTTCCTGGGATCCAGTCAGTAGCCATTGTCCCTTGCGCCTGGGTTGCCTATCGATCCGAGAACGAATGTAGCCGAGCACTTCGGGGACATTCTGAATCTCGTCGAGGATGACCGGAGTGTCTAGATCATCCAGGAAACCTTGGGGGTCGGAGCGGAGCCGTGCGATGATGTCCGGATCTTCGAGCAGAAAATAGTCGGCTTTTGGAAAGAGGCGACGGAGCAGCACGGTCTTACCCGCCCGCCGAGGGCCGGTAAGCACCAGCGCCGGGAAATGCTTTGCGGCATCGCTGACCTGGGACTGGAGCTCGCGCGGGATGAATCTCACAACTGAGATTTCTAAAGTAACACTTTAAATTACTCAATCCAGAAGTTGCCACTTCACGGGAACTGGAAGTTGCGCATGGCACCGGGGAGCAAACCGTTGGGCAGGGGCAGGAACGTCCCATCGGGCAGGAACACTCCTTCACTCACCAACGCATGAATATGCGGAGATGCGCCGCATGAGCGGTGGACTAGACCAGTTCTCATTTTGAAAATCGGCGTTCCTATTTCTGGTAGTGGACACTCCCTGATCCGCTTCGCTCCCGTGCGACCCCGCCAGGGTCGTGATGTTTGCTGGGTGACGACCCCGGGTCCCTTCGGTCAACCCGGGGCTACCGGCTTTGAACCCGCTGGGTTCGCGGCCGAAGTAGCCGCTGCGGCTCGGAGCTCCACGCTCCCCTCCTGATCCCGATGGGATCACAGCCAATAGCCGGTTGGTTGAGGACCTACGGGACGACACCACCGGTTATGCATTTTAATGAACAGGATCCTGAAGGGATCTCAGAGTGAGGCGAGCATTGAACCGTTGTGTGTCCGGCAGTTCCTTGCCGAGATGAGACCAGCCGTCGTTCCTCTACACATTGGCCCGAGTGGCTCCGTGCGCCTTCCGCCGATAATTCTTCAACTCGAGAACCTTCCCAAGACGGACTTGTCACGCCGTAGCTTCAGCGTAGGCGGACCTCGGACACTCAAACGTCCCACGGAGCTACGGCTTGCCAAGGCAGGTTCCACAATGGGTTTGAGCTTTTCCCTCCCCAATGTAGGGGACAACGTAAGGAGGCCTCCCCTCAGAATCCCCTCCCCCCTAGCCCATCGGACCATCCGACCCGCATGCCCGGGGCCTTGGTGGCGTAACCGTTTCGAACACAAACGTCAGCTTGCACCTACAAGTCGCCGGGACAATGCTTCTTCCGCCATGCCGATTCCCGACTTCAATCAGATCAAGGTACCCGCACTCAGCCTCTTTGCAGACAACGCGCCCCGCAAAACCTCCGCGCTCTTCGATACGCTGGCTTCGACGTTCGAGCTCACGGATGCCGAATTGAGAGACCTACTCCCGAGTGGGACACAATCCCGCTGGCACAATCGGGTATTGTGGGCCTGCTACGATCTCTACCGGGCTGGCCTTCTTGCGCGTCCTAAGCGAGGCACTTACCAAATCACCGAACTTGGCCTCAAGGTCGCCGCCGCGAAACCCACTACCTTGGACCGGGACTATCTGATGCGCTTTCCGCAATTTGCGGAATTCAACAAGAAGCCTGTAAAGCCCGAGATACCCGCCACACCAGAGTCCCAAATCCTTCGCTCCCAGACGACGAACGCAACCCAGGAAGCATCGCCCGAAGAACAAATGGCCACACTGGCCCTGGGCATGAAGGAAACCCTGGCAGCGGAGCTCCTGGACCAGGTGAAAGCCATGGATCCATTCAAGTTCGAACGGCTGGTCTTGGATCTGCTTGTTGCGATGGGATACGGCGGATCCCGGGAGGAAGCGGCCGTCGCAGGAAAAGGAGTCAACGACGGCGGCATCGACGGCCTGATCAACGAAGATCGCCTAGGTCTGGACCGCATTTACGTCCAGGCCAAGCGCTGGCAGAATTCCGTCGGTCGGCCCGAGATCCAGAGCTTCGTGGGAGCCTTGGCCGGTCAACACGCCAGCAAGGGGGTCTTCATCACCACCAGCGACTTCAGTGGCGGCGCGCTCGAATACGCCAAGAACCTTCCGCAGCGAGTCATCCTGATCGACGGCAACCGCCTCGCCGAGCTGATGATCGAGCACAACGTAGGCGTGTCGCGCGCCTACGCCTACGAAATCAAACGCATCGACAGTGATTACTTCGAGGAGTCTTAGTAGGCGAGTCGCCCGAAATGTGGAACGCTTTGCATCGCACGCCACTACCACTCTATGGCTTGCATCACCACGCTCCCTGATGTTTGTATCTCTGGGAACCGTCCAGAGGAACCAAAACAAGGCTGACTGCCACTCGGATGAGATGGCTAAATCGCCGGAATTCCCCCTGCATGCTGGCCCCGGTCGCGGGTAAGAAAGGCCCCTACATTTTGCGCATCAAGCCCAACATCAAATGGGAAAAGGACCGTGGCAAAGAGCCGAAGCGCGACAAAGCGGAGTATCCTTGGTTTTGGGGCTGGGACGAAGAGAAACAGGATTTCGCCGGTGGCCGCGAGTTCACCGGCGACCGCTGGAACGACTGCCATTACACGGGGGAGTTTAAGAAGAAGGGGAGAACGTGAAACCACGGATGAACGCAGACGAACACGGATGGAGCGGGGGGATTTTGCACACACTGCGTGCAAAATTCAATGATGCCTGGATTGTGTCCCCACCGCGTACACAATCGGAGCGCCGCCGAATTGTCGTGTCACCGTCACGACAATTGGCGGCCTGCCGGAGATTGTCTCCGCAGTGCGGAGACAATCCTTTGTAACAAAGCCATGTTCCGATTCATCCACGCCGCCGACCCGCATTTGGACAGTCCCCTTCAAGGACTGGAACTGCACGAGGGTGCACCGGTGGAAGCGCTCCGAGGCGCAACGCGACGGGCGTTCGAGAATCTGGTGAACCTTGCCATCGAGGAGAAGGTGGACTTCATCGTGATCGCCGGCGACCTCTACGATGGCGATTGGAAAGACTACAGCACAGGACTGTTCTTCCGGGGCCAGATGGTCCGGCTTCAGGCGAAGGGAATTCCCGTTTACCTGATCGCCGGCAATCATGATGCGGCCTCCGTCATCTCAAAGAGGCTCAGTCTACCCGAGAATGTGCATGTCTTCTCCACTCGGTCAGCCGAGACCAAGCAGGTGGCAGGACATCCCGTAGTGATTCACGGGCGCGGATTTCCTAACCGAGCCGTGCCCGAGAATCTGGCCATCGACTATCCCTCGGCTGTGCCGGGCAAATTTAATCTGGGCCTGCTGCACACCAGCCTCACCGGAAAGCCAGGTCACGACACTTACGCCCCGTGTTCGGAGGAGGACCTGCGCCTGAAGGGTTACGGATACTGGGCCCTGGGTCACGTTCATCGGCCCGAAGTAATCAGCGAGGATCCTTGGATCGTCTTCGCCGGCAATTGCCAGGGCCGACACGTGAAGGAGACCGGGCCGCGGGGTTGCCGTTTGGTCACGGTGAATGAGGCTCTCCAGGTGGCAAGTGCCGAGTGGCACAGCCTGGACGTTGTTCGCTGGCAAGAGCTCACGATCGATTTCAGCGGGGTCGAATCGGAGGCGGAAGCGCTACGGCGGATCGGTGACGCGATGGGCATCGCTGTGACCGCTGCGGAGGGGCGTCTGGTCGCCGCCCGAATCGTCATCACTGGCACCACCCCATTGCACGGGTCCCTGCACCGCAACGACCAGCACTGGCAGGCTCAATTCCTGGCGCGCGCGCAGGATCAGGGGGCCGAGTCCCTCTGGGTTGAACGGATTAAAATAGCCACTTCCCCCGTCTATGACATAGCCCAATTGGCCGAGCGGGATGCCCTGACCAAGATCGTGGTGGAGAATTTGGCTGAGACTGGCGACCAACAGATAGGCCTGCCCGCCGACATTGAGGAGATGCTCAGTGTATTGCCATCCGAGGTCCGCATTACGATTGAAGGGGAATGGAATGGGGATCAAAGAACAGCCGTCCTTAACGATGTTCGGGCCATCATTCTCGACGCCCTGACAACCAAGGGAGGGCAGGACGCGTGAGATTTCAACGCCTACAGATCCCAGCCTTCGGACCCTTCACGAACTTGGATTTCCAGTTCCCCGAGCAAACCACTGATCTCCACCTCATTTACGGTTCCAATGAAGCGGGCAAAAGCTCATTGCTCCGGGCGATCCGGGATCTGCTCTTCGGTATTCACGGCCAGTCCACGGATAACTTCCTCCATGATTACGGCGGTTTGCGTATCAAAGGCGAACTGCGCAACCGCGCTGGGACCCAGCTCATTTTTCAACGACGCAAAGGGAACAAGAACACCCTGTTGAATGAGGCGGGCATTCAGCTGCCCGACAACGCTCTGGCTCCGTTTCTTGGCAGTGTGGATCAGTCCTATTTCTCGGCCATGTTCGGCCTGGGCGCTCGGGAGCTACATGAAGGAGCGCAGCAACTTCTCCGGGGTGAGGGGAACATGGGCAACGCGCTCTTCTCCGCCAGCCTGGGGGGAACTCCCGTCCCGAAGATCGTGGAGGCGCTGAAACAGGAAGCAGAGCGGTTCTTCAAAGGGAATGCCCGGGTGAACGTCTCGATCCGCCCCGCCGCCACACACCACAAAGAACTGCTGAAGCAAAGCCGCGACGCCATGGTCAGTCCAGAAACCTGGGACAAGCTGGAAAAAGAGTTGGCCGAAGCGGAAGCGGCAAAAAAGCTTCTCGACGCGGAGATCGCCAAGCTGGACCAGGAGCTTCAGTGGATTTCGCGCTGTGAAGACGCTCTGCCCACGGTAGGACGTCTGAATGAGCAAGGGCAAAAGCTCGAGCAGTTGCCGCCCCTGCCGGATCTGGCCAACGATTTTACGCCCCGGGCTCAAGCGGCGCGTCAGGCCGTGAGTGAAGCGCTGGTCAAAGTTCAGGGACTGACTGCGGGTATCGAGAAACTTCGGATTCAGTTGCAGGGGTGTCAGACCAACTCCGATGTGCTTGCCCAGGGAGACGACCTCGATCAGTTGCACCAGGATTTGGGGGTATACCGTGATCGTAAGAAGGCTCTGACGGATGCGCAGGCCAGGCTTGTCGGCCTTGAACCGCTCATCCGCGCCGGCATGGACAACTTGCAACTGGCTGGAGGATTTGCCTCGTTGGAGAAGCACCGCCTCAGCATTCCGGTTCGCTTGGCCTGCGAAGAGGCCGCCGCTGCGCTCAAGGAGGTCTTGGCAGAACAAGCCGCCCATTCCGAAAAGGCCGGGTATCTTGAGACTCAGATCACCGGCAAGGAAACCGAGTTGCAGTCTCTCCCGGAGCCGGACCTGACCGGACTCCGCGAATCCTTGACCGTGGCCGCCGAGGCCACGGAGGCAGATCGAAAGTTTTCAGCGAGCCAGTTGGAGGTCGAGCGCTTACGCCGGGAAACAACCGACCTGCACCAACAAGTAGCTGGCGCTCCCGTGGACTTGGATGCGACCGCCCGACTTGCGGTCCCCGCCAGCGCCACGATTCGCAACTATCACGAGCGACTCGAAGCCTTCAAACGAGCGGTCAGAACCGAAGAAGACAAAATCAACGATGCCTGTAAACGAGCCGAAGCAATTCAAGCCGAACTCGGGCGACTGCAACGACAGGGCGAGTTGCCTACCGAAGAGGCGCTCCGCAAAATCCGGGAGCATCGAGACCATGGTTGGAGTCTGGTTCTGGCGGATTGGAAAGGTGGCGGTGCCAAAGAAGAACTGGTTCCAGGTTTGCCTCTGGAAAGAGCTTACCCGCTGACCATCGTGAAGGCTGACGGCATTGCGGATAAGCTGCGGCTCGATGCTGAAGCAGTGGCTCAAGCCGAGGAAAGACGATCTCAATTGCTTGAAATCAAGGCCCAGACCTCCGCTGTTCAAATGAAACTCCTGGACCTCCAAGGCGAGTGGGATGAGTGCCAGAAGGCCTGGCAAGCCGAGTGGTCAGCCTGCGAAATCGCCCCTCGTTCGCCGCTGGAAATGGAAGAATGGCGCGAGGGTTGGACCGAGTTCCGGGAGCGACTCGGCACACTGAGAACTGTGGAAGAGTCTTTTAAGCAGAAGGGACAACAAATCCGTCAGGCCAAGAAGAGCCTCGCTGCGGTTCTGCGTCAGTCCGAAGAGAAGGAATTCTCCCTATTGTTCGCGGCGGCCAAAAAGTTTGTCCAGGACGGCGAACAATCAGCCGGTCAGCGCATCGAATTGAACAAGCATCTTGCCGGGCTGAAGAGTGAGCTCGCCAAGTTTGAGAAGAATCGTGTTCGGCTTGCCAAGGAAGTCAGTGCCTCGACCGCCAAATGGGATGCACAATGCGTGGCCGTGGGCTTGCCGGAAGCAACCTCTCCCGAGGCAGGCCTGACCCTCTTGCGGGAGCGAAAAGAGCTCCTGATTAAGTTTGATCAATGGCAGCAGCTCTCTCAGGAATCCCGGTCAAAAGCTGAGGTGATTGCCCGATACGAGCAGACCGTTGACCAGCAAGCCAAGTCCTTGCGCCTGCTGGGCGATACGACCGAGGCACGCGAGTCCGCCCTGTGGAAAGCGCTTTCGCAAGCCCGCAAAGCCCAAGAACGTCACGACCAGCTGACCGAGCAGATCGAAGAGACCCGCAATGAGTTGACCGGTAGCCAAGGGCAGGTCACGCAGACGGAGCAAGCCCTCAATGACTTGCTCCATTTGGCGGGCCTGGCCACCCCGGGAGAACTTGAACCATTACTGGCCCATCTCGAACAACGTGCCGCCGTCCAAGTTCAGATCGACAACTTGCGGAACACTCTGAGCGGTCTCGCCCGTGGACAGGCCGTGGACGAGTTTGTGGCCAAGGTTCGCGCCGAAGACCCAGACACGCTTGCGGCGAGACAACCCATAGCCACTCAAGAGAAAGCCGAAAAGGAATCCGCTCTACCGGCAATTCGCGAGATCTTGTTCCGGCTCGGGAGCGAGAAGAAGACTTTGGAAAAAGCCGCAGATACAGCGGCAGACTTCCGTCAGCAGGCCGAATCCTGCGCCGCCACGCTGAAGCAGGACGCCGACCGGTTTCTGCGCCTCCGCCTGGCGACCCATCTTTTGGAGGCCCAGATCGAGCGGTTCCGAAAAGAGAACCAAGGGCCGCTGCTCCAGAAGTCCGGCGAGGTGTTCCAGGCCATCACCCGCGGCGCATTTAGCGGACTGGGCGCGGAATTCAATACCGACGATGTCCCCGTCCTGGTGGGCGTCCGACCGGATCAGACCAAGGTCCCCGTCGAAGGTTTGAGCGACGGTACCCGCGATCAGTTATACCTGGCCCTACGGCTGGCCGCGCTCGATCAATACCTCGAGGCGCATGAACCGATGCCTCTCATTCTCGATGACCTACTCATCACCTTCGACAACGAGCGAACCAGGGCGATCCTTCCGCAGCTTGCCGGCCTGGCCAAGCGGACCCAAATATTCCTGTTCACGCACCACGAACATCTTATTGAACTATGCAGACAGACACTTGGGGAGGATCGCTTCACACTACATCGGCTTGAGGCAGGCGTTCCGAAACTCCCGTGACCGAGCGATTATGAACGAAACCCTTGGACGACGAGTCGTGAGCGCTCTGCGGGCAACCGCGCAAGCCTTCGCTGCCGGGAATCGGATCGGCGCGTGTGCCGTGCTGTGGCGTGCCCCCACACAGCCGATTGCTGCTGCGTCCTCCCATCCTCGCCAGAGATTATGTCCAATGTAGATTTCCATCCAACCGCGTCCGGAATTGAGTATGCGTGCGACACCATCCTGGCCTAAGTAGACCTAGACTATGCCACTCCCCATCAACATCCATTCGCTCCTGTCGGGCGAGTCCATCGAATGGGAGCGCCTCGAGTTCAAACAGGACTGGAACCCTGGTGGCACAACTCGGATAGAGAAGTGAAGAAGCTCCTGGATCACGTGGACAGACTTCGCTACGAGGAAGGCCTTGTGTCCTCAACCTAGATTCTAGGCGGCTCTCAAACAGCCCATATCGCCAACACGGAACAACAGTTGGTCAAGAGCCTCCTTACCAAGTCCACCACGTGGAGCTACGAAAACGAGTATCGGTTGCTCATCCAACCGGAGCACGGCGTTGGGCTTCAACAAGATGATGGCCGCGTCCTGGAAAGCTTTACCTTCTCTCCAGCTTGTGTTCGGCGCGTCGACTTTGGAGCGCGCTATCCATCGGAGAAGATCCAAAGCGAGATCCACGCTCTGCTGACCGACTACCCTCACGTGGAATGGCGACGTGCGGTCTATCACGAAACCGACTTCAAGCTGGAATACGTGACGATCGATCCAACGACCGGGGCCGAGCACCACGGACCTAGGGAGGAGGCCGCTCAATGAAACTCAAACGCGACTATCGAATCAGTGAGGGGAGGTTTCAGAACGCCAGGGCTGAGGATCAGATGGGGGTTCTGGTCCACTTTGCGGCGGAGGGCTTTGGCCAATGTCCCCGCAACCAGCGCACGACTCTGCTCAAAAGGCTCACGCCGGGGCAGCGGGCCTTCATCGCCCTCCATGAACTCGAAGCCGAGGTGCTCAACGGCCGACTGATACAGTATTTCGAAAACTCTAGCGGCGATGGGACCCAAGAAGCACTGATCGCCTTAAAACGAGTGGGAGTCATCAAGCACCTCGCACTCTTGCGCAAAGTCCTAAGGCGCTTCCCGAAGACGGCGAAGATTTCGAGTCGACGAGATCGCCAAAAGTGGATGGCCTCCTACACCCCGGAGCAGATGGCTGCACTATTCGACGGAGCCTTCTACAAACTCG
>CAMAVD010000191.1 GCA_945861575.1 Akkermansia muciniphila
CCAGGCACCTCCGGTGGGATCCATGTGAATCTGATGGACGGCGTCATCCGGCATCCAGCCAGGCCCCTGCCGATAGTGAAACTCCGATTCCGAGTGGCGGATGACCCCAAGGGTGGTTCCCATCCAGACCTCTCCTTCAGGGCCAGCGGCCAGACACGTGAAAGCATTGTAAGGAAGTCCGTCCTTGGGTTCGATGAAGCTCCACCCTGCGGTTCGCTGGACGGCGACACCCGCTTTGGTGGCGAACCAGAGCTGATGCATGGAGTCAAATGTCAGGGCAAGCACGTCGTGCGTACCCCAGGATCTGCCGAGGCTATCCAGTGCCTCGAGTTTCTCCCAACCCAGATCCTTTCGTCGAAAAACTCCCCTGGACGACGCCACATGCAGCACTCCGTCCTTGCTCACGTTGGCCTGACGAATCTTCGAGTCTCTCGCCCATTCTGTGGTGGAGAGTTTTCCATCGCGAAACAGGTAGGGCTCTGTTTCTGTGATGAGCCAGGTCTCCTCCTTGTGACGTAGAATTTGACGAATGTCGGAGGGCGGCAAATCGACCTGTTGCACGCGCCCCCTGAGATCCCAGAACACCAGTCGGCTTGGGGATTCCGGGAGTCCCGTGACCTGGGCAAACCGCCCGTTGCGGAACTCTTGCCAACGGCCCCCTGCCAGGACTCGGAGTGTTCCATCCGGTGTGGAATCGATCAGCTGCGGAGAAAGGATGCGATCGCCCTCCAGGAGGGGGTATCTGCTAGAGAGTTCCTGCCGGAACTTCTGAGGGATCGGAGACAATGAAGCGGCGGTCGCAGAGAGGGGTGCAAGAACCGATAGGAGGAGCCACAGATTTCGTAAGGACGTGTTCACATCCACACCATGAGAATTATCCTCAGTCGGGGCAATATTCGATTTTGATTCTGTCAGTTGAGGGGACGTGTCGACACTGGATCCAGGCTTCGCGGTGCGCTGGGATTCGTTCGCGAAGAGGCATCGGAGCCTGCGGGCAGTGTTGCGCCTGCGGGTGAGACGGAATTGCTACTCGGTTGGACGATGGCGAGCAGGAGAAGCCCACCGACAATAAGTGCCATGGCACCCGAAGCGGCCTTCTGAAACCAGGAGATCTCAAGGAGCCTATCCAGCACCTGCTCCCATCGGCTTGATGGCTGTCGCTCGATGCGGGCCATTATTTGGCCCGGTAGCCGTTCAAAAAATCCAGGGGGAGGTGCCTCGTGACGTTTGAGTGTCAGAAGGCGGCGGAGGGAGTCGAATTCGTCCGGGCGATTCTCCATATGTTATTTGAGGTGATCCGACAGCAATGCCTGCAGCTGCTGGCGGGCATAAAACAACCGAGATCTGACTGTGCCGACGTTGCATTCCATAATGCGGGCAATTTCTTCGTGGGGCAGCCCCTGAATATCGTGCAGGGTCACCACCAGTCTGTGGTGTTCTGACAGCTTTAGTAGCGCGGCGTTCAAAGCAGATTGAAGTTCTGAAAGACGCGCATCGCGTTCCGGGGTACGGTCAGAAATCAGACTGACTAAGTCGGGGTCATGCTCTACTTGTACGTCCAAGTCGTTGAGACTCATAAACGTTCTTTGTTTTCGCTGCTTGAGGAAGTTCAGCGTCCGATTGACTGCGATACGATACACCCAGGTGTAGAAACTGGAATCTCCTTTGAAAGTAGCCAAGGCGCGAAACGCTTTCACGAATGCGTCCTGGGTGAGATCGGTCGCGTCCTCGTGGTTTGCGGTCATGTGATAGAGCGTGGCGTAGACGCGTTGTTGGTAGCGTCGAACCAGCTCCTCGAAAAGCTCGCTCTCTCCCTTCAGGATGCGGCGGACAACTTCGTTATCCGGGGGGCCTTCCTGAGGGGAACGGGGCCCGGTCTTCGACGGGGGCAACGAAGAGTCAGAGTCGGAAGCCACGGGAGGATTCTTACGAAAGAGGGGCTTTGGTGGCGTCCAGAAGTTGGGACATCTGGGCAGCGAGAAAGTCGGGCAATGCCAGGAGGCTAGACCTACTTGCGCTGGCTGGCAGGCTGTGAACTGCCCTTCGGGCGTCCTGGAGCAGTTCGTTCACCGTGGCGGCTGATTTGGGAAGCGCCTGGTGCTGTTCGAGCAGGTTCCTAAGTTCGAGCAGATCGTGGCTTTCCCAGGATTTTAAACGTTCGGTCCAGGAGCTCCGTTCACTGAGCGGCAGTGCCTGGAGTAACAGAATTACGGGTAAGGTGGCTTTCCCCTTGGTAAGATCGCTCCCGAGAGTCTTTCCGACATCCACTTCAATCCCAAACAGATCCAAGCAATCATCGTAGATCTGGTAGGCTGTCCCGAGACTCATGCCATACTGGCGGAGGGCGATACGGGAGGCGGGTGTCGCGTCGGAGAGTAGGCCTCCCAGATCTGCCGACAGAGAGAAGAGTTCTCCGGTCTTCATCCGGATCACACGAAAATACTCCTCACGGGAGAGCCCGAAGTTTCCTGCGTGCCTGCCTTGGAGAATCTCCCCTGAACACACCGTGTTGGTGGAGTTGGAAACCACACGGCAGACTTCCGGGGTGGGAAAACTCGAGGCCATCTTGAGCGCGTGAGCGAAGAGGCAGTCTCCAACGAGCACCGCCAAATGTCCTCCCCATCGCGCTGCTAAAGTAGGTCTTGCCCGTCTCATTTGTGCGTCGTCCATCACATCGTCATGCACAAGCGTCGCCAGATGAACCATCTCTACGATGGAGGCAGCCGTTACGTGCCCATCATTGACAGCACCCGTGGCCATTCCGCTCAATGCAACGAGTACGGGCCGGAGATGTTTGCCCTGGGTGTCGAGGGCGAAGGTGATGTAGTCCCGGATTTCAGGTTCGAATTGCTGAACCTGTGAAGAAAGCCGCTCGACGGCAGCGTGGATGAAACCACCTACCGGTGTGACGATTTGCCTCCATGCCTCGGAGCCATCAAATGAAGGGACCACCCTTTCGGCAGAGGGGCTATTGCTGCGCAGACCCATTGTTACCCTGAAATCTAGGTATCGATGATACCCAAGTCAACTACCCCCTACCCGCAGGCAAGCCTTGCCGGTAGGAAAGGGAGCCTGGACGGGCCATTCCCCTTGGAAAGAGCCCTCGGGCAGGCTGCCTAGGGTCTAAAAGCTTCATTCCCAGATAGATTCTACTCCGCCCCCGAGAAATCCGCGTCCCGTGGCTCAGCTGCCTGCCAGGCGCGATGCCGGATCGCCTCCTGGCGCTGAACCCACGCTCGCGCGGCCTCCACCTTCTCCGCCAATAGGATCGGAAAGAACAGATGGGGGCACGGAGTTGCAAAGGCCAGAGAGGCAGCGTCTTCAGCTGCCCAGTGATAGCGGGCTTTCAACGCCTGGCTCTGGGTGCTCTTCACCAGATCCTCCGTGAGCCTGCTCATCAGCTGGGCTAGGGGGTCCTGCCGCGCAAGCGCCACAGCCTTTTTACCCCTCGCCGAAACCCGTCTGTCTATTGGTCTTGTCGTCGTCATATCTAACATCCCTTACCTAATTAGGCTGTGACCTTCGCGGTCTTTCAAAATTTCTTATCGACGGAGATCGTGGAATCTTAACAAAAAACCCCACGATTGCTTTGCAATCGTGGGGTTAAAATCAAAGTTATCGTTAACTTTAGTTCTTCACGACTGGTGCAGCGGCTAGCCACATCCCGGCATGCAGAGGTCTGCATCGGTGTCCGCGCAAAATGGAATGGTGTTGCGTCATGCTGTTGGAGAAGCCTGCCTCTGAGGCTGGCTGCTTTCAATAACTAGGATCTCCGACGAAATTGTCAACGGGAGCATTCAATGGTTTTGATGGTTTGATGGCTTGATCAGCTTGGAGGCGCTGGTAGGTTTTCCCAATGGACCACTCTCCAGCCTTTCTCCGTGTCGTCAACGAGGCCCGTTCTCGCGTGCATGAAGTGAGTTTAGAGGAAGCACGGGCTCGTCTGGCGGCCAACCCGGCGGCCGTCCTGGTGGATGTCCGAGAGGAGTCGGAATGGCTGGCGGGCCATGCAAGCGAGGCGCAGCACTTGGGAAAAGGGATCCTGGAGCGCGATCTTGAGAAGCGCTTTCCGGATCCTGCCACTGAATTGATCCTCTATTGTGGGGGCGGGTATCGTTCAATTCTCTCCGCAGAAGTAGCTCAGCGCATGGGGTATACGAATGTTACTTCGCTGGTTGGGGGATACAAATCCATGGTCCAGGCGGCTTGGCCGATGACCCGATGAAAGGTTTTGGACTGTCCGCCGTCTAAGGGTAGTAGGAATGAAGTGAGCTATGATGAAGAATTTATCTCTCTGGGTGTTGACCTTGTGCACGATGACCTTGATGGCTGGGGCGCAAGCTCCCGCTAAGAAACCCGGAGAGGCGGTGTCCTTGAAGGGGGTGAGCTTCAAGGGAGAGATCAAACCGGGAGCGGCGATTACGGCTGTCCTGCAATTCCAGATTCAGGACGGATTTCATGTGCAGGCTAATCCTGCGTCCGAGGACACCTATGTTCCCGCAGTGTTGAAGCTGGATCCGGCGGTCGGGGTGGTGAGTTCCCCCGCAAAGTATCCCGCGGGCAAGGAGGAGAAGGTGACGGGTCTCGATAAGCCCTTGAAGGTCTATGAGAAGACCTTTGAGATTCTCGTGCCCATGAAGCTCGATACCACGGCCAGCTTGCCATTGAGCCTCACGGGCACTCTGAGCTACCAGGCCTGCAAGGGGTCTACCTGTTTCCCTCCGCGCAGACTGAAGGTGGATCTGAAGCTGCCCTAGCCCGCAACACGATTGAAGTTCGTCCGCAGCCATTCCTGTCACCGCAGGTCCTACCAGCGCGCTGCGGGCTAGCGCACCACCGGCTTTCCGGCCTTGGTCCAGGCGGAAAACCCTCCGGTGTAGTCCAGCACATTGGTCAGTCCCGCCTTTCGCAACACGTCAACAGCGGCTTCGCTGCGCCCACCGCGAGCGCAGTGGACCAGATAGGTCTTCTCCTTGTCCAGTTGTGCGACCTTCTTGGCAAAGTCAGAGCTTCTGAAGTCCACATTCAGTGCCTTCTCTACATGACCTGCTTTGAATTCCTCGGACGTTCGAACGTCCAGGATAACGGTGTTGGTTTTGTGGCGCAGACCGTCGAACTCGGCAGTTTCTATTTTTCGGACAGGTCGGCCGCCGTCGGCCGCCTTGGCGAATTCGGCTGAGAGTGCGGCGGAGATCGTTAGGATCAGAAAGTGGCGCATCCACGTGTTTGTCATGGTCGAGTGTTAGGATATGCCCGACGTATTGGCGAGTGCTTCTTCTCCGAAAACTGCGTCTGGAACCGTTCTCTCGAGGCCGAGTTGTGGGTCAGGCCGGGTTCATTATCGCTTGTGTTTGAGCCCCACCCTTTTACTAATTGAGCAATCAAGTTTCACACGACTGTATGAACATCCCGATCACTCTGCGCTGGGTTCATCGCGGCGCTTGTCGCCTCATCACCACCCTCACCCTGCTCGCGGCGCTAAGTCCGCTGTCGGATCGCGTGGTTCACGCTGCCGATTGGCCGCAGTGGAGGGGGCCCGCTTTTAACGGTTCCTCTCCGGAATCGGGTCTGCCCAGCGAGCTGAGCCTGGAGAAAAATCTGGCATGGAAGAGCGCTTTGCCTGGAACCAGCGGATCCACGCCGATCATCCACGGTGACCACGTCTTTGTTTCAACGGTGGACGCGAACAAGAACCTGGTATTGCTCTGTTTGAACCGCAAGGACGGGACACGACGATGGGAGCACGCCGTGGGCGTGGGAACCCATGCAGGTCAGCGGAACAACATGGCTTCACCTTCCCCTGTCACCGACGGACGCCGCGTGATCGCTCTGTTTGGCACGAGCGAAGTGGCCGCCTTTGATATGAAGGGCGCCCTTCTTTGGAACCGCAATCTGGGCAAGGACTACGGCGGCAAGTTTTCTCTGATGTGGATCTATGGCTCCAGTCCCATGCTGCACGAGGGCAGGCTTTTCATTCAGGTGCTCCAGCGAAATCCACGCCCAGCCGATTACACCCACGCGATGGACGACAAGCAGGAACGCGAGTCCTATCTGCTTTGCCTCGATCCTGCGACTGGGAAGGAAGTCTGGCGGCATGTGCGTCAGACAGACTCCACCAAGGAATCCCAGGAAGCCTACACCACACCGATTCCCTTCAAAGCCGCAGGGCGCGACGAGTTGCTCGTTGTGGGTGGGGATCATGTCAGCGGGCATAACCCGAAGACTGGTGAGGAGTTTTGGCGAGCGCGTCTGTATGAGAAGCGGGATGATTGGTATCGCATCGTGGCTTCGCCCGTGGCGGCGGATGGTTTGATCTACTCCAGCGGGCCAAAAGGGCAGCCACTGGTTGCGTTCCGGGCTGGAGGGAAAGGGGACGTGACGGCGTCGCATCTGGTCTGGAGTTCTCGTGAGGCACATACCGACTGGAGCACCCCTTTGATCTATCAAAGCAAGCTGTTCGTGCTCGATGGGGCACGCAAGACCGTTAGCGCGTTCGATCCCCGAACGGGCGACAAGAAATGGTCAGGAAGTTTGGGGGTGTCGGAGGCGGTCTGGTCCTCTCCCACGGGGGCCGATGGGAAGCTCTATTTGATCACCGAGCGGGGGACGGTTTTTGTGCTTTCTGCAGGGGAGGAATTCAAGATCCTGTCTCGCCTCGACCTTGGCGGAGATCCTGTCCGCTCCTCCCTTCCAGTAGCGCATGGTCACCTTTTTGTGCGTGCGGGCAGCACCCTTTATTGTTTTGGAAACCGCTGATCCTGTTTTGCCTCACAAGATCTCGACCCTGCTCTATGCGTTTGATGAACAGGATCGCGTGCTTCTGCTTGAGCGGGCATTGGAGCCGAATCGAGGATTCTGGAGCCCCTGTGGAGGAAAGCTGAAGACTGCTTCGGGGGAGTCTCCGCACGCCTGCGCCTGCCGCGAGGCATGGGAGGAGATGGGTGTTTCATTGCGTCCAAGCGACCTGCATCTGACCGGACTCATCAGCGAGCAGGGCTATCTGGGGCAGGCGCATTGGATGATGTTTCTCTTCGAGATCAAACCTCGGCTGAGTGCTGTTCCACCGCCACATCGCGAGGGTCGGTTTGCTTTCTACGCGAGGACGGCGCTGGAGGGTCTACCCTTGCCTCAGACGGATCGCGAACGGATTTGGCCCCTGTTCTGGGAGCACCGTGGAGGTTTTTTCGCCGCCTCCTGCCGTTGTCGCGAAGGCCAAGCCAATGAGTGGACGTTGGAGGAGACGTGCCCTTTGTTTACCTAACGGCCGTGACTCGGCGGCTGATCGTCAGGCGGTGGAGAGTGGGGAGTGCCCCGCACGATCAACAGGACGCCGATCCCCGTCACCAAAGCCAGCCCGAGAGACCAGGAGAGAGGTACATATTCCAATTCGGCCATTCCCAGCTTTTTGCCAAGATCTGGGACGTGGACGAAGGTCACAAGCAGCCCGTTGTTAATGGCGTGAATCACCATTCCCGTGATCAAGGATCGTGAGCGAAGCGCGCAGAAGCCGATAAGCAGGCCTAGGATGAACGTGGGGAGAAGGCGATAGATGGAGGAATGCGCCACGGCGAACAGAAACGAGGAGAGAAAGAGCGCGGATCCGACGCCTAGGCGACGAAAGCCGGACATGAGCAAACCTCGAAAGAAGAGCTCCTCGCAGAGGGCAGGGGTGATTCCTAGGAGGAACCAGACCATCGGTAGGGACACGTTCATGCCTTCGAACAAGAGGACCTTCTCCATCCCTTTGGCAAAAGACTCCGGCGGAGGGAAAATGCGAGTCACGAGGCCGGCTGTGACGCCCCAGGCGCTCAGTCCCACCAGCACGGCACCCATCAGGGTCAGAGCCGAGGGACGTGAGAGCGGATAGGTTTGTCGGAGTGGAAAGCCCCACCACCAGGCCAGCAGGAGGTTTGGGAGCAGGAAGAATCCGTACTGCGTGGCAAGAATCATCACCACCGTGTTCGATCCCTGCAGCAGCTGCCCCGCGTAAAAGACGATCACGAACACGACTGCGAAGGCGGTCCAAGCCAAGGTAGGAGTGGGGGATGTGTTCGCAACCCGCGGACGGATGCGGAGCACACTTTTCCAAGAATCACGCCCGCCCAATAGAACCTGTTCCTCCTGGAAGACGCGCGCTGCAAAGGCGAGGGCCAGCCCAGCATAGAGCACCGAGGTGAGCAGGGTCATCAGGACCAGTTCCGGCTTGGCCTCAGAGATGAAGACGCCTTTCATGAGGAGGGCCACGTTCACGAGCGGCACCGCAGAGGTCCAGAGATTGAGCTCGATCCCGGGCAGCATGGTGGCCCCCAGCGGCACGCTGAGCAGCATAAACATCGGGGTGAGCAGATTCTGTCCGTCCTTGAAGTCCCGTGCGAAAACCGCGATGGCCAGGAATAGGGCTGTCAGCATGAAGGTGGCCGGAAGCAGAACCGCGAACGCCAAGCCGTAAGTAGACGGGGACGTTTGCATCACGCCGGTTGAGGAGAAAATGCGGGCGAAGGTGGCCGCCATGCTTGCCAGATTCGCCAGCGTGGTGATCAGAACGATCGCCCAAGCGGCTAGAAATTTTCCAGCGATGATCTCGAGACTGGTCAGGGGAGCGCACAGCAGGGTTTGAAGGGTGTTTCGTTCCTTCTCGCCGGCCGTCAGATCGATCGCCGCGTAGAGCCCTCCAGAGGCGGAGAGAATGATGAGCAGGAAGGGGAGCATGGTGCCCAGAAGCTTTCCGGTCTGGCGCTTCATCGGAGCCACATTCCTTTCCTCCACCTGGATGGCGCGAGCAAAGCCCTCCGGTAAACCGTTCGCCTTCTCGCGCCGCCCGATCTCCTGCCTTCGATAGTTGCTGAGGGCGCCGACCAGGCGTTGCTGAGCTTTGGACGATTTTTCGCGGACGGAATCGTAGAGGATAGAGGCTTTGGCCAAGCCTCCGGTAGCTAATGTGCTTTCAAATCCAGGCCAGAGCAGGATCGCCGCGTCCGCCTTCTGGCTGTCCATCAAAGCGCGTGCTTCGAGTAGCAGGGGATGTTCGGGGGGCGCTTGGGCGGCATCCACCGCGTTGGTGGAGGACTGCTGAGGCGATGAAGCAGGGTCCGGGAGTGTCGGAAGTTCGCCTGCTGCGAGTTGCTTCGCAAGCGTTTCCTTCAGCCCCTCGCCGACGATGAAGTCAACCTTGTTGCTGGATTGCAGGGCCTTGATGAAGGCTTCGGAAGCGGCTCCCCACACCGCGACCTTGGAGCGGGCCTCTTCCTGCGCCTGCGATTGCGATTCTTGCAGCTTGGTTAGCGACATCGCGATCAGCGGGTAGAGCAGGAGGGGAAGCCCGATCGCCATCAGTAATGTTTTACGGTCCCGGAGCGTTTCCGTGATTTCCTTGCGGAAGAGGGTCAGTGTGAGCTTCCAGCGAATCATGGGTGCGAAGGTTGCTGGGAAGAGGGTGACTGGGGCTGACCTGTCTCGGCCTCGCGTGCGCGGGTGAGAAAGGCATCGGTCAGATTCCGGCAGCCCGAACGTTCGAGGATTTCCGGCAGGGTCCCTTGCTCGACCACGCGGCCACCATGCACGAGATAGATCCGGTCGCAGAGATACTCGACCTCGCTCATGATATGTGTGGAGAAGAGAATCGCCTTGCCTGCGGCCCGCTCGCGGCGGATCGCTTCGACAATGAACTGGCCGCTCCACACGTCCAGGGTTGCGGTGGGTTCGTCCAGGATGAGCAGGTCGGGCTCATGCAGAAAAGCCCTTGCGATATTGGCCCGCTGCTTCTGCCCTGATGAAAGCGCTCCGCAGGGGCGATCCGCAAAGGGGGTCATATCGAGTTGGCGAATCAGCGTTTCCGCCCGAGCCTTCACCTGATCCTCGGGAACCTCGTAGAGTTTGCCAAAATAGATCAGAAGCTCACGGG
>CAMAVD010000192.1 GCA_945861575.1 Akkermansia muciniphila
CACTGGAGTGTGGTGGTGTCAGCCCAGGGAGCAG
Source organism: Akkermansia muciniphila (assembly GCA_945861575.1). Lineage (GTDB taxonomy): Bacteria > Verrucomicrobiota > Verrucomicrobiia > Limisphaerales > UBA11320 > UBA11320. The sequence goes on from CAMAVD010000192.1 coordinate 35, forward strand.
CCTCTCCCGAGGCGGATCAAGCGCTGGAGCGACTTTGTCGCGCCTATTGGCAGCCGATCTACCTGTTCATCCGGCGACGCGGCCAGACTCCGGAGAACGCCCAGGACCTCACCCAGGAGTTTCCGGAGACATACAAGGAGCGCTGAAGTTCTGGGACTTGGCGTCGCGTCGCTTGATCGCTGAGGCAGCGCATCCCGATACAGTGACCCGGCTGGTGTTGTCGCCAGATGGCAAATGGCTGGCCACCGGTGGACTCGATGGCCACATCCGACTCTGGGACATGTCGATCCGACAACCGGTTCTCACCATTTCAAATCGTCAGAACGTGGGGCAACTCCTGTTCTCACCTGACGGTCAGGTCCTCGCCGCGCGCGAAGCGGAACGCATTTCACTCTGGGCGAGGGACTCCTGGAAGCCCATCGCAGAGGTGTCCGAACGGGGTACCCCCGTGGCGACTGATCCTGAGGGAATGGCCTTCGCCCCAGATGCTCCCAGGCTGGTGTATTCCAAGCGAGACGGGACGATCGTCCTCTGGAATTGGAGGACGCAGTCTGAAGAAGGTCAGATTCCGGGTGAAGGGGCTTACGTCAGCAACCTGTCCATCTCGCCGGATGGACACCTACTGGTCGCAGGAGATCTGCGCGGGGTGGTGCAAGTCTGGAGTCTGCCAAATCGCCAGCCACTCGCTCGCTTCGGAGAGCCGCAGAACAAGGTCGCTGGCTCTTATGAAATCAAATTCTCACCCCATGGGCAGCTCGTAGCGATGCTAGTTGCGCAGAACATCCTGATCTACGAGACTCAAACCTGGAAGCAACTAGCGACCCTCCAAGGCCACAGCAACGCCGTCGCGAACTTTGTATTTACGCACGATAGCCAGCGCTTGATTACCTACGGCAAGGAAGGAGCCATCAAGGTCTGGGACGCCAATCAACGCCAGGACAGGCAGGCGATCACGAAAACTTCGGACAATGGCTTCGCCCTGTCGAGAGATGGTGCCATCGTGGAATGGCAACGAGTATCCGCCCTCGATCCAGGCTGGGAGTTTTCTGTTCTCCAGCCGCCATCGCTCAGCAACCGAAGAAAGGTGGGCGTCTATGGGCGCCCCGTTCAGGTCAGTTTTCCCCGCGCCGGTGGACCCATCGCGATGCTCCAAAGCAACGACGTAGTCCAGGTAGTACAGCCCGGGGAGGCAAGGACACGTGCCGAGTGGAAAATCCCAGGCTGCCGAAGGGTCGAGCTTTCTCCCGACGGACGCCTGTTGATCGAGAGCCATCGAGCCCCAGGCATCGACAATCGCCAACCCCTGGGTGTTTGGGATGTGAGCCGGTCAAACCGAATCGGCCAACTGGACATTGGACGGGGAACCATCGGTTGGATGGAATTCACTCCCGATGGCTCCAAGTTTGTGGTTGGCTTCTGGTATGGCGAGGGCTGCGGCTTGGCTGAGGTATGGGATGTTGCCCAGCAGAGCAAGATCGCGACTTTTGGAAAATCCTCCTCACCACTGGGCGGCCTGCGATTCACCCTAGAAACGTGAGTTGGAAGGGCTCGAATTACGGGTAGTTGATTTATTTACAACATCTTGCGCGTGAAATGGTTACTCACCTAACTTTGAACTGCGGAGGAGTTGAAAGTGCCAGAACAAGATGGAGTTACAAAAGGGGCAGGCGTGCAACTCCGGTTTTTAGGTTCACTCAAGACGGCAGGAGGTCGATCGGGGCTCGGATGGATGGGATAGTGACGATTTGGGATGCCAAAACGGGTCGCGAATTGACCACGCTTATGGGGGAAACCGATTCGTATCTGTGCCTCGCCTTATCCCCGGACGAGACCAGGCTAGCCCTGGGTGATGGCACCGGCACCATCCGAATCTGGGACTTTACGACCATGCCGCCCCAACAATTGGCAACCCTTCCGGTCAATGACGGGTTGCTTAATAGGGTCGGCTTTAGCTCCGATGGAAACACGCTGGTTTCCAAGAGCGATCAAGGTATCCGCTTCTGGCACGCCCCCTCCCTCGCAGAGATCGAACATCCAACCTCAAAATGATTGTAGGGAACGCTCGTCGCGCCGAAGCCTCGGCGAAGGCGGAATGTGAGGAGTCCTCACCCAGGGCGAGCTTGTGGAGGAGCATCGGAAGGCAAACTCGGAGGTTTCGCTCAGCGGTTCTCTCCAGGAACTGCACCACGTCGCCCCAGGATGCCCTTCAGCGCGGCAACATCCAGTTTGTCCTTATCCCGCCAGGAGCCTTCCTTCAAAACAATCAGATCTTCCGGTGCGAGATAGCCGACTTGGACACCCTCCAGGTCAAGCCGCCGCAGCCGCGGACGAAAATCCTCGAGCGATCGACCTCGCATCCGGGTGAAAATATCCAAATCAAATTCCTCCATGACCCGAATTGATCCTTCCTGGGCCTTAAACTCCTCAACCTGCAATTCACGCGCCCACCCCTCCCCCCACGTGACCAGATAATCGAGCATTCGACGGACATTCTCCGGAGCCTCACTCACGATGATATCGACATCATCCGTCGCACGAATAAAGCCGTTCAGAGAAACGGCCACCCCCCCAACCACAGCAAAATCAACCCCGGCTCTCGCGAGCCCGGCCAACAGCTTTTCGAACTGGAAAAAGTTCTCCGGAGAAGTGGGCATCTTTGGAATGTCGATAAAGGAACCGGCTCAGCTGCTCGAGCCGCCGAAGCGGGGAGGCTTCAGGCGAGCGTCGCCCCACCACGCGGATCGGGGGCGGCTCATCCGATGGCGCCTCGGAGTTCACTGATGAAAGCTAGTCCCAGACAGTCACCAGGTCAATGGCGAGTGGCGATGGGGTGTCGAAGTCTCGTTACCTCGTCGCCTACAGTGCCGAAGGGAGCTTGCTCCGCTACAAAGCAAATAACGCTCGGGCGACAAGCGATCGATAACCCCGGGCGGGCACCCTGTGGAACGGTGGTCCGAACTCCGACGGCCTGCTAGTACTTAAGCACCCCAACGGCCTTGGTCGCCCAGTCTAATGGACTGTTAGGGAATAGGCCCAGATACAGCATACCCATCACGCAGGCATACAGAGCCAAGCGCATCGGCACAGAGATTCTTATATCGGCTCCATTGGCAGGAGTGCCTGACCAGAACATGGCTCGAATCACTCCGAAATAATAATAGATCGAAATAACCACGCCCACGACAGCGACCCCGATCAGCCAGTAGAAAGCGGGGCCTTGCTCCAGGACCGCCTTGAACAAGAGGAATTTACCGAAGAAGCCTGCCAGGGGCGGGATCCCAGCCAGCGAAACCATGGACAGAGTCAACGCGGTCGCGAGTAGGGGGGACCGTTGCGGGAGTCCAGCGAGCGCGCTGAGATCATCGCTGTCGACCTGTCGGATCACAATGGAGATCACCAGGAAAGCTGCGAGAACCGAGAAAAGGTAACCACTCAGATAGTAGAGCACTGCCGAGGAGCCAGCCTGGCTGCACGCGGCGATTCCCAACATCATATAGCCGCCGTTGGAGATGCTTGAGTAGCCCAGCAGGCGTTTGAGGCTACGCTGCGGAATCGCGCAAAGATTGCCGTAGAGAATGGTGATCGCGGCCATCGCCATGAGCACCTTGCTCCATTGCACTATCAGATCATGCGGGAGGGCTGAAAACAGAAAGCGGAGCAGCAGTGCGAAGCCGGCGGCTTTGGATCCCACCGCCAGGAAAGCCGTGGCAGGCGCGGGGGAACCCTGATAGACGTCCGGTGCCCACACATGCAAAGGGAACACCGCGATCTTGAAGGCGAGTCCGGAAACCACCATCAAGGCCCCGATCAGGAATAAGTTCTGATGGGTCAGTCCAGCGGCCTTTTGAGCCAGTTCACTAAACTTCATCGTGCCGGAAGAGCCGAACACCAACGCGATTCCGTAGACCATTATAGCTGAGGACAGCCCGCCGAGGATCAGATACTTCACACCTGCCTCGAGCGAGCCCATCCGGTGGCGCAAAAAGCTTGTGAGGATATAGAAGGTGATGGTGATCAGCTCAATTGAAACAAAGAGCATCGGGAAGTCATTCGCAGAAGAGGCGAACATCATTCCTGACAGGGCGAAAAGAGTGAGACTATAAAACTCGCCCACGCCCGTCTTGAAGCTGTCTGCAAAGTCAACCGACATCACGAGAATGACGATCGCCGCCACCAGGAAAAAGCGCTTAAAAAACAGCGCGAGCGGATCGAGGACGTAGCTTTGGCCGAACGCGTACTGCGTCACAGACGCGTCGATGCGCAAGCTCCAGAGTAGGGTCAAGGCCACAAGCGCCGCGGCGGCGTAGCCGAGGGATCGCTTATTCTCCTGCGGCGTCCACAGGTCGATCAGCAGAAGGAGAAGACCTCCACCCACGATCATCAGTTCGAGACTCATCAAGGATGCGTTCATGCGGTGATGGAGACAAAATCAATGCGGAACAACCGGGGCCGCGGCTGCGGCTACAGGCTTCTGGGCGTTGGCGGTGGCCAACTTCACAATCTGTTCTGCCGCCGGACGGATGGCCTCGGTCAACAGTCCCGGAGCCACACCGAAGGTCAAAAGGGCCGCCACCAACATGAGGTAAGGCCATCGCCGCGCCCCGGACAGATCGACCAACGAATCCCACTGCGTCGGCATCGGGCCGTGCAGCAGGCCGCGGATGGCACGGAGCATATACACACCACCAATCACCAGCGCTCCCCAAGCAGCAGCTACCACGGGCCAATGTCCCACGGAGGGACTCTTCCACGATCCAAAAAGGACCATGATTTCACCCGCGAAATTAGCGAATCCAGGAACGCCACAACCAGCGAAGAGCGCCATGATCAGGAGGGTTCCAGCAAAGGGAAGTTTCTGAAGCAATCCTCCGAAGCGTGGGATAGTCAGAGAACCCGTCTGCGAGTAGAGGTATCCACTCAATCCAAAGGAGAGGGCCGCTAAAAGCCCGTGGGCCACCATCACAACGATCGCCCCTGTAATACCCACCAGGCTCAGACTAGCAATGCCCAGAAAGCAGAAGCCCATATGAGCCACACTTGAGTTGCCGATCAGCAGGTTGAGGTCCTTTTGACGCATGGCCACCCACCCGCAATAGAGCAGATTTCCCAGGCAGAGCAGAGCCAAGGTGGGCATCCAATTCTGGGCCCCTGCGGGAAGCATGGGCAGAGCTACCTTTATGAGGGCATAGAGCCCGAACTTCTTAAGCACACCTGCGTGCAGCATCGCATTGGCCGTGGGTGCTGCGGCATAGCCGATCGGTGCCCACGTGTGGAAAGGCCACAGGGAAACCAGAATTCCAAATCCAAACAGCAGTAGGCCAAAGAGGAAACGTTGATCTCCTGCGGGCAGAGGGTGTTTCTGAAAATACGAGGTCATTGCACCGATGTCGAAGGTCCGTTCGGCCCCAGGAATAGCCAGGTAGAGCAGGATTAAACCTGCGAGTGCAATCAGCGCCCCAACCGTCAGGTAGATGGTAATTTTGAAAGTCGCGTAGGTACGTCTGTCCCCTCTTCCCCAAACGCCAATCATGATGAAGGTAGGCACCAGCGCCAACTCGTGGAAGAAGTAGAGAAGGAACAAATCCTGAGAGACAAATGCCCCCAGAATCCCGCCCACCATCACCAAGAGCAGAGTGTAGAACTCCTTTTCAGACCGCTGGATGTCGACGCTCACAGCCGCCGCTGCGAAGGCCACGATCGTGCCCATCAAGATCAGACCAACGTTCAACCCATCCATTCCGAGGTAGAAACTCAATCCCAAGGAGGGCACCCACGGGATCTTCTGAACGAATTGGAGGCCACCCTTAGGATCGAACTGGAGAAAGAGCAGCACCCCAATGACGAGGGTCGCTCCCGTGGCTCCCAGGGCCACCCAACGTGGCAGAGCTTTGCTGCCGCGCGGACTGAGCGCAACGAGGAGCGCCGCCAGCAGAGGGATGAGAATCAGTGCGGTAAGCATGTCTTAGTGGGAGAGAGAGTAGTAGAGCAGGGCCACCAGACCGGCCACCAGAAGAAAGGCATAGGTCTGCAGATTGCCACTCTGGCATAGCCGCAGCATCCGGCCGGTCACCTCAACCGAACCATGGATACCCCGAATGAAGACCCCTGAGATGAACCACCGATCAAAGAGGTCACAGAGAATCGCAAGCAAGTCGTGGGTGATCTTGATGAGAGCTGTATAGATTTCATCGAAAAAGAATCTGCCCCGCATGATGCTGGAGCGGAGTCCCAACTTCTCCGGAAGGATGTCCGCTTTAGCGGAGGCGTAGATACCCCAAGCGAAGCTGAACCCGAGCATGGTGGCGAAGAGCCCAAGGAACGCGGCGGCAGGGGAATGCCCGAACGGTGCCGTAAGAGCATCTGCCAAACCGTGGGATCCATGGGTTTCGCCCCCAAAGCTCCCAGCGAGCAACCCATCAATTCCCACCAACCCGACGGCGACCGACAAGAATGCCAGGATCCGAAGAGGCCAGACCATCACCGGAGGAGACTCATGAGCATGGCCGGCAGATTCGCCCCGGCTCACACCGCCAAACGCGACAAGGACCAATCTGAACATGTAGAATGTCGTCAGGAAAGCGACTCCCAAGGCTAGGCCGAAGAGTAAGGGGCTGCGGTCCATAGCTAGGGCGAGAATGGCATCCTTGCTATAGAAGCCGCTCAAGGGAGGCACCCCGCACAGGGCGAGAGTACCCAGCAGAAAGGTGAAAAAGGTGACGGGCATTTTCTTTCTCAAGCCGCCCATTTGCCAGATGTTCTGTTCATGGTGGCACGCATGGATCACGGATCCCGCGCCAAGGAAGAGCAGAGCCTTGAAACACGCATGCGTGGTCAGGTGGAACATGGCAACATCGGGCCCCGAGAGGCCGACGGCCATGACCATGTAACCCAATTGCGAGAGGGTGGAATAGGCGAGGATTCGCTTGATGTCGTCCTGCTGCACGGCGATCACCGCCGCTAGGACCGCAGTGAGCCCACCAATCCAGGCAATGACATCCAAGGCGGTCCAGCCCTGTAAAAACGCGAGGGCCTCAGGCCATGCGGGCGTGGCTTGAAAGAGGAAGAAAGTGCGACAGAGCATGTAGACCCCTGCGGCCACCATCGTTGCAGCATGGATCAGCGCACTCACTGGCGTGGGCCCCTCCATCGCATCCGGAAGCCAGACATGCAGCGGAAACTGGGCGCTCTTGCCCATCGCCCCGCAAAAGACCAGGAGCCCCGCTATCCCTGACAACAATCCAAGCTTGCCCGGGTGCGCGGCCAGGGTGGCTTTGAGCTGATCAAACTCCAACGATCCCAGCGCAGCCCATACCACCAGTATCCCCAGGATGAATCCAAAATCACCGATCCGGTTGGTCAGAAACGCCTTCTTACAGGCATCCGCCGCGGAAGCCTTCTCATGCCAGAAACCGATCAGGAGGTAGCTCGACACGCCCACCAGCTCCCAGAAGATAAACATCACCACGAAGTTGCTCGCCAGGACGATTCCCAGCATCGAGAAGATGAAAAGGCTGAGGCTGGCGAAATAGCGCGAAAGGCTGCGGTCATCGCGGAGATAGCCGTAGGAGTAGATATGGATGAGCGCTCCGACACCCGTGACAACCAGCAGCATGATCTTGCTGAGCGGGTCGAGAACCAACCGGAGATCAATGGACAGATCTCCGACACGAATCCAACTGAAGGAAGTGCTGAGAGCCGACCCTGGCACAGCGAACCAGAGCAGCACACTCAGGGCGAAGGACACCGTCACTGCGGCGATGGAAATTTGTGCACTCAGCTTGTGCTGGCGCAAGGTAAACAGCGTGATGCCCGCGGCTGAGAGCAGCGGCAGCAGCAGGATCCACCACGCGAGATTTTCAATCTGGTTCGCCATAGGTTCGATTAGAAGCGAAGCGTGGCCAGGTCTTCGGCGTGCGCCGAGGCGCGTTTACGATAGAGTGCCACGATCAGGGCGAGCCCGACAGCCACCTCGGCCGCAGCCACCGTAATGATAAAGAAAACCATGATCTGACCGCTCACATGATCATTCAGGGTGTCCAGGAACCTCGACATGGAGACCAGAGCCAGATTAGCCGAATTCAGCATGAGCTCGAGCGACATGTAGATGATGAGCACGCTCCGGCGCATGAGGGTTCCTAGAAGGCCCAGGCAGAACAGGAGGGCGCTCACCACAAGATAATGTTCAAGTCCGATAGACATGCGTTGGCTCCTACTTTAGTTCTTTCTTGCTGATCAGGATCACCCCGACCATCGCCACCAGCAGGAGGATGGAGACAATTTCAAAGGGAAGCAGATACTGACTGAATAACGTTCGTCCCAGCAGCTTCGTATCCCCCTCCAGGGATGGATTCACCTGCGTGACGATCGCGGATGTCCTGATCGCCTTCACCAGCAATACCGCCAACCCCGCAACGGAGGCCAACCCGGTCACCGCGCTGAAAAGTTTAATCCGCCTTCGCTCCTCCGCCTTGATGTCGAGCATCATGATCACAAAGAGGAAAAGCACCATGACGGCCCCCGCGTAGACCAGCACCTGCACGGCCGCAAGAAAGAAGGCATGGAGCAGGACAAAGAGTCCCGCCAGGGAAATGAGCGTCAAGACCAGGAACATGGCGCTGGTCACCGGGTTCCGGCTGAAAGGATTGGCAACGACGAGGAACCCGAAGATCAGGGTCAGCGCCGCAAAGACATAGAACAGAGCGTCCGTCATGGTTGAAAAGTTTCCGAGGTTCACTCCGGCTTGAAGGACTCCTGGGCCTGAGCCTCCATCTGCTTCTTCTTCCACTTCTTGATCGGGTCGTCATGCACTCCGCCCAACGCCAACAACTTCTCCTTGTTGTAGATCATCTCCTTGCGGCTCGTGCCCGTTAGCGAGTAGTCCTTCATCAGGAAGATAGCCTCTTCGGGGCAGACCTCCTGGCAGAACCCGCAGAAGATGCACCGAAGCATGTTGATTTCAAACTCGCGAGGACGCTTCTCCACATTCCCGGTGGAAGGGTCCACCTCAGAGCCGGGTGGGGTTATCTTGATCGCCTTGGGAGGGCAGACAAATTCGCACAGTTGGCAGGAGACGCACTTCGTACGATCCTCCTGGTCTTTCACCAGATAGGGAGCGCCCCGATATCCCTCCGGGACCGTCCACTTTGCCTCCGGGTATTCCATGGTCACAACCTTTCCGCGGAACAACGTGTTGGCGAAATGTCGTGCGGTCACCTTGAGGCCGCTCCACAAGGTCGGAAAGTAAAGGCGTTCAAGCCAGCTGAGTTCGGAGCGTTTTACGATCATGGGCGATCCTCCAAGGGAAACGGTTGAGTCGGCTGGGTTCTCGGTTTCATGGTCGGGCCTGTAGGAAGAGGATCACCGCGGTGATCACGATGTTCGCCAACGCCAACGGGATGAACCGTCTCCAGCCGAGATCCATAAGCTGATCGTAGCGGAAACGAGGGAGCATCCACCGCACCCAGATGAAGAGGGCCATCAATACCACCACTTTTGTCAGAAAGATCGCAATGTGAATCAACCCCGCCCAAAGGGGCGCCCCGGCATCCGGAGGCAGATTCAAGCCGAAGAACGGCAGTGTCCACCCTCCCAAAAAGAGGGTCACCATCATCGAGGAGGACGCAATCATGTTGGAATACTCACCCATGAAAAAGAGTGCGAATTTCATCGAGCTGTATTCCGTGTGATACCCGCCCACGAGCTCCGTTTCAGATTCAGGCAAATCGAATGGCAGGCGATTGGTCTCAGCGAAGGCCGCCACCATGAAGATCATAAACGCCACCGGCTGCTTGAAGATCAGCCAGCTCGTTATACCCTCCGACTGATAGTCGATC
>CAMAVD010000193.1 GCA_945861575.1 Akkermansia muciniphila
ATCCGGTGCGCGATGTAAGGGTAACTCTGCATGTCGACAAGGATCCGGTGAGCGACGAATTCACCTTGCCGGTTTTGGCGGCGGGTGAAACCAAGGGCGTCGCCCTCGTCGCGAAGCTCCGCACTCCCGGAGTCCATGCGGTCCAGGCACAGGTGAGCGAGGATCGGCTGCCCGCCGACAACCAGCGCACCTTGGCGGTGCGGGCAGTCCAGCAGCTCAAAGTTCTGCTGGTCGATGGCGATGTCGGAGACATCTCGCGCACCAGCGAGACCTTCTTTCTCCGGCACGCCCTAAATCCGGTCTCTCCTGACTTGATTCCAGGCTATTTCATCCGCCTGCAAATCATGCAGGGCAACGACTTCGCGAGTGCGGCGCTGGAAGATTTCGATGCCGTGATCCTGGCAAACCTAGCCCGCTTTCCCGAGCGCATGCTACCTGCGCTCACCTCGTATGTCAGGCGGGGCGGCGGTCTGCTGGTCTTCCCAGGCGATCGGATCGACACCACTTTCTACAATGAGCAACTCGGAGAGAGAGCCTCTCTCCTCCCCTCGCTCTTCGGCCAGACGAGAGGAAAGGCCAGCCAAACCGATCAGTTCTTCTCGTTTCAGACAAAAGACTTCGTCCACCCCATCGTCACCCTCTGGAACGACGCCGCTGCGGGCACCCTCTCATCAGCCCGCGTCTTCCAGCACCACCTTCTGCTCTCCGTGACAAGCACGAACAGTCCCACTGCGACAGGCGGCGATCCCCTCGACGCCGGACTTCCACAGACGGTGCTGAGCTTTGCCGACGGGCTGCCCGCCATCACTGCGCGCAGCTTCGGACTGGGCAGGGTCATTCAATTTGCCACCACCGCCGATACCGCGTGGAACGACCTCCCGGTACGGCCAGCCTTCGTCCCCCTTCTGCATCGATGCCTGGGCTCAGCCATCTCGAGGCAGGATGAAGGCCTCAACCTGCGAGTAGGCAGCACCTTCACCCGCACTGTGAACGCTGAACTCTTGGGCAAAGACGTCTCGTTCACCGGGCCGCGCAAGGCGGAGGCAACCCGGGAACTCCGACGGGTGGAGATGACCGGAGGGTCCCCCACCCTCCAGTATGATCGCACGGACGTCTCAGGGCTCTATCAGGTCCAGGTGACCGACCCGTCCTACGAAACCGCATTCGCCACCCAAGTCGACAACGACGAGTCGAGCCTGGAGGAACTGACCATCGAGCAGTATCAGTCCCTCCGCCTCGCTAGCGAGGTCTACACGTGGTCTCCTGGTTTTTCGCTAAGACAAACGGTGGAGCGTCAACGCTCGGGTGTGGAGTTCTGGCCCGCCGTGATCACCGCAGCGCTTGCCCTGGCGCTCTGTGAATGCTTCCTGGGGCAATGGTTCAGTCGATCTAGATGACACGCTGGCTGTTAAAATGGCTCGATGTTCGGGTGGAGTCCGGCGTGGATATCGCCGGAGCCACCTTGGAATTTCGCGGCGGCCTGGGCTGGGGTGGCTGGCTCTTTGGGGTGATCTTACTGACCGCGGCCAGCTACGCGGCCTATCGCCTGAGTCCCCCCCATATCTCGCGCGGACGCCGAGCGTTGCTAACCTCCCTTCGCGCGCTCTTCCTGGGATCGCTCCTGCTCTTGCTCCTGCGACCGGTCGTCGCCTTCACGGTGGAAGGGAGCGTCCGACGACTCCTGATAGTGCTGCTCGACAATAGCGCCAGCCTTAAAATCCCCGACCCACGCACCACCAAGGAAGACCAGGCCCGCGCCGGCATCGCACTCGACCGCTTGGACCCGGTCGGCGGCCTCAACCAAAGCCTCCCTTCAGGGGATGGAGCGATGGTATCCAAGCCCCAAAGGCTGGAACTGGTAAAAGGAGTGCTGAACAACCGCCGGCTCAACCTGCTAGCGCGGTTGAGAAAGAATTTCGATCTCGCGGGGTATCAGTTCGGCCAAACCCTGGGAGATATAGCCATCGATGCGACGCCTGGGGACAGCAGCGCCCCCCTCTTCAAGTCAGAGCCGTTGGACGGACGTCATCCAGCCACTGCCCTCGGGGATGCGGTCCGGGATGCGGTGAGCCGAAAACGCGGGCAACCCCTGGCCGGAGTGTTTCTTATCACCGACGGTGCCAACAACAGCGGCTCTACGCCACTTGAAGCGGCGGACCGCCTGAAGGCGGAGGGCGTCCCGCTTTATATCTATGGAGTAGGACTCACCTCGCCGCGAGACCTGATCGTCAGCAGTGTTCTCGCTCCCGAGGCGACGTTCGTGGACGAGGAGATGGATGTGGCCGTACGCGTGCGTGGACAGGGCTATGCAGGACAGACCGCGACGGTTCGACTTCGCCTGGGCGAGCTTCAGCTCGAGCAGCCGGTGACGTTCTCAGGAAATGGGGAACAGGTCGTGAGCTTCGCGGTCATCCCCAAGGTTCTAGGAGACATGGAACTGGAAGCCTCGATCGCCCCACGACCCGACGAGGCGGTCACCGACAACAATCAGAAGCGGCAACGCATCAAGGTCATCGACTCTCGCATCAATGTCCTGCTCGTCGACCAAGGGCCGCGCTGGGAGTTTCGTTATCTGCAGGCCATGCTGCTCCGAGACCGAAGGGTGAACCTCAAATGTTATCTTGTCGAAGGCGATCCCGGGATCGCACGCACGGAAAACTCGCCCTACATCGCGTCATTCCCAACCCGGCGCGAAGAGTTGCTGCGCTACGACCTGGTGATTTTCGGCGACGTGGACCCGCGCTTTGTCACCCCGATTCAGCAGGAGTACCTGAACGAGCTCGTTTCCAAATTCGGCGGAGCGATGCTCCTCGTCGCGGGCAAGCGATTCACACCCCAGGCCTATCGTCGCAGTGGCCTCTATCCCATGCTTCCGGTGGAGTTCGAAGGAAGTGGGGTTGAGGCCGCCAACGACTCGACGCCCAACGACCGCCCCATCACCCTCGAGCTCACCAGCGCCGGCAGAAAGAGCCCCATGATGCGACTCGGCGACAATGAAACCCGCAGCCGGGAAATCTGGCAGGCCATGCCCCCAGTCTATTGGGTCGCTCGCGTCTCCCGCCCCAAGCCGGCGGCGGAGGTACTGATGGTGGACCCAGACCCCGCCCGTGAGTCGCGCTTCGGAAAAATGCCGGTGGTGGCATTGCATCAATACGGGCTCGGACAAGTGATGTACGTGGGAACCGACAACACCTGGCGCTGGCGACGGAACAGCGGAGACGCCTATTACAGCGCCTTCTGGGGACAGCTGGTCCAGCGGCTTGCGCTGCCCCGCCTGCTGGGTGGCAACAAGCGCATCCAACTCAGCTCCGACCGACAAAACTACCTGGCGGGCGACCGTGTCAGCCTCGTTGGCCGCCTCTATTCCGGGGCCTTCGAAGCCATCCAAGACCCGGTTGTGACCGGACGCTATTCCAGGAAGGGACACGTCGGCGGAGTCGCTTCAGAAGTCCTCATGCGGCCCGTCCAAGACCAGCCGGGCCTCTATCGCGGCGAGTTCATCGCCGGCACTCCCGGAGACTATCAATTTTCAGTCGACATCGATCCTACCAGCCCGGCGGAGTTCCGTGTGATCGAGCCGCAGTTCGAGTTGGGCGACACCGCCATGAATGAGGCGCTCCTGACTCAGATGGCGCGCATCACAGGGGGCGGCTATTTCCGCGAAGAGGATCTCCACCGGCTGCCCGACACCCTGACTGCGCGCACCGAGAAGGTTCGATCGCCCTTGGAAGTCGACCTGTGGTCCTCGCCACTGGTCTTCCTGATTTTGATGGCGATGGTCACCACCGAGTGGCTGTTAAGAAAGAGGAGTTTTCTTAAATGAGCCTCCCTCCCTCCCAGTCCTCCGAAGCGAAGCGCTCGTCGCCCCCCATTCTCCCGAGCGAACAGCTCACCTCCAAGCTGGCTCAACTGCGAGCCCTTATTCTCGCGGTCGAGACCGGCAAAGGCATCGCGCTCACCGCCATCGTATGCATCGAACTGCTCGCGGTGCAGATGATGGCCGACTGGTGGCTGGACTTCTCCCGCGCGACCCGTGGCCTGCTCTTCCTGGTGCAGTTCGCGATCTTCAACGCGATCCTGTTTCGCTATGTTTTCCTCCCACGGTTTCGGCCACCCGAGGATGAGGATCTCGCGCTGCGAGTGGAATGTGCGCATCCTGAATTGGCCAGCCGACTCATCTCTGCCATCCAACTCGCCAAGCCCGGCGCTCTCTCGCCCGGGGCGGCCCCTTCGTTCGCACTTTCAACCATCGAGCAAACCGAAGCGCTCACCGCCTCGATGGACTTTGGCCAATGGGTTGACCGCCGCCCTCTCAAAAAACTGGCCTGCGCGGGCGCGGCGGTATTGCTTCTCGCCGCCGGTGGCTTCTACGCCAGCCGCGCCGTAAGCATCGCCTTGCTCCAACGCGCCTTCCTAGCAAATGTAGAGGTGCCCCGCAAAACACGAATTACCTTCATCACAGGCGAGCTAACCGTGGGACGCGGCGATGCGGTTCTCTTGGAGGCAGCCATCGAGGGCATCCACCCGAGCCGAGGCACCCTGATTGTGTCGGGCCAGGGCAAGAAGGATTCTGAACTAGAAATCCTGGCCCTCAGCACCGACCGCTCGAAATTTGCGCGTACCCTGGAAAATATTCAGGAGGACTTCAGCTACCAGATCCGGCTGAACGATGCCGTCAGCCCAATCTACCCAGTCCACGTGGTGCCTCGTCCCGCCGCCAACCCACCCGAATGCGAAGTCGTACCGCCGATTTACACCGGGCTTAAGCCCGCAAAGCGCTCTCCGGGCGACCTCAGCCTCCTGGCAGGCAGCCGCCTCAAGATACGAGCGCTGGCCACCAAGGACTTGAAATCCGCAACTCTGGTTCTGGTCGGCATCGAGGAACGACGCGCGCTCGCTGTCGATCCCGCTCGCCCTCGCGAGATCCTGGCCGAGTTGTCGATCCCCGCCAAAGGCCTGACGGGATTCTCCTTAGAGTTGGAAGACCAAAACGGAATGAAGTCTGCAGCGGGCACTGTTTACCGGGTCGACATCCTACCAGACAAGCCGCCCCAGGCTCGGATCACCTGGCCGGAACGTAAGGAGGAGTTACTCACCCGCCTGGCCACCTTGGTGATCGGCTTCGATGTGACGGACGACTTCGCGATTGGCAAAGTGGCTCTGAAATACCGAGTAAGCAGTGTGGAAGCCGGAGCGGAGAAGAGCCTCGAGATGAATCTCGGCGATTCGAGCAATCGCTTTCGACGACGCCACGAATGGGCGTTGTCCTCATTCCAACCCGCGCTGAGCGAAGGCACCGTGATCGAGTATTGGATCGAGGCGGAGGACAACAACAACGTGACCGGCCCTGGAATTGGGCGCAGCGATCATCAAATCGCCCGCATCGTGAGCGAGAGCGACAAGCGCTCGGATCTCTTGAACCGGGCCGGCGACTCTATGGGAGTCTTGGGAGACATCACTGCTGACCAGGAAAAGCTCAATCGCAGCCTGGGAACCCTAATTCTAGAAAAGACCGGCCCCCAGCCTTGAGTCAACTCCCCCACCCCAGCGCGTTCGCAAAGACCATAAGTGATCCGACTTACGCCAGATGCTACCCCCATCCGCACGGGTGGCATCCGACGTAAGTCGGATCTAACTCTTCCCATCCGGGGCAATAAAAAGGGGTGCACGCTCCCGCACCTGTCTCTAAGCTCCGCGTCCTGAATTCATCGTATGAACCATAACATCATTCTCTGGGTCTACTTGGTACTGCTCCTGGTTGGAGGACTCATCGGCCTGCTCAAATCCGGAAGCAAGGCCTCCATGATCGCCTCGTCCCTTTTTGGCATCCCCATCCTCCTGAGCGCCCTCGGCATCCTTCCAGAAAAAGTAGCGGTGGGTGTCATTGCCTTTCTCCTGATCTTCTTCGGAATGAAATTCGCCAAGGGCCGCAAGTTCATGCCAGCAGGCTTCATGTCGATTCTGAGCCTGATCAGTCTCCTCCTGCTGCTCCTCGCTTAATCCACAGCCTGCGTACCGATGTCGCCGCGCGACCTGCCCATCTGGGATGTCCACGAGTCCCTGCTCGCTCCCTTGCGAAATGGAAACCGACTGGTGCTGGTCGCACCGACGGGCTCCGGCAAGACCACTCAGGTGCCTCAAATGGTCCTCGACGCGGGCCTTGCGGGATCTAAGCGAATTGTGGTTCTCCAACCCCGCCGCGTCGCGGCACGGACGGTGGCCGCACGTGTGGCGTGGGAACGGAACGGCCGCCTTGGGGACGAGGTTGGCTATCGCATCCGGTTCGAAGACCGCACGGCCCCCGACACCCGGATCACCTTCGTAACGGAGGGGGTCCTCCTCCGCCAACTACAAGATGATCCGCAACTGAGCGAGGTAGGTGTCGTCCTCTTCGACGAATTCCACGAACGGAATCTCCTCAGCGATGTCGCTCTTGCTCTCGCGAAGAGACTTCAGCAAACCTCCCGACCTGACCTCAAGCTGGTGGTCATGTCTGCAACCCTCGACGCCAAGCCCGTCGCGGCCTACCTGGATGACTGCCCGATCATCGTGTCGGAAGGCCAGTCCTTTCCGGTCGAGGTTTATCACCTCGATTTGCCGGACGAACGGCCTCTGACCGAGCAGGCGGGGGACGCCGTCGGGCGTATTCTTCAATCGGGCGATGAGGGGGATATCCTGGTTTTCATGCCGGGAATGGGAGAGATCCTCTCTACCATGAACGCTGTCCGAGATCAGCGGCACTCCGAGCGCGTGGCACTGATTCCCCTGCACGGGGAACTGCAGCCGGAGGAGCAGGATCTCGCCTTCGCCCCCAATCCGCTCCGCAAGGTGATCGTTTCCACCAATGTCGCCGAGACATCCGTCACCATTGACGGCATCCGCCATGTGATCGACAGCGGGGTGGCCCGTGTCGCCCGACACGACGCCGAGCGAGGGATCAGCACCCTGCAACTCGAGGAGATCAGTCGCGCCTCCGCTGACCAACGCAAAGGACGGGCGGGTCGAACCGCTCCCGGAACCTGCCATCGGCTATGGACCGAGAGTGGACATCTCAACCGTGCTGAACGAAACACGCCGGAGATTCAGCGTGCCGATTTAGCCGAGGTCGTTCTCCTCCTCCATTCACTCGGTATTCGCAAGGCAGCGAGCTTCGACTGGTTGGACAAGCCCGATCCGCAAGCGGTGGAACGAGCCGAGAAGCTACTACGCCTGCTTGGCGCTATTCACGAATCAGGCACCGACGCCACAAAAACCACGGAGTCCTCCAGACGCGACTCCGACTTAACGGCAGTGGGGCGCCAGATGCTGCGCCTGCCCATGCACCCACGCTACTCGCGCATGCTGGTGGAAGCAGCCAAGCGCGACTGCGTCCCAGCCGCCGCGCTCTGCGCGGCCCTGGTCAGTGGACGAGATCTGCTTGTGCGCCTAGGCCGGGAGGACAAGCACATTTCCGAAGCACGAGAGCTCTTCGAAGGCAGCGCGCTTTCCGACTTCCACACCCTCATCCGCGCGCACCAATTCGCCCGCAACAATCAGTTCGGCATCGATCGATGCCGCCGCTACGGCGTCAACGCCAAGGTCGCGCGCGAGGTAGAGCAGACCTTTCAGCAAATCCTCGACATCGCACAGTCACACGGCTTTGTGAAGCGCCCTCCCGAGGAAGGCACTGATACCGCAGCTCCCGCGGCATCCACAACCCCCACTCGGGCGGAAACCGCGCAAGATCCCCTGCTCAAGTGCATCGCCGTCGGCTTCGCCGATCAACTCGCCCTGCGACGCGACCTGGGCAGCCTGGAGTGTGATTTGACCGAAGGACGCCAGGGTACTCTGATGCGCGAGAGCGTGGTGCAGCAGGAACTGCTGTTCGTCACGGCCAACATCCGCGAGATTCCCGGCCGAGGCTCGGGGCCCCTCACCCTCCTGGGCCTGGCCACCGCGGTGAAAAAGGAATGGCTCCAGGAGCTCTTCCCTGACCAGCTCACCAGCGAAGTGCGGCATCTCTTCGACCGAGGACACAAACGAGTCGCAGCCGTAAAGCTCATCCGCTTCGCCGATCTGGTCATCGACCACCAGCACCAGCGCGATGTCGACCCCACGGAATCTGGGGTCTGCCTAGCCGACGCCTTCTCTCGGGGATGGTTCGATCTCCTCCAACTCAGCCACGATCTCAAGCAATTCATTGCCCGCGTCAATCTGCTCGCCGCGGCCGCGCCCGACCTGGAATTCCCCCCGTTCGATCGCCCCGCCCTAGTCAAAGCCCTTGGCAAAGCCTTTCACGGAATGACACTGGTGAAGGAAGCCCAGGCGGCTTCGCTCAAGCCCGCCCTACAAGCGCACCTGGCGCCGGAGCAGCTCCCGTGGCTGGACGAGCTCATGCCCACCCATGTGCTCTGGCATGACGAGCGCAAGGTCAAGCTCACCTACTCGGAAGAAGCGCTCGACGAAGAGGGGGAACCTCAAGCTCCGGAGATGCAGGTGAAGTTACACGAATGCTTCGCCCTCAAGGAGCATCCGGCGGTTCTTGAGGGGAAGATGCCCGTGCGTCTCTGGCTCTGCACACCCGACGGGAAGCGGCTAGAGTCCACCTTCAACTGGGCGGCTTTCAAAGCCAACAGCTATCCCAAGATCCGCACCCTCCTCAGCAAGAAATTCCCAGGTGTAGGTTGGTTGTAAGTCTGCATTTCTCCCCTTCCTGCAGCAGGCGCGTGGGAACGTTGCGCGAGTAACGTGATTTATTGTCCGCGCGGCGACGCGGTCGGTCTCGGAGAAGTCCGCCGCTTGCCACACCTGAAGCCCCAGTCAACCGCGACCAACCGCCGCCCGTCCGGCGTGAACTCAAGGCCAGGCGTCGTCCGGAGGAAGTATCACAAATCGTGTTTACGTATAGCGTGGCTCAAAATCTGCGATTTCGGGACACGCTCGATCTAAACCTGTGCTTTCCACCCGAGCCGGGTATGCTGCTCCCATGAGTGCGGACGCGCTGATCGTCAATGAGATCTATTTAAGCCTGCAAGGGGAGAGTACCTTTGCCGGGTTGCCGTGCATTTTTGTCCGCCTGACCGCCTGCAATCTGCGCTGCTCCTACTGCGACACCGCCTATGCCTTCACGGAAGGCAAACGCACCTCGATTGCGGATATCTTAAGCCGCATTGAGGAAATGGCCGTCCCCTTCGCAAGGAAAAACGGACAGCAACGGCTGCCGCTGATTGAATTCACCGGAGGCGAACCGCTGCTTCAACCTCGGAGCGCCGCCGTGATGCGAGAGTTGTGCGATCGAGGCTTCACCGTCCTCGTTGAGACCAGCGGGGCACACGACATCTCGGTGCTGGACGCGCGAGTGCGCCGCATCATGGATCTCAAATGCCCCAGCAGCGGCGAGGACAGCCGCAATCTATGGAGCAACCTCCCTCATCTGCGGGCGACCGATGAGATCAAGTTCGTGGTGGGCACCCGGCAAGACTACGCATGGGTGAAGGAGCAGATCCGGGCCCATCAGCTCGATCGTATCTGTCCCCTCCTGATATCCTGGGTTCATCCTTTGAAGCCCGAGCAGCAGCACCCCTCCCTCAAACCTGTGCCCGAAGGTCAGGATCCCCTGCCCCGGTCCGAATTGGTCGACCAGATCATCGCTGACGCGCTACCGGTCCGATTCCAACTCCAGATGCATAAGATCCTTTGGCCCCCCGACCAAAGAGGGGTCTGAATGTCGCGTCTGTAGGGAGCCTCTTCGATCCAGCCCCTTCCGAAATCTTCGTGAGCTTCGTGCTCTGGTGAGAAGCCATCGGCAACTCTGCCATGGCTTGTGGAAGCGGACACAGCACGCTCCTCCCCCGC
>CAMAVD010000194.1 GCA_945861575.1 Akkermansia muciniphila
TAGCTGTCCGAGAACCCTCGTGGCTGGCGAGCGCGAATCCCACGTAAACTGCGGGAGGGAGGGACAGAAGGGTCTCGCCCAGCTTTGTCCAGCCCAGCCCGTCTCGGCTCCCGTAGCCGGTGAAACGCGCTCCCTGGCGTTGCAGGCGGAGCCAAACATCTGGGGCGGACGCCGCTAGAAAACCCTCTCGAGACGCTTGCCCTCCTTCCACGCCACGGCTGCTGAAGAACAGACCGGCCAAGCTTGGAGACGCCAGCACACTCGCTTGTCGACTGTTGGTTCCGAGTGTTTCGCGCGCCATGAGCCCTGCTTTGGCCCAGGGGTCGGATGCCGACCATTCGGTGAGGCGCACCTGTCGGTCGAAGTCTCCGATGAGGAGTTGGTAATCAAAGAGGAACTGATCCCCTCGACCTCCGATGTCCAACCCGGCACCGACCAGGTCCGCCCCGCCTGCTTGCGCTGTCACGACTCCTGGAAGGGTGATTCCTCCGATATCGGCCGCCCGCCGATCCTCCGACCGGAACACGCGAAAACTGGCTCGCGCTCCATTGGCGATCGAGTTTGGTATTGCCGCCCGATCGCGAACTCGGTTGATCGTCAATAGCATGTCTGTCCCCGGGATGAGTGGGGAGGTTTTGAGGGTGACACTATTGGGGGCGCCCAGGGCTGCAGAGATCACCGTGGCACCTCGATCGAGCGAGTAGTTCGTGGGTAGAAGTGCCGAGGCTTCCTCGATCCCTTCCGAAAAGCGGACTTGGACCGTGTCCACGTCGAGAGCGTCGGCCCCGATCGCCTGCGGAGCTTTCGTGTCGGGCTGATGCAAACCAGAGAGTTGGCGAAATTGAGCCACCGTGGTCACTCCGGGCAGCGGATCCACGGGTGTTGCTCCCAAGCCCAGCAGGACCTGAGCAGGGTAGGCTGGGCTGGGCCGAAATGGCGATCCCAGCTGCACCCAGTTGGAGCCGTTGGTGGAGGAGTAGCAGTTGAAGGTATTGGCCACGCGCCGCAAGCGCAGCCACGCGTTCGGAAACTCAAAGCCGACCGGCCAGGGAATCAGCGCCCCTCCGGGGATGATGTCCGTGGATCCTCCCGTGGTCAGTCGGGCATGAGCGACCCAGTGATGGCCTGCAGCAGCGGGAGGATAGGTGCCTACCATGAGATTCCGACTGGCCGGATCGGTGCTTTCCCGCACCATGATTCCTGCGCGGGTGTAGTGCGTGCCTGGGGTGCCTACGGAAGACAGTGCCGCCAGTTGCACCGAGACATCAAAGTCTCCGAGATGAACCCGGTGGAGATAGGAGAAGGAATCTGCGACTCCCCAGATGTCAGCTCCGCCCGACTCTAGATCGACCTCCTTGACCTTGCAGCTGACCCAGGAGCCCTTGACCCCGGGGTTTCCGATGTCGGCCAGGGTCATGCCCGACATGAGCCCTTCCGCCTCGGTATCGCCACTTTCACCGGCTAGATTCTGGATGCCCTTAACCTTCAGTCGAAATAATTCTCCGGCCAGGCCAGTGGTCTGGAGGCTCACCGTGCGCCCATCGCTCAACACCCTTGCCCCGATCACCTCGACACCGCCGCCCAGCGCATAGCGCTCAGCCTCTTGAGCCACGGCACGGTCGACCGGTTGATCGAAACAGACATCGACTTGTTCAGGCGACAGGCCTCCGACAGACACGATCAGCGGCGGTTTGGCGTGGAGCGATGGAGGGACGTGCGCCAAGCCGAGGCAGACCCCCATCAGGCCGAGGACAACTGCGCAGCGGGGCCGCAGGGAAGTGTTCATAGTTGAGAGCTGGGAGGTAACTTTAAGAGCCTATCGCATGGCCAGGATCGGGTCAATAGGACAGAGCCGGTAGGCAGCGGATCGGGCGCATGTCCTATTTTCTCAGCTTACTTCGTAACCGTAACCGTAATCGGCTAGTTGCTCTCGCTGCCGAGAGGTTGGTCTTGCCCTCGGTAACTCGAGTTGGCTTTGACACGGTAATGACGTCTTACCCCCTGCCGTTCGCGGTGCAGAACGATTTGGTATTGAGTCCTGCCCCGCTGGAACTACTGCGCGTTGAGGACGTCGATCATCTGGCGAAGTCGGCCGTAGTCCTTGCGGTTGAAATCGAAGGCGATTCGCGGGAGGTCCAGGAATTGGTGATCCTCACGCTCCTCGAGGGTTGGCTCTGCCGCGTGGATCTTCTCTCCGACGATGATGTCCACGAAGTCCTCATTGAGCGCGTCGATCGAGGCCGCTGAGAGCGCGTGGCGCAATCGAATGACGAGGCGCTCTCTCACGAAACGCATGGAATGGAAGTTGCGATAAAACCGGGTGATGATGCGGACCGCCTCCTCGACGCTTCCAGAAATGTGGTAAAGCGTGAGATCCTCGGGGGAAATCAGCGCGTTGCGCAGCAGATGCTCGCGGATATGCTTGTCCCAGGTCTTCCAGTAAGTGCCCCCGGGACGATCCATCAGGACCAGCGGCATCAGCTTGCTCTTCCCGGTCTGCATCAGAGTGAGAGCCTCGTAACCCTCATCCAGGGTGCCAAAGCCCCCCGGAAACAGAACGATGGCGTCGGAATGCCGGACGAACGTAAGCTTGCGGGTGAAGAAGTATTTGAAGGTGATCAGCTTTTTGTCGTGCTGGATGACTGGATTGGCACTTTGTTCCCAAGGCAGGCGTATGTTCGCACCGAAGCTTTTCTCCGGCCCAGCACCCTCGTGACCCGCCTGCATGATGCCTGGGCCAGCGCCCGTAATGACCATCCAGCCCTCGGCTGTGATGCGTTGTGCGAAATCGACTGCTTCCTGATACTCCTTCCGGCTGGGCTGGAGCCGCGCCGAACCAAACATGGTGACCTTACGCACCCCAGCATGCGGAGCGAAGAGGCGGAAGGCGTAGCGCAGCTCTCGGACAGTCGTTTGTATAACGCGGACATCCCCTCGGGACTCAACGTCGGTTAAGAGCTTGAGTGCGTTTTCGATGACGTCAGCTACAAGGTCAGGATTCTGACCTCCGCCCCTGTAGGCGATCAGTTCGTTGATTCTTCGACGCAGCTCCGGGTCCACCGGCGGACGTTCTTGCTTTTCCATCTTCGTACTCAAGTTAATCGGCAATTTCCGAAAATCAATGAGCCCCGCTCATGACCCTGGTTGGCGGAGCCCATGGAGAGCTTCGGGGGAGAAGTCTGACGGGCTGCTAGTCTTCGCTGCCCGGCTTGGAACTGCTCGGACCTCTGAGCATCAGATACGAGCAGAAGATCAGGCATGCTAGAATAGCCACAAACCAGCCTGTCGGATGGGTCACGTAGGGGATTTGGGTCAGATCCAGGGCGTCCCGCAGAATGTTCTGAGGATTCTGGAGGGCGTCCCAGCTGTTCCAGCGGCGAAAGCGTCCAAGTGCCACGCCAACTGCCGAGAGTGCGGAGACTATGGCGACGAAGACCCATCCGGGCACCCATCCCAGGTGTTCCTCCACGAGTTGATGCACTAGGCGCAGAGAAAGCATACCGGCCCCGAGCGCAGCCATGGAGAAGAGCAGAATCTTCATCATGTCGGGCCAGTAGTGGGGAAGGGATTTGCCCAAGAGATGTACCAAATCGGTAAATACATACGGGGCGTTGGGAAGAAAGAGCAGCCAGAGGATGGAACAGCCCCAGAACTGGATCGACCGGTAAGGGGTCGCCTTCGCAGCTCGAACGGCCAGGACGGCCCAGAGCAGAGGCAGCCAAGCGAGAAAGAGATTGAAGACGAGATACCCCTGCCGATTTCTGTGGCCGAACACCTGCTCGATCAGCACGACGAGGCACGCAAGCACCGAAGCCAAGAGGCATGGAAGCATCCGGCCGACCACGCGCACTCCGATCCATCCATCCAGTTGGGCCTCGATCCTAGAAAATGTCTGCCTAGGTTGCGGCGTTTCCTCCGCCCTTTCGGTCGGGGTTGGTGCCGCCGTGGGAGGCTCTGGCGGTAGGCTGGGCGGTAGCGTCGTCATTGAAAGTTTATCGTCGCGGGGTCAGCGCGCTGAAGGCTTGGCTGCATCAGCGGGCAATCACTGTTCCAGCTTCAGTTCCACGGCGTCAATCTCCGAGTCCGGCGTCGACGTGCCCGCCGTCAGCCCCACGGTTTGCGCTTCGTGTAACAGGCTGAGTCGTTTGTGCTACGATTCCATAGCGTGGGTGTTCGTGGAGAGCCTCGACAGAGGTCTATGCCTATGTGGGCGGCGATTTGGCACCCTCCAACCCGGCGCTGCTGCCGCCACCGCTTTTCAATACTCCTCTCGGCACTGTCCGACGCGGGCAGGCTTACTGGATCCGCTCGGGAACGGTCTTCAACCACTATTTGGGGCCGTTCTAAGCGGTGAGCTCTGGAGCCGGCCTGACCGATTTCAGCGACACGGCGAGCAGCTCAAGTTTTCGGCTGCGCAATCTCACCACCAACGCAATAGGGGGACAGGTCAGCTGTCGCCCCGAGTCGTGCGTCTCGAGGTATGATGGATTCTAAGCTTCCAGCAAGTGCAGATCTCGAAGTTCTGCCTTGCGATGAGGCGTGGAATGCAGAGATTCACATCATGCTTACACAGATCCTGTCATCCCGGATTCAAACCGGTATGCACTTCCTGATCGTCACGTCAGTGGCAATCGTCTGTCTGCGAATGCCGCTCGAGGCTGCGGAGAGAAATGTCAAACGCATCCCGGCGTTCAATTCCGCCTCGCGAATCTTATTCCAGGGGGATTCCATCACGGACGGGAACCGAGGACGCAGCGCGGATCCTAATCACATCCTGGGGCATGGCTATGTCTTTATCACCGCCGCGCGACATGGGGCCGCGTTTCCCTCGGATCGGCTGGATTTCATCAATCGGGGTATCAGTGGTCACACTGTGCTAGATTTGGAAATGCGGTGGAAGACCGACGCGCTGGATCTCAAGCCGGACATCCTCAGCGTGCTTATCGGCGTCAATGACGACGCTCGAGGCGTCCCGCTGGATCAATACGAACGGGTCTACGATGCCTTGCTCGCGCAGGCCCGCGCCGCAAATCCTGCTCTCAAACTGGTGCTCTGCGAGCCCTTTGTGAAACATGACGGACCCATCAGGGACAGCCTGGTGAAGCGACAGGCTATCGTGGCCGCCTTGGCCAAGAAATACGGGGCAGCGCTCGTGCGCTTTCAGCGGGTCTTCGATGAGGCCTCCAAAACAGCGCCGGCGGACTACTGGATCTGGGACAAGGTGCATCCCACCTATCGCGGTCATCAGCTCATGGCTGATGAATGGGAGCGCGTGGTGCGCCAAACCTGGAAATAGGCCGCTTGAGGGCGTCGATCCCCTCGCGTTCCTGGCGTCCGCTTTATGCCGCTGTTCCGTCGTGTGATCGGAACGCAATAGGGGGACATGTCAGATGTCGCCCTCTTGTTACTCACGCTCACCAGGTAGCACAGGAATCGCCTGGTTGCCGGTGATATCGACCTGCGCCGCTCCGCCGACGACGTAGAGGAGGGCGCCTTCGCCTGGATACAGCGTTTCATTTGGATGATCCCATGCTCCCTGGTTGTAGGTGCTCACTAGGCTCCAGGACTGCATCGTGTTGTCAAAGCGTGCCAGACCAGTCCCGTCTTCCACGTCTTTCTGGCCTGGAGGGATCCCAGGCCTCGGCAAGCGATGAGCCGTATGGGGGACAGGAGTTCCCTGCCAGAATGAGAACTGCTGGGCTCAACGCCCCGGGCGTTGACTTTGGGAGGCTGGTTTTCATAGCGTGGGCATCGATGATCATTGCGCCTTCATTGCTCGCTGCCGACCCTTGTCGTTTCGGCGCGGAAACGCTTCGTGCCACTCGAGCCGGAGCGGATTGGCTCCATCTCGATATCATGGATGGTCATTTTGTTCCCAATGTCTCTTTTGGGCCCGAAGTAGTTCGCCGCCTCCGTCCTCTCACCAAGATTCCCTTTGACGTTCATCTGATGTGCTCGCGTCCAGAGATCCTCTTGGAGCCGTTCAAGAAGGCGGGGGCCGATACCATCACAGTCCACGTGGAGTTGGGCGATCCAGTCGAGGGCTTGATCTGGAAGATCCGCTCCCTAGGTATGAAAGTGGGGCTGGCGGTGAACCCTCCCACTCAGGTCAGTGCGGCTCTGCCCTTCCTCAAAAAGATCGACCTCCTCCTCATCATGACCGTGAACCCTGGCTTTGGCGGACAACCGTTCATTGCCGAGATGCTCCCCAAAATTCGCCAGGCGCATGATTGGCGCAAGGGCAAGGGACTCAGCTACCGGCTCGAGGTCGACGGCGGGATCACCCAGGATACGGCCCTGCAGTGTGCCTCGATGGGGGCAGACACCTTGGTCGCCGGGACCTCCCTTTTCGGTAAACGTCAGATGCGCTCTGCAGTCACGCGGATGCGCGAGGGAGCTGTGAAGGCTGCCCGGACCGCTTAGAGGTAACTCACCATCATGTTTTTCGAGCTTCTCAAGACCGCCCCCGGTTGCAAGGCAAGGCTGGGTCGGATGACCACCACGCGCGGCGTGATCCATACCCCGGTCTACATGCCGGTCGGCACTCAGGGTTCGGTGAAGGCCTTGGATCCCCGAGAACTCATCGAGATGGGAACCGAGATCATTCTCGGCAATACCTATCATCTGAGCATTCGTCCCGGGATGGAGATCATCGGTGCCGCGAAGGGATTGCACAATTTCATCAATTGGCCCCATCCCATTCTGACCGATAGCGGCGGATTCCAGGTCTTCAGCTTGGCCAAAATCCGCAAGGTGCTGCATCACGGGGTTGAGTTTCGTTCTCATCTGGACGGCTCCCTACTCTTCCTCGGACCGAAGGAGGCGATGGACATCCAGCGTCAGCTCGGGTCGGACATCGCCATGGTGTTCGATGAGTGTCCGCCGCATACCGCCACGCATCGCGAAGTGCAGACTGCGGTGGAGCGTTCATTGCGATGGGCACGGGAGTGTCGATTACAGCCGCGTGCGGAGGGTCAGTTCGTGTTCGGGATCGTGCAGGGTGGGAAGTTTGAGGATCTGCGTGCCTCGTGCGCTCGTGAACTGGTGGACATGGACTTCGATGGCTACTCGATCGGCGGGGTGAGCGTTGGGGAGCCTGAGCCGGAGATGATGAAGGCGGTAGAGTTTGCTGAACCGCATCTTCCCGCCAACAAGCCCCGCTACGCCATGGGTCTTGGCACCCCGGCTCAGATGGTGGAACTCGTCGCCCGCGGGGTGGACATGTTCGATTGTGTGCTGCCTACCCGGGTGGCTCGCAATGGAACGGCTTATACCCGCAAGGGGGCCGTCAGCATTAAGGGCGGGTTCAATAAGGCCAACTTCGGGCCGATCGAGGAAGGCTGCGATTGTTTCGCCTGCCGCCATTTTACCAGGGCCTATCTCAGGCATTTGCTGAACGTGAATGAGATTTTGGGGTTGAGGATGCTGAGCGTTCACAACAGCCACATGTACATCAAGCTGATGGCGGATATCCGGCAGCATCTCCAAAGTGGGACCTTTGATGAGTTTCGCCGGGAGTTTATCGCTGGCTTCGTTCCCAGCCGCCGGATCTTGGAAGCGCGGGCTGCCGGCGTTGCGAGTGATGCATCCTTGACGCCCTGAGTGAAGCAGCCCAATGCCGATACGATAGACGACGAATGATCAGCATTACGCCGCGCATGCGACTGTTCAGGATCTGGAAAATGCCGATGCATCCCTTGTGCATGCGATCTTGCGATTTCATTTCCTCAGCCTTTCTTCAAACTCCCCAAAACGGGTCTTTACTTCAATAAATTCGCTACCTAATCTGCGCCCACTTGTATGACACACAAGCTCTTCAAACTTTCAGCTACATTGGCCCTGGCAGCGGGGTTTTGCGCGGGTTGCGCCGGTCCAGAACAGAAGCTTGGGCGCGGCGTGCGTAATGCCACCGAATTCGGTCGCCTAGGTGAGCTGCAGCGCAGCGTCGAGCAGACCGCGCTTTGGGACGGTAACCAACGCGCCTACACCACCGGTGCCATCCGCGGTTTCAACCGCAGCCTCGCGCGCACGGCCTATGGCGCCTGGGAGATCGTCACGTTTCCTTTTCCTCCGTATGCCGCCCAGTTCACTCCCAAGGGATACATCGCTCCTGACTATGCTGTGGGAACGACCCGGTATCCCTACGGTGGCATGAAGTTGACCGAGGACCCTGCCTACCCCTCCAATAACAAGCCAGGCCTTCCCTCCGACCCGACTTTCGATGCGGGTGGCGATCTGGGCTTCGATGGTGGCGTGATTGGTCGCAGCATTCCCGGCAGTCGTTTCCGTATCTTCGAGAACGGACAGTAATTCGCTCTTTAAGCCAGGCGCCAGCAGTCACTGTTGGCGCCTCTTTTATTTCCAATGCTGGAGTTAGAATCCCCCTGTAAGGTGAATTGGCTGCTCAACATCCTGGGCAAGCGTCCGGATGGATTTCATGAGCTCGAAACCCTGATGCTTCCCGTTCCGCTGTGCGACACGCTTCGAATCGAGCGGACACAGGCACCGCTTGAACTTAGCTGCAGCGACCCTCGCCTGCCGGTGGATTCCAGGAACTTGGTATGGAAGGCGGCCAGCGCATTTTTCAAGGCTTCCGGCTTGGATGGGGGGGCGCGAGTGCATCTCGAGAAGCGGATTCCGATGGAGGCGGGCTTGGGGGGCGGTAGTGGCAACGCGGCGACGACTCTCGTTGGTTTGAACCGGCTCTGTGGGGAGCCTATTTCGGGTTCCCAGCTTCAGGAGCTTGCGGCGAGCTTAGGATCGGATGTTCCCTTCTTCCTGGATCCAAAACCCGCTGTGGCCTTTGGACGGGGAGAAAATGTCCGAGCGTTGGCACCGTCCTCAGCGCTCGCTGGCTGTTCGATGTTGCTGATTCATCCCGGCTTTGGAATCTCCACGCCTTGGGCGTATCAGAGACTGGCGCAGTTTCCAGGAAGCGCTCAGGGGTTGACGGGTCGAGCTGAGGCAGCCGCTCTCGCGTTCGCGGACGGAGGAGTTGCCGGAGTGGTAAGCCATCTCTTTAACACTCTCGAGATCCCGGCCTTGCATACCTACCCAATCTTGAAGGTGTATCAGGACTTCCTCAGGGAGAAGGGCGCCCTCGGTGCTTTAATGTCCGGAAGCGGATCCACGACCTTCGCGGTGTTCGAATCCGTCGCCGATGGGGAGGCTGCTGAGACTGCGTTCAACCTCCGCTTCACGCGCTGCTGGACTCGGGTGGTCGCGTTCTAGCAGGCCCGGGGAATGGAAAATAGGGGAACGACTTACGTCGTCCCCTACAGTGCCGAAGGGAGCTTGCTCCGCTACAACGCAAACTACGTTCCCTCCCCCTCGCCACGCCTCGTCTATCGCCAAGTGGGCTCAGCCTGATTCCTGTAACGAGCCACTCCAGGTCAGGAGTTCTGAGCTTATCCCCTTCGAGCGCCGGGCATTAACTGCAGACCGGATCCACGGTGCCGGGATTTGAACGTTAACCGCGAATGAACGCGAATGAACGCCAATGAGACATTGCTGCTGAAGGATCAAGTATACTTGGTAGTTGGGTGCGCCTTGGAGGTGATCAACGGCATCGGCCATGGGTTGCATGAACTCCAATGAACGTTAATCCAGAAGTCACAACCCACGAGCCTTTTTCGCATTCGCGTCTATTCGCGTCCATTCGCGGTTACATTGATGGCATCTTCCGGGTCTCACTCTCTTCGCTTCAATGTCGCATTCTGGTGGCTTACTCTGCCTAGGGTCATTCCTGAACTTTGCAAAACCCTCACCGACACGAAAACGAACTTTTCCACCCCATCGATCCGTCTCGTCTATCG
>CAMAVD010000195.1 GCA_945861575.1 Akkermansia muciniphila
CTGCGCCGGTGTTCTCTGAGAATCTCAGCTTTCTCTTTGGGGGTGCAGTGTCGTTGGGGTGCGTCGGTTTTAGATGTTTGTCGTTTCACCCAGCCATCCTGCCACGCCACCCCCACTCGGCGTAAGACGGCTCCGCCGGACGGTTACGCTTCACCAGCAAATCGCTCCCTGCAGAAACCACGTAGGCTGCCCCAGCTCCGCTTTGGGTTGTGAACTCAACGGCCCAGGGGTTTGCGAAGAACGAGCGGATCTTGCCCGGCTCTGGATCCCGGGCGCCCAGATGCAAGTTCAGCGCCCCGAGATCGGTTGGGCTGGTGGTGTTGACTTCACCGATCTGGTTCACGAAGGCGTGCGTATCGAGATTGAAGCGGAGCGGGCCGCTTGGCGAGGCCGCGATATTCGGCAGGTAGGCCCTGGAACCTCGGATGACGATGCTTTGCATCTGGTTGGGAAAAGCGCCGGTGTCGGCAGTCAGGCCGGGGAACTTGAAGCCCGTGACCTGGGGTGCCAAGCGGATGGCGCGCGTCGGCTGATACCCCGCCATCGTCGTCAAGGCGGTGTTGATATTGACCACGATCACCATCCCCTCTTTTCCGAAGTCCTCGCCCTGGCGTCCTCCAGCGCGGGTTTTGGACAGGAAGCGCGTGACGTAGAGTTTGCTGCTGTCCGCGGTGACGGCCAGGCCCCGCGGTTGAAAGTGGCGATGGAAATCCACGTCTGCTCCTGGGGTGTTCCGCAAATCGACATGGCCAATGATCGTCTGGTCGGCCGTGTTGATCACCGTGATGGTATCCTGCATGCTGTTGGCCACAAACGCGCGGCGTCCGTCAGGAGACACCGCCACATTCCAGGGCTCCGCGCCGGTGGTGAGCGTTGCGATGACACTCGCGCTGAACGCGCCCCATGCGGGATCGTTGATCCGGATGATGCTCACTGAGTTGCCGGCGGCGTTGGCGATGTAAGCGAGCTTGTTGTCGGGGGTGAGAGCTACTGCCTGCGGCTCATCGCCCACGGAAATCTTTGCGAGTTGGGTATTATTGTCCGGTCGAATGACGCTGACGCTGTCGTCACTCGGGTTGACAGCCCAGATCAGACGATCCGTTGGGGAGACGGCAATGGGGCTGGATGTGGTAGGACGCCCCCAGTTTTGGGCTGAGGCCACCGACGGCAACAACACGAGGGCGAGCGCGAGGTTGACAAGAGACACGCAAAATTTGGAACCCGGGTGGAAGGAAGTTCTCGAATGCATACGATCGGTCTAGTTGTTGAGTTGTGCCGACCGCGGTTTCGGGGCTGCGGCTGGCTTGACTGCGCACACCGGCACCCCGGACCTCGGATCTGAGGGCTAGAAATCTGGGATGGTTCCAAGTCCACTAGATCCTGACTCTGAAAAAGTCGATTAGATTCTTGAAAAATCGCGTGTGCGCAGCTCAGTATTTTGCGCTCGCGTCAATCCGCTTCCCCCCGTAATCGATTACGATTACGATTACGAGGTGCGCTGCAAAAATCTTCCAAGTAACCTCTACGCAGCGTCTTGTTTTTCAACGATTTCCAAACCGAGCTCCTCCGCTTGTTTTCGCAGGCGGCTGGGATGCGCACGGCCGACAGGAGACCGCAAATCCCCCTTGCATCTGGGAAACCAAGGGGGAGACAATAGCCTTCTGTGAATAGGGCTGATCCAGTGTCAGGCGACTTCATTGAGGACTACGAGATCCTTGAGAAGATCGGCGGCAACATGGGCCTCGGGTGCACACTACACCATCTACTCTCAGGCAAGTCCCGTTGCTGGCAGCGGAACACAATCGCTGAAGTCGCGCAGGCGCACTTCAATGACCCGTTTCCCAGCCCGCCAGAAGCGCGGTCGGATGCTCCCGCAGGCCTCGAGGCGGTTTTGGCGCGTATGACATCTAAAGAATGCGGGGCACGCTTCTCAATTTTGAGTCGGAACTTTTCATGGTTCGGTCACTCTACGGGCAGCATCCAGTGGGCACTTGAGCAGAATATGAAAATGACCATCCAATGCGTAAGGACAGCAACAACCGTCTTGGCTGTTGTTGCAACCTCCGTCGTTCACGCCGCTTCGTTCGGGGACGAAGTCAGATTTCTTCAGAAGTACACGCCCATCATCGTGCTGCAGGATCGCGGCGGTCATGCACAGGTTGCAGTTTCACCTGCATGGCAGGGACGCGTTATGACCAGTGGCGCGGGCGGTGAAGCGGGACTGAGCTTTGGCTGGATCAATCGCGAACTCATCGCGTCGGGGAAAATCCAACCGCATATCAACGTCTTCGGCGGCGAGGATCGCTTTTGGCTTGGCCCGGAGGGCGGACAGTTTTCCATCTTCTTCGCCAAGGGCTCAAAGTTTGAGCTGAACGACTGGTTTACGCCCTCTGCGATAGACACTCTGCCTTACACGCTTGCCAGGCGGAGCAAATCCTCGGCGACGTTCCGGTCTGAGTTTTCCGTGACGAACTACTCTGGCACGCGCTTTGACGTGAAGGTCAACCGCGAGGTGAAACTGCTCACCGCCAAAGCCATCGCAGGAAACTTAGGAATCAAACCAGGCAGAGAGATCAAAGTCGTGGCGTATGAAACCGTGAACAGGATCACCAACGCCGGCAAACAACCCTGGGAAAAGCGGACTGGACTGCTCTCGGTCTGGATTCTTGGCATGTTCAATCCGTCGCCAGAGACGACCATCGTTGTGCCGATTAAGACGGGTCCTGAGTCTCAACTTGGTGTCGAGGTTACCTCGGATTATTTTGGAAGTGTCCCGAAAGATCGACTCCAGGTGAAAGACGGCACGATCTTTTTCAGTGGCGATGGCAATTACCGGAGTAAGATCGGCATCAATCCAAAACGCAGCAAGGCGATCCTGGGCAGTTATGATGCGGCGAGCAAGGTGTTGACCCTGGTGCAATTCACCCAGCCTGAAGGCGTCACTGACTACGTGAACTCGCTGTGGAAGATGCAGGAGAATCCGTTCGGTGGCGACGCATCTAATAGCTACAACGATGGGGCTCCATCCCCCGGCGCGAAACCCCTCGGCCCCTTCTACGAGTTGGAATCTTCATCGCCCGCTGCGGCACTCGCACCCAAGCAGAGCCTCACGCATGTGCACCGCACCATGCATCTCAGCGGGGACGAAAAACAGCTCGATGAAATCGCCAACGCGACACTCGGAGTTTCACTGACGAAAATCCAGAACGCTTTGAGGATCACCAAGTAGTGGTGATCCAAGTCAGTTGGGTGGCATCGATGGTGTTTAACTAGCGATTACGATTACGATTACGAGGTGCGCCCGTTTTGCTGAGATGCGCACATACGGATTTCCAGGGCACAAAATGGTTTGACTTTGGCTGGCATGCAGCAAGATTGGGGCGTAGTTACTTTTGGACTAATTTATGGCTGATATTGCAAATCGCTACGCGGAGAACGTCACCGGCAAATTCTTTGTCGACAACCAGTGCATTGACTGCGACCTCTGTCGCGAAACGGCTCCTAACAACTTTACCCGCAATGACGACGGGGGATTCTCCTACGTTTATAAGCAGTCAGAAAATGAGGACGAGGAGAAGCAGTGCAAAGAAGCCATGGATAACTGCCCGGTAGAGGCCATCGGCAACTCGGGAGCTTAGCTTTTCTTTCCTTCTTCTGTTGGTGGGGAATCCGCCGACAATTAGAGCGTTGCCTTGGGTGGCAGCGCTCTTTCTTTATACGTGGGTTCCGGCAGGCAGGTCATGGTTGAAGCCTTGCGGCTCCGAACCGCGTTTCAAGGTTGAAAAGGGCTGTGGCTCTGTGGTACCCGTTTGGAGACCCCAAAAACAACTGCCTTAGCATTATGAAGTTCATTTGTTCCTTCGTCCCCAGGAACCCTGCCCGTTCTCTGAGCCTGCATTCGCTCGCACGATGGGCGGGCATTCACCTCTTGCTCAGTGGCCTTTTGTTTATGGGCACCGTCACTGCGGGGGCTGCAGAAGGCCTTCGGATCACCGAGTTTCTGGCCAATAATTTCCATGGCTTGGTCGATGAGGACGGAGATTCTGAAGATTGGATAGAAATCCACAATGGGGGCACCGAGGATGTGAACCTAAACGGATGGTACCTCACCGACAGCAAGTCTTCCCTCAAAAAATGGCGATTTCCCGCGATCACCCTTCCGGCTGCCGGATACCGGGTCATTTTCGCTTCCGGAAAGGATCGGCCTGCGGTTTTGGGCTCGCTCCACACGAGCTTCAAACTCTCTTCCAAGGAAGGGAGTTACCTCGGGCTTGTGGCCTCTGACGGTGTGACTGTCGTGTCGGAGTATTCCGGCTACCCGGCCCAGGTTGCGAACGTGTCGTATGGATTCCCCATCCTTGAAAACGTCGTGCCCTTGCTCTCCAGCACGAACCGCGCCCGGATCCTGGTGCCCAGCGATGATCTATTCGGCAAGGCCTGGACGACTCCCGACTTTAGCGATGTGGCCTGGACTTCTGTGAGCAATGGTTTCGGCTATGAGACGGATTCCCGTCTTGCGATCAATCCCGTCACCCTGGCGGACTCTGTCAAGGAGTTCAGTGGCAACCAAGGGGCGAACAACTGGTTCTACGGATACTGGGATCGTCGCAACGACGCGGACGGCAGGTTCTCTTCGAGTGAGTTTCAGCCGTTTCCCAGGTCCGCTGGGGTGCTCTCGGCTGCGAACTTTTTTACCAACAGCCTCTGGCGCTGGTTCCCCACGGCCGACGCCCCGACCCAGCTGGATCGCTACGGTGCCATTGCGGGCGGCCACAACGGCCTTGCCGACAGAGCCCACCATTGGGCCGTTCGCCGCTGGATCAGCGAGACCGTTGGGTCCGTCCGAATCTCGGGTATGGTGGGTCACGCGAGTTCATGCTCCGACGCTGCTTTGGGGGATGAGGTGACGGCGCGGATTCTGGTCGATGGTGTGGAAGTCTTCCAGCAGTCGCTACGCCAGATCAGCGTGGGTTATTCCGTGACGGTGACGGTCGCCAATGATGCGTCCGTCGATTTTGTTATCGATCCCGGGGCTGCGGGAGACGACGCGTGCGACTCGGCAGTCTTCACGGTTTTGATTCAGAGCACTGCGCCGAGCATGCAGATTCTCGCGGACAGCGTCGCTGATTGGTCTGAGGTCGGGGATCAGGGATACAAGAACTGGTCCTACGGATTCTATGACCGCAGTGCTGATTCTGTGTCGGGATACCAGACGAACGATTTCGCGCTTTTTCCGGACGCTTTCTGGGATGGCTTCTCCTGGAGTTGGTTGGCCGGGACGCCTCCCTATGACACGGTGGGGAAGAATCGCATGAAGCCGACCGGAGTTACGAGCGGAGGCGAGCATTGGGTGATCCGCCGCTGGTATAGCAAGGTGACCGGCACCTTGAGCATCGACTACCATGTGGGGAAGGCCGTTTCCGGCGGCGGAGGGGTCACGGCAAAAGTTCTCCACAAGGGCACACAGAAGGATTCTGTTTCCATCCTCGGGAACAATATCTTTGGCACGAATCGAACGTTTCAGCTCACGGGTGTGCAGTTGGGCGATCCTATCGATTTCGTGCTGGACCCTGCCGGTCCTTCTGGCGCGGACGACGCGCTGGACGAGTCGTTCCTCGATGCCCGGGTGTTTGGGAATGCAAATCTCGCCCCGTTCGTTCTGGCCGACATTAAGTCGAGCCTCCAGGGCATCAATGGCTCGGTTTACGCGCGGCTCCCGTTTTCCGCTACCAATCCGGCAGCGCTCGAAACCCTCAGCCTGCGGCTTCGCTACGACTCCGGATTTATCGCTTATCTTAATGGTGTGGAAGTGCTGCGTCGGAATGCCCCGTCGGACCCTGCCTGGAACTCCGTTTCCACCCTGGAGCGCCCTGACGGGGAGTCCGGCCAGTTCGAAGCATTCGACCTAACGGCCTCTCGTGATGTTCTACGGATAGGTGCCAACGTCCTCGCATTTCAGGTCTTGAACTCCTCGCCGTCCGACTCGGATCTGATCTTCCAGGCCACCTTGGGTGGAAGCTATTTGACGATCGACCCCCTAGCTCGGCGCTACTTTGGGGTGTCCACGCCCGGGTTCGCCAACGGTTTCGGAAACACCAATCTTGGGCCGCTGGTCCTTGATAGCCAGCACAGTCCGAAGGTTCCCAGAGTTAGCGAGGACCTGCGGGTTACGGCACGGGTGGGGCCCAGCTTCAATGTGGTGCAGGACGTGCAGCTGGTTTATCGGGTGATGTCCGGAGCGGAGGTGGCTCTGCCCATGTCAGACGACGGGCTTCATGACGACGGTTTGGCGGGAGACGGCCAGTATGGAGCCACGATTCCGAAGTCGGCCTATAAACCGGGGGATATGGTTCGCTACTTCATCCGCGCGTTCGACGTCAAAACGAATCTGACCCGTGAGCCTGGCTTCGTGAAGGGCAAGTTCATGCCCGAGTATTGGGGCACCGTAGTGCAGGATCCATCGCTCACCAATCCCCTACCGGTGCTCCATTGGTTTGCGTCCTCCGCCGGGGCGGCGGATGGTGGAGGGGCTGGCTCAATCTTTTACAACGGACAGTTCCTCGATAATGTTCGTTTTGCAGTGCATGGCCAGTCGAGCAGTGGCTTCTCCAAGCACAGTTGGAATGTCGATCTGAACGCTGGCTACAAACTTGTATGGAAGGATGGAGAACCGTCGATTGATGACATCAATCTTCTCACCACGTATCCCGACAAGGCCAAGATGAGGAATGTTCTCGCTTACAACACCTATAAGAATGCGGGGAGTCCGTATCATTTTGTGGAGCCTGTTCGGGTACAGTTCAACGGGAAATTTCTTGGGGACTATCATTTCGTCGAGAATGGCGATGACAACTACTTGAAGCGAGCGGGTCTCAATCCGAATGGATCCCTGTGGAAGATGTACAATTCGTTCGAATCACCCGATGGTGAGCATAAGACCCGCAAGGCCGAGGGGACGAGCGATCTGATGGAGCTCTTTGCCGGCACCGGTCGTGCTGGGGCAGCGCTTCAGGCGTATGTCTACGACAATCTCAACATTCCAGGTCTGATCAATTACTTCGCGGCGATGACGATGACGGGCAACACGGATTGCTGTCACAAGAATTACTATTTCTATCGAGACACCGAGGGAACGGGCGAATGGACGATGCTGCCGTGGGACCAGGATCTCAGCTTCGGCCGAGTCTGGAGCGGCCCTCCTACCTATTGGGACGACACCATGTACACCAATACCTCCCTCAGGATTGGCACCGGCAACCGGCTTCCTGTGGCGCTTTTCGCAGCCAATCCACAGTTTGACCAAATGTATCTGCGGCGCTTGCGCACTTTGATGGAGGAGCTGCTGCAGGTTCCGGGAACACCCGCACATCTGTTGCGCTATGAGGCAGAAGTGGACTACTGGACGCCGCGACTTCAGCCCGAGTTTGCGGCTGATTTTGCTCGCTGGGGGACTTTTAGCGGGGACGGTAATGGGGGGACCCAGAACGACAACAAGAACAAGCAGACCGTTGAGGAAGCTGCCAACATCATTAAATATGAGTATCTTTCTGGCCGCCGCAACTGGCTATTTGCCCAGGCCGAAATCCCGAAGGGGCAGCCAGCAGATCCTGGGCTGTTGATAGGTGTGGTGGAGTCCAACCCCGCGTCTGGAAATCAAGACGAGGAATATTTCACCCTCATCAACACCAACAAGGTTTTGATCGATATCTCCCGCTGGCGCATTCAGGGAGCGGTGGAGCACGAGTTCGTGGGGGGGACTGTTCTTCCAACCAACGGCATCCTTCACGTGGTGGCGAACACTCGGGCGTTCCGTGCCCGTTCTGTTTCGCCTAGGGGTGGAGAGCGGCTTTTTGTTCAGGGAAATTATCGGGGACATCTGTCCTCGCGCGGTGAAACCCTGGACCTAGTGGACACCTCGGGAAAGGTTCAGGTTCATCACAGCTACAGCGGGGCGCCCAGTCCTGCGCAGAACAGCCTCCGGATAACCGAAATCATGTACCACCCCTCCGCACCCGCGTCCGGCAGTCTGTTTACGCGCGACGACTTCGAATACATTGAGCTGCGCAATATCAGCTCAGGGCCGCTGAGCCTGGCAGGAGTGAAGCTAGTGAATGGGGTGGAGTTTTCCTTCACGGGATCCGCAGTAAGCTCGCTCGCGGCCGGACAGTCGGTCGTGGTCGTAAAGAACGCCGCCGCTTTCACTAGCCGCTACGGTGTGAGTGCGCTGGTGGCTGGACAATACTCCGGCAGTCTTGCTGACTCAGGGGAAAACATCCGCCTTGAGGACGCTTCCCACGAGCCCATACTGGACTTCGACTTCAACAATTCTTGGTATCCGATCACGGACGGCACCGGTTTCTCGCTCGTCATTGTTGACGATACCGCCACCTGGGATACCTGGGGTTTGAAAACCAGCTGGCGTGTGAGCGGCTCGGCTCAGGGAAATCCGGGGGTTGTGGATCCCGTTGTTCGATTCTATGTCCCTCTCGTAATCAGCGAAGTCCTGGCGTTTGGGACGGCCGAGCAGGGGGGAGACTTCGTTGAAATCTTCAACCCGAGCAGCACGGCTGCAAATGTGGGCAGCTGGTTTTTGACCGACGACTTCGGCACGCCGAAGAAGTACCGCCTCCCCGCGAACACGTCCATCGCTCCAGGTGGCTATCTGGTCATTCGAGAGTCGCAGTATGATTCGGGCGCTTTAGGGAGCTTTGGCATCAGCGCCGATGGTGATGATGTGTATCTCTTCTCTGCGGATGCCGCCGGCGAGTTGACCGGCTATGTCACCGGCTATCGGATCGGCGCGTCGGGCAGAGGTGTCAGCTTTGGCCGACATACCAACACACTGGGTGAGATGCACTTTGTGGCGCAGAAATCAGTGACTCCGGGAGCTCCAAATAGCGGCCCAGCGGTCGGTCCTGTGGTCATCTCTGAGATCATGTATCATGGGCTGGAGACGTCGGCGGGTGAGCAGCAAACCGCCCTGGAGTATATCGAGATCAAGAACCTCACCGACCAGTCCGTAACTCTCTTCCACCCTGACCAACCTACCAACACGTGGCGGCTGACCGGCGGAGCGGATCTGATGTTCCCGACAAACGTGACGCTTTCCGCTCGAGAGACGGCCCTCCTGGTAAACTTTAATCCGGTCAAGGATCCGACGTCCCGTGCGGCGTTCATTAGCTTCTACGGCACACCTCAGGGCGTGAAGCTTTTCGGTCCCTTGGGCGGCAAACTTGACAACTCCTCTGAGTCTATCGCGCTGTATCGTCCGAGCCTCGCGCCGAGCAACGCGCCCGCGTCGTATATCCTCGCGGATTGGGTCACTTACGCTGACCTCCCACCGTGGCCGGCTTTGGCGGACGGATTCGGGGCCGCGCTGATCAAAGTTCCGTCCAGCGCTTACGGAAATGATCCTTCCGTTTGGATCGCTGCCAAACCGTCGCCGGGCTACGAGGACCCGGTAACCTCACCACCCGCGATCAGCCTTCAGCCGACGGGGGCTGGCCCGATCGCCGGAGCCGATGTTTCCCTCTCTGTTACGGCAGGGCCGGAGCCGTTGAGCTACCAGTGGTTCCGTGACGGGCAGCCGGTCCCCGGCGCGCGTTCCCGAACCTTGAGTATTCCTTCCATTCGCGTGTCCGATTGGGGGAACTACCAGGCAGTCGTTATGAACCCCGCAGGTGCTGTTCTCAGCTCCAACGCCGTGGTGATTCCGATTCTTTCGGCGGTTATCCTCAAGCAGCCCATTGGTCGCAACATGTTGCCCGGCACCAAT
>CAMAVD010000196.1 GCA_945861575.1 Akkermansia muciniphila
CCGATCGGAAGATTACCTGGAAGGGGTCGAAACAGACCGGAAGCTTGGGGGGGCGGATCGATTATATTTTTCACGAGGCTGGTTTGAAGACTGTGGAGAGTCGGGTGATGGATGGAGGGGGATCGGATCATTCGCCCGTATTCAGTCGATTAGAGTTTGTGCAGGGAGCGGGGCGTGCTGAAAAGCGGTAGAGGGCTACCGCCCGTCCTCCGTAGCAACACTGCGGAGGGTGGACACTCCAAGACGCTTTGCGAGGGACGTGGGGCGTTCGAAGGTCCGCTAGGTCATGGAGTGCGCCAGCCCCCTGGCGCTTTGATCGTGGGCGTGAGCGCCCGAAAGGCACAATGGCGGTTGGCATCGGGCGGGGAGCGTGGCACGCTCCGATCCATGCATCACGATCCGGCAGACGAAGGGCAGGAATGGTTCCGGCTGACGCCGCTGGAGCGCTGGCGCGAGAGCATGAAACTATGGCCGCAATATCTCGCCCAAGGAGGCAGCCTTGATCCCGAACCCGATTCACAAAGTCCTTTCGACTTTCCAGAGCTGCGAGGTCCGCGCCCTGTTGATGGGCGGTCAGGCCTGCGTGTTTTACGGCGCGGCGGAGTTTAGCCGGGACACGGACTTCGCCCTCCACGCGGACACGGCCAACCTGGAACGGTTGAACGCGGCCCTGCGCGAATTGCAGGCGGCGGTGATCGCCGTGCCGCCGCTCTCGCTGGAAAACCTCCACCGCGGACACGCGGTTCATTTTCGCTGCCGGCACCCGGACGCCGTCGGCCTGCGGGTGGACGTGATGTCGAAGATGCGGGGCGTCGCGGATTTTCCGGAGCTTTGGGAGCGGCGCACCACGTTGC
The DNA here is from genome assembly GCA_945861575.1 of Akkermansia muciniphila. Lineage (GTDB taxonomy): Bacteria > Verrucomicrobiota > Verrucomicrobiia > Limisphaerales > UBA11320 > UBA11320. Next base: position 855 of record CAMAVD010000196.1, read on the forward strand.
AGGGCGAAGACGGGACGATCTACGAGTTGCTGTCACTGCCCGATTTGATTCAGGCCAAGAAAACGCAACGGGACAAGGACTGGCCCATGATTCGCCGATTGATCGAGGCCGATCGCATCGCCTGCCCAAGCATCCCTTCACCGGAGCAGGCGCGGCTTTGGTTGCGCGAGGGCCGGACGCCGGAGTTGCTCATCGACCTGGCGCGCCAGTTTCCCGACGAGGCGAGGGTGCTGGCCGCCGGGTCTCGTCCTCTGCTGGAAGCGGCGCTTCTGGGCAACGAAATCGGGGTCGAAGTCGCCCTGACGGAGGAAGAACGCGAGGAACGGGCCGCTGACCGCGCTTACTGGACTCCGCTAAAACAGGAACTGGAACGTATGCGCCACGCCTGAACCGTTCACTGGCCGCGTTTGAGCTCCTTTTCCTGCGGCGGCGGGCGTGAAGTGGACGGTGGGCGAAACCAGGCGCTCAAGCGCAGCACGTCTCGGTGGGGGGAAGGCGGTAGAGGACTACCGCCCGTCCTCCGTAGCAACACTGCGGAGGGTGGACACTCCAAGACGCTTCGCGAGTTACGGCGCGATGACTCTCAGAGTTGCAGGGTGGGGAACGGAAGCTAATGATTGGTCGCGAGATTTTCGCACCCGCACTGGGCTGCTGGCAGATTGCTAGAAGGCCCAAGGATATTGTTTGCTAAAGCCCCATGGCTTGGATTAAAAGTTCACCCGCTTGCGAGATTTGAGGCTGCAGGGCGGCATGATAGGCCGCGTAAAGCAGATTTGTATTCGCGCAAGCGTTTGATAGTCAGTTGCCCACGTGGCGGAATTGGCAGACGCGCTAGATTCAGGTTCTAGTGAGTAACATCGTACAGGTTCAAGTCCTGTCGTGGGCACCATCCTTCGCTTTTTTGGTTTTGGGTTTGGAGATCTTTCCGTGTTGGTCGTTTCGCGCAGGGCTTTGCTGGGCGTGGGTTCGTTGCTACGGATGGCAGGCCATGTTTTTTGAGGGGGAGGGGATGCCCGCTCTTCGGATTCATGCTGAACCGCCGCCAATTTATCCAGATGGGCGCTATGGGGCTTTCGTTGCCTCAATGGATCAGCCTCGGCGCGCAGGCTGCGCCCACTCGACATGGCTCGTCGGGCGGCGGCTTCGGCAAGGCCAAATCCTGTATCGTCCTGTTCGCCTGGGGAGGGATCAGCCACATCGACACCTGGGACCCCAAGCCCGAGGCGTCCCGCGAGATCCGCGGCGAGTTCAACCCCATCCGCACCTCTGTCCCGGGCATTCACATCGGCGAGCATCTTCCAAGGCTCGCCCAGCGGATCCATCAGGTCGCGCTGGTGCGGAGTGTCACTCATCAGGCGCCGTCCCACAGGTCCGCCGCTTACTGGAACCTGACGGGCCAAGCCCCACCCAACCTGGTGGGCAATTGGCCGGCAACCCGTCTAGATCATCCCTGCCTGGGCTCCTTGACCATGGCCGCGCTCGAGTCGGCCGGCGACCCCCGCTGGGCGCACAGCCTACTGCCCTCCTCGGTTTGTCTCCCCTATCCCATGGCGGATGGTGGCCGTGCCAACGGGCAGGATGGCGGTTTTTTGGGATTGAAGCACGACCCGGTCATCGTGCATCCCCGATCCGGGGCGGATTATAAGGGGGTGTCCCCCCATTCCTCGCCCCTGGAATTGGAGCTGCCTCCCGGCCTGGAACCTGCGCGAATCCATCGGCTTCGCGATCTGACATTGGCCCTGGAGCGAGCCCGGGGGGGCGGCGGAACTCTTGAGACCGACGCCTATGTGCGGGCCAGGGATAAGGCCTACGACATGGTGCTCAATCCTGCGGTTCGGGACGCTTACAGCCTGGACCGCGAGCCTGCCCGGTTGCGCGAAGCCTATGGACACCATGTCTGCGGCCAGAGCGTGATGATGGCACGGCGGCTTTCTGAAGCCGGGATCCCCATGGTCACGGTTTATTGCTCCGCTGGTGATCTAAATGGATCCGTTGGGGATCACTTCGACACCCACGGCGACAATTTTAACCGCCTAAAGAATGCCATGCTTCCGCCCCTCGATCAGGCGTCCGCAGCTCTCTTGGATGATCTTGAGCAACGCGGCACATTGGGAGAGACCCTAGTGTGCTGGCTGACGGAGTTTGGGCGCACTCCAAAGATCAATGGGGCTGCGGGTCGTGATCACTATCCGAACTGCTACTCCGTCGCCTTCGCGGGAGGCGGTGTTCGTGGCGGCCAGGTTTACGGCGCGTCCGATCGCATCGGGGCGGAGCCCGCCGAATCGGGATGCGGCCCTGAGGATTTGCACGCCACTATTTTCCAATCGCTGGGCATTGATCCAGGGACAACTATTCATGCAATGGACGGTCGTCCCTTCCCCCTGTGCGCAGGCAAGGCTTTGGCGCTTTTTTAGTGGGGGGGGTGGGCTCGTTGTTCATTCAGCGACGCCAATGGCGAATGGAAGCGCGCGGGCGAGTTCACGGAGTTTAGAGCCTTCTAGCTACATGGACATCCCGGGCGAACCCGAGATGGAAGGCCGTTTGCTCGAGAAAACACAAAAAGCACCCGTACAATGCCGCGTCCAAAAGGTTCCAAAGCGCTCATCCTCGACTTCTTTCTCGCGAACATCGGTGTCGTCCTCGACGCCAAAGAAATCCAAGCGGCAAGCGGAGGCGCGTCCGAATGGTTTTGATGGGACGCATGAGGACGATGTTCCGGATGTTCCAGGCATCGACACCTGTCGAGAGTTTCTGCGACGTGGTGAGAATGGTGGGAATGGTTTTCTTGTTGTCCTGGAAATCGCGGAGATGTTGCTCCCCCAGGGCTCCGTCGTCGGCCGTGTCGTTGGAGCAGCTTGACCAGCAGATTGAGCGCCGCCGAACCTAATGCGGCTTATTCTTCATCCAAAGGTTTACTCCGACACCCACCAGATCATGGAGTATTACGGATGGGTTGGGTAGTTGCAGAGTCGCACGCTCTTCGGACGCGCCTCGCTCATTGGCCCATCTTCAAGAGCTACATTGACTGGAAGAAGGTGGAGGAGGATTTGAGAGGATGACGACTTTACGCCACCGCAGGCGGAGCGAAGCCCGCGCGGTATTGGCGCGAGAGGATCTCCTGGTTCGCTTTTTCGTGATTGGTGAAACGGTAGTTCGCTGCGTCCCAGCGCAGTTCCACGCCGGGATAGCGCGTTGCCTTCACTGCCAGGAGAGCCGGTTCGGTGATGCGTGATCCAATGTCGAAAGGTGTCCAGAGTGGCTTGTGATCGCCAAGGCAGTTGTCGGCCCAGTCCTTCCAGTGATTGCGTGGTGCCACGGTTGGCAACGACTCGTCCTCCACTTCCTTCCCCTTGCGGAAAATCTGCGGGGAACCGTCGGCTTGCAGCAGCAGCGTGCCTTCTTCGCAAACGACCATGGTGTGGTTCGCGCCGGGTTTCACCGGAGGCAAGTTCAACGCAGCAAAGGAGGGACGGAGCGCGTCATCATTGTAGTGCACGACAAACTTTTCACGGGCGAATCTGCCGCCACCCGCATAGGTGAGGGTGCTCTGGTTGTGAGCGCTGTGGCCGATACCCGACGGCTTGGGGGTGTGGGTGATGAGGCTTGGACGTGCCTTGAGTCCGTCTCGGATCATTTTGAGTTCGGCGAGTTGGTGCACAAGCGGCTTTTGGCCGTACATGTGTTTGTTGTGCTTCATTGCCGTGAGCATGACCGGGGCATGGTGGAAATCCGGGACATCCACGATGACGGCGTCGAAGTCACCCACCTTGTTGGCGAAGGCCTCGCGATAATCGCTTGTCGTCCAGGCATTGGGCTGCTCTTTCTTGATGTTTTCAAGTTCCCTGCGGTCCACATCGCAGAAGCCCGCCCACTCGACTTGCGGATGGCCTTTTAGGCCGCCGCGTTGGAGGCCGCCTATCCCACCAACGCCGACCTGAAAGATCCGCAATTTGCTGTTCTTGTTGACCCGCGCCCGTGCGGGTAGTGACAGCGCGGCCACGCCGGCGGTGAGAATCGCACCGTTCCTGAGAAACGTGCGGCGGGTGACGGGTGAGAACGAGGGTGCTTGGTCTGCTTTATTCATAGTGGCTCGTCCCGATTCATGCACAGAGGAGGCGGGAGATCCAGGAAAGGATTTAGGCCTGCTAGCCGACGCGCGGTCCAGTATAGTCGAGAGGCGACGTGCGTTGGACATGGCGATGAGCTAGGCGGTGAAAGACCGCTGTGCGGCCTTCGGAAGGCAACCACGAGTTGAAGGCAACGACACCTGGGTGACGTTGATAGAGAAGTGACCTCCGATTAAATCCCGTATTCCTATAATCTGACCTTTACAGAAGGACACATTCACCGAAGAATGACTGTGTGAGTCTGCATCGGATACTGGAAGAGAAGTTGAATGAAGCCTTGGGCCCGGTCGCTCCGTCCACGAACACACGTCGCGAGGCCAAGCTCCCCGCAGTCCCTGGCAAAGCGCACGCTGTCATCGGCATGCGGCGGGCTGGTAAGACCACCTACTTGCGCCAACTACTCGAGGATCGCCGCACCACGGCCCCGGCCGAGCGCGCGCTCTATCTGAGTTTCGATGATGATCGCCTGGCTGGGATGCAGGTCGAACAGCTGGGTTTTATGATTGAGGAGTATTACCGCCGATATCCTCAGCTCCGGGGGCGGACACCCACGTGTTGGCTGCTGGATGAAATCCAGTTCGTGCCCGGGTGGGAGCGATTTGTTCGTCGAGTTCTCGATTCCGAGAAGGTCGAAGTCATCGTCTCCGGGTCATCCGCCCGTATGCTTTCACAGGAGGTACACACTTCGCTCCGCGGACGAGGAATGCCAACGGTCATACGCCCGTTCAGCTTCAGAGAATTCCTGCGCCATCGCGATGAGGAACCGTCGAAAGACCCACGTCGCTGGACATCAGGGGAACGGTCGCTGGTGGAGAAGCGTTTTCGTGAGTTCCTTGTTGAAGGCGGCTTTCCAGAAGCCCAAGGGCTGGACATGCGATTGCGGATCGAGCTTTTGCAGGGCTACGTAGACACGGTGTTGTTCAGGGATGTCGTCGAACGATACGGTGTTTCCCAGGTCGCGGCACTGCGCTGGGTGGTTCGTCACGCGCTACGAAATCCTGCGGGGAGCTTTAGCGTCCACCGATTGCACCAAGACCTGAAGGCTCAAGGGCACGGCGTAGCGAAAGACGCTGTTCATGGCATGCTCGGGCATCTGATCGATGCCTTTTTGCTGACAGCGGTGCCACTGGCAAGTGAGTCGGAACGGCAGCGGAACTCCAACCCACGCAAACTATACCCTGCTGACCCGGGACTGATCCGCGCCTTCGATACGAGTAACCGGTCGAATATCGGCCATGCGCTTGAGGTGGTAGTATTGAACGAATTGGAGCGGCGTGGTGCCGAGGTCGGCTATGTGAAGACCAAGAACGGATTGGAAGTGGATTTCCTGGCACGCCAATCGGTCACCGGTGAAGAACTCATTCAGGTATGCGCGGACTGCTCAGACCCAGACACGCTCAGGCGCGAACATCGCGCCTTGGCAGAGGCATGCAAGGAACATCCAGGTGCGAAACGCCGCATGCTAGTCCTCGATCGCGACTCAGTGCCCGAAGCCCAATTGCCTCACGTGGCAACAAAGCCCGCCTACGAGTGGTTGCTGGAGAAGGAGGAGTAGTGGGGATTTCATCAACGTGTCTCCGGCAAGCAGTCTGAGCCAACGCCAACAACGCAACGACGCCAAGGCACCGACCGAGTTTCTGCCACCCGGGGAGGGGCGCATTGACTCAAATTAAATGACACGGGAGGGGAATTGCGGATGGGGACGAAAAAGGGTCGTTGACTCATGGAAAAAAGACACCGGAAAAACGGTGTTCAATGAACATGACCAAAGCGATCAAAGACGACCTGTTGCCAAAACTGCGCGGGCGCTATGCCCGACGCCAGCGCGAGGGCAAGCTCAGATGCTCGACGAGCCGTGCGAGGACTACGGCTACGAGCGCAAGTATGCCATCAAACTGCTAGGCGACGCGGTCCCCGCTCCCATCGGTTGGACGCATCCGGGCCCTGCCCGGCAGTATGAGCGGATTGAGCCAGTCGTCCGGGCCCATCTGCCAACGAACTGACGTTAGGGTAGGGGGCAGGGTCGCAGGCTCCGCAGATCAGGTCAGAGGTGTTTCCCTTGTTTCGAAACCGATGCGCGGCTAGGCTCTTGCCTAGCAGACTGTCGGCCTTCTCCCTGCTGGACGTGAGTCCGGCTGTGGAGTTGGTTTCTGCTGAGCTATCTCTTAGGAATCGTCATGACAGGCTGCTCGATATTTTCCTGCGGGAAAAAGGCGTGAACGAGCAAATTCCTATCCGTAGAAGATCTCGATGAACCGATACCCCGCCACACCTCTCGGCTGGATCTGGATCGCCAGCAAACTCGCGCTCCTGCTTTACGGTTTGATGTGCCCTTCGCTCCTCGAGGCAGCATCGAGTCGACTCTCGGCTTGGACGACCAATGGCGCTGTTCGAAGCATGCCCCTTCAGCCGACTTCCCTCGTGGGCTCCGGCTTCACGTTGATGTCCCCGGAGCAGACCTCGATCTGGTTTACAAACCAGCTCTCGATGGATCGTTCCCTGACCAACCACATCCTAATGAACGGATCGGGTGTCGCATGCGGAGATGTGAATCGCGACGGCTGGGTGGATATCTACCTGTGCAACATCGACGGCGACAACGCGCTTTTTCTGAATCAGGGTGATTGGAGATTCACAAATATCACCACGCTGGCCGGAGTGGGGTGCACCGGCCTCGACTGCACGGGCGCGGTCTTTGCCGATGCGGATGGAGATCAGGATTTGGATCTCTTCGTCGCCACGGTGGGTCCGGGTGTGCGCTATTTTGTGAATGATGGCAGCGGGCGTTTTGCCGACCGCACGCAGGACGCCGGACTTGCAAGTCCAGGAGGAACTATGTCGGTGGCGCTGGCAGACGCCGACCGCGATGGCGACCTGGATGTCTATGTCGTCAACTACCGAACCACGACCATACGAGATCAGTTTAACCTGCGGTTGAAAGTGAGCGGAACTGGGACCCGGAAGGTAGTCACGTCGGTGAACGGACGCTCTGCGACGGAGCCAGATTTGGTGGGAAGGTTCACGCTCTTGCCCGATGGAGGTTTCATGGAAAATGGGGAGGCTGACGTGTTTTACCTCAATGATGGCAAGGGGCGCTTCGAGCAGATCTCCTTCCTGTCGGGACGATTTCGCGATGAGCAGGATCAACCTCTCACTGAGATCCCCTACGACTGGGGGCTCTCCGCGCTGTTCCGAGATCTGAACGGAGACGGTCTACCCGACCTCTATGTTTGCAACGATTTGCTCTCCCCTGACCGGATCTGGCTGAATCGCGGGGACGGAAGTTTCCGGGCGGCTGGCGGGTTGGCGATTCGCCAAACTAGCTGGTTTTCGATGGGTGCCGATGCTGCCGATATCAACCGTGATGGGTGGGACGATCTCTTTGTGGCGGACATGCTCAGTCGGGATCACTACAAGCGCCAAACTCAGGACAACAGCCAGCGGTTTAGCCCTCGGACCTTTGGTCGGACCGATGAGAGGCTGCAAACCGCTCGAAATACACTCTTGCTTGGCCGGGGAAACAGCGAGTGGTCGGAAATGGCTTGGCTCTCAGGCTTGGCGGCGACCGACTGGTCCTGGTCCCCTGTGTTTTTGGATGTGGACCTAGATGGATATGAGGACTTGCTTGTTACGACGGGTTTTGAGCGGGACGTTCAGGATCTGGACACCGCTCGCGAGTTGGAGGCCATGCGGTCGCAAACTAAAATGAGCGACCGGGATTCGCTTCTCGCCCGGCGGAGGTTTCCACCGCTGCTCCAGCCCAATCTCGCCTTCCGAAATCAAGGAGACCTCACGTTCAAAGACAGCAGCCGACAATGGGGTTTCGATCTGGTTGGGGTTTCACAAGGAATCGCGCTCGCCGACCTCGACAACGACGGGGACCTCGACGTGGTTATAAACAATATGAACGCCTCGGCAAGCGTGCTCCGGAACAACGCGTCCGCGGCCCGAATTGCAGTCAGGCTGATGGGCGATGGAATGAACTCGAGCGGAGCCGGAGCCCGGATCAAGCTGATCGCTGATCGGTTCAGCCAGCAACAGGAAGTCACTCTTGGAGGAAGGTATCTCTCGAGTGACGACGGCCAGCGCACCTTTGCCGCGGACCCATCGCTAGGAGTTCGAGCTCTGGAGGTTCGTTGGGCGAGTGGCCGCACCACCACCTTCTCTAATCCCGATCCGAACACGCTTTACTGGGTGTCGGAGACGACCTCTGCCACTACTTTGGCTGTGCCTGCCCGATTGCAGGCAGTGCCTGGCGCACTTTTCACGAACCTGAGCTGGCAGCTAGCGCACACGCACTCAGAACTGCCCTTTGACGATTTCAGTAAGCAGCCCCTCCTTCCGCGTCGCCTGAGCCACCTCGGTCCCGGGGTGACCTGGTTCGACCTCGATGGCGACTCGATGGAAGATCTCATCCTGGGCGCTGGTCGGGGCGGGAAGATCACGATCTATCGCAACACCGGCCCAGGCGTTTTGACGCGAGTCGAATCGACAGGTTTTCAAGCGCTTGAGGACGACACGACCACGCTTCTGGGATTGGACCTTGGCGGACACCAATCCGGATTGCTCCTTGGCGTGGGCAACGTCGAATCCGGGCAGAGCCAGCGAGCTGCGGCTGCTGTTGCAAGGATTTCATTGAAAGAGGGTAGGTGCAGCGTGGGAGAACCGGAGCTTCTGAGTGCCGCCGTCGAGTCTTCGGGTGCTATGGTTCTGGCGGATATCGACCTGGATGGAAGGTTGGATTTGTTC
>CAMAVD010000197.1 GCA_945861575.1 Akkermansia muciniphila
TCCGGCCGGAGCGGTCAGCTCGGGTCCACTGGCCATGGCAGATATTGATGGGGATGGGGATCTCGATCTGTTTCTTGGCGGGCGGATGATCCCCGGCGCGTATCCGAATCCAGCGAGTTCACGCTTGTTCCGCAATCAAGGGGGGAAGCTTGAGTTGGATATCCCCGCTGGGGAGAAGTTCTTCAAGATGGGCATGGTGAGCGCCGCCACCTTTAGTGATCTCGACAACGACGGTTTCCCTGAGCTAGTGATTGCATCCGATTGGGGTCCCATCCGTATCTTCCGAAACCTGAAGGGTCAGTTCCATGAGGCCACGGCGGAGTATGGCCTGGGGAGCTCCCACGGCTGGTGGAATGGAGTGGCCACTGGCGATCTGGATGGGGACGGTCGACTTGACATTATCGCGAGTAACCTGGGACTCAACACCTCCTATTCCTGCGAACCGGACCGCCCTATCTACGCCTATGCTGGAGATTTGGATGAGGATGGACGCTGGGATATTCTGGAAGCCTTTCAGGAGTCACGGACGGGGAAAATCCTCCCAAGGCGGGACATGACCGTGCTCGGCGCGGTTTTGCCCATGCTCCGGAATTTCTACTCTTCCCATGCCGCATTCGCTCAAACCGACCTTCCCCAAATCCTGCAGGACAGGGCAGGGAGCGTGATTCGAGTTTCCGCCACCACTCTGGCATCGACCGCATTCTTAAATCGGGGTGATACGTTTGTTGCCCGCCCTTTGCCTGCGGAGGCGCAGTGGGCCCCAGGCTTTGCGATTTGCGTCGCTGATCTGGATAACGATGGAGCTGAGGATGTGTTTCTTGGACAGAATGACTATGGGAGCCCGCCCGACCAGCCCCGCATGGATGCTGGGCTGGGTCTTTGGATGCGAGGGGATGGCAGGGGAGGGCTTGTCGCACTTCCGCCCCAGCAGTCGGGAATCGTTGTTCACGGAGAGCAGCGAGGCGCTGCGGTGTCCGATTACGATCAGGATGGCCGGATCGATTTTGTGGTCACTCAGAATGGAGGGGCCACTAAGCTGTTCCATAATGTTCGGGCGAACCCTGGCCTTCGTGTCCGCCTGAGAGGTTCAGACGGCAATCGCAGTGGAATAGGCTCTACCTTGCGAGCGAAGCGCGGGGAGCAATGGGGTGCGCTGCGTGAGATTCGAGCTGGCTCAGGGTATTGGTCGCAGGATGGGGTCGTTCAGGTGCTATCGGCGATGCCATTCCCTTCTGCGATCAAGGTCGTCTGGCCAGGCGGGCTCGTGTCGACCTACGAAGTTCCAGCGAACAGCCTCGAAGTCGAGCTCGACATCCTTGGATCTATCAAGGTGCTCCGATCCAAGTGAGATTGGGCGCAGGACGATCGGCACGCTGGGCCGTGTCGCAGAGATTAATGACCGTGTTGGTGCTTCGGGGAGGTCCCTCGGCCGAGCTTGAAAGCAGGGGCCGGAAGCTCCGTTGCGGCCTGCATTCCTTCCACAATCTGATAGGTGCGATTCAGCTTCAGGCCCTGCAGAATCTGGGTTTTTCCGGTGGTCGGCCATCCTACCTCAACTCTCACGATCGCTTCGGCCTGCCCTAAGCCGACCTCCTGACGCAGGGGCGAGGCCCCAAAGCTTCCTCCGCTGCTTACGGTGCGATGCAACGTCCGCTCTCCGCTGTTGTCCTTCACCACGACTCGGATCCGGGCTCCAATGGCGGCTCGATTCGATTGGGTGCCTCGGAGCTTGAGCTTTACCCATCGATTACCGTGACCAGGGTTTTCGAAGAGTACGTTGCGATAGTGATCTCCTTCGAGTGCGCCTCCCATGACCGAGTAGATATCCTGGTCACCGTCGTTATCGAGGTCGGCAAAGGTGATCCCGTGGCCTTTTTGAAGATGGCCGAACCCACCTGAGGTCGTGACATCCTGAAAGCGCTGGCCGCGGTCATTGCGGAGCATCCGGTTGGGGACCAATGTGGCTAGATCCGGGTCGCCAGTCCCTAGGTAGAAATCCAGCCAGCCATCATTGTCGAGATCCCCGAAATTTCCAGCCATTGCGATGATGACCCGGTCTAGCTTCGCAGCCGTCGTCACATCCTCGAAAGTGCCATCGTGACGATTGCGGTAGAGCTTCGGCAGTTGAGCGGCGTGCGGCAACTTCAGGTAGTCCGCTGCAACATCGCCGACATCCTTGATTTGATACCCGCAAACGAAGATGTCCTGCCATCCGTCGTTATCGTAGTCGAAGAACCAAGTAGGGAAGCTATGTAGCGGTTCCCTTACCCCGGCATCTGCTGCTACATTCTTGAATCGCCAGGCCCCTTTCCAGGATCTGTCACCCGATTGAGGCCCTTCGTTCCGGTAAAGGATCTTTGCTTCGCCCCGAGCCGAAAGATACAGATCCGGCCATCCATCGTTGTTGTAGTCTCCTACCCCCACGGCCTTGACGTAGCCGATGGCGTCGACCCCGCATTGGGCGGCGCATTCCGTGAATGTCCCATCTTGGTTGTTGCGGAACAGCGCGCAGCGGTTGGTGTCGCCTGGCGTGCTCTCGTTCCCAATGAACAGGTCGATCCAGCCGTCGTTGTTGAAATCCAGCCAAACCGCAGCTTGAGTTGGATTGGGGCTCAACACCCCAGCCGCTTCGGTGACATCGGCAAACGTACCATCCCCATTGTTGCGGAGCAGGGATTGTGGGAAATGTCCCTCAGTGCCCAACCAGGCTCCGCGCATAACAAAGACATCCAGGAGTCCGTCGTTGTTGTAGTCGGCCTGAACTAGGTTGAGGCCGCCAAAAAGTCCGATCAGACCCGCCTCCTGGGTTCGATCCAGAAAGGTGCCGTTCGCCTCGTTTCTGAAATAGCGGAGCTGATCAAGCTCGCCGCGGGCGGAGATGAATAGGTCGAGATCTCCGTCCTCGTCGAAATCGTCAGCAATCACCCCGCCGGAGAGGGTGTCGAGATCCAGCGCCACGGCGCCAGCTACATCGGGAAAGCGCTTGATGTCGTAGTCCGAATCGAACGCGGATACGGGGATGAGCCATTGTGGGGGAACCTTGTCCGGGTGCTCACCCAGGGTCATGTAGGCAATGTTTAGCAGCCATCTCGCCCGCAAATCGTCCGGGAACTCTCTCAGTTGCTCTAGGAGAATCTGGACGGCACGGGTCCCTCCGGCCCTGAGCCGATGCACCCCCCCGGGTCGGATGGGCATCAGGCAGGACTCGGAGGTGTGGTTGGTGAGACAATTCTCCTGTTCCGCCTGACGTAGATAGCAGGTAGCTAGGAAAGTGCGTAGCACTGTCCGGTTCGTTGCATCATAGGCATTCTTGCTTTTCAGCATGCTAATGAGGCGGCTGAACTCCCGGATCGCGTCGGAGGTTTGCCCCGCGTTCAATAGCTCCAAAGAGTACTGTGTTTGTAGATCGAAGAGGGATGAAAGATGACTTCTTCCTTTCATTTGGCGAAGACTGGCTTCCAGTTCGGCTCGAAGCAGCTTCGCACGCGTCGCGTTCATGTAGGGCTGTTTGAGTGGGTCAACCTGTCTCACAGTCTCCCTGATCCGCTGCTCCATCTGGCGGGTGCCGAGGGAACGGGGGTCGGAAACAGCCTTCCCTTGGCCCCACGCTGCTCGTTCCCCGCCGAGGAACGCCAGCAAGTGCGCGAGCGCGCCCAGTGCCCACAGGCGCCGCAGGATCAGGAGCCCGTGGTGTGAAGTTGCGGAGGCCGCCTCACGGCGAGAGGCTCCGCTCGAACCGCAGAATAGCATTTCAGAGGAAAATATGGCATTTTTGCCACGGGTTGGCAATTTGAAAATCGGCCTGTGGTGGCGAGTGACACGGCCGGGTTCCAGGCCTTGGCTGCTCCCACCTAGTCGCAAGATTTTCAGCCTTTAGAATTGACAATCGGCACTTTCCTAAGCGACAGTTGCCAAACTCCGATGGGCTCTATCGATGGGCTCTAACCTTTATGAGGGCGTTTAATTTGGCGGCGGAGCAGTCAGGCCAACAACAATGGATAGAATGCTGTGGTGCCATCCCCCTCAGCCTTTTGCTCTTGTTGTTGTTTGTTGATTAAATCAGTATGAAAAAATCACTATTACTAACGCTGGCCACGGGGCTCGCCTCGGGTGCGTTCGCTCAGGAACTCACCCCGGTTTGGTACCAACACCACAACGGATCCTTCGGTCTCACTGAGGCAAACAAGTTCCCCTTGATCAAAAAACAAGCCGGAGCAGAGTTGTATGCAGGCGAATCCGTCTACGACGTTTACGTGGGGTTCCAAAAATATGACGCAACACGGTCCCTTCTTGGGATCATGGAAAATGGCATCAACGAGACAGACCCAGGCTTGACCACTGAGCAGCAGGCCTTGGCCGCTGCCTACCCTGATCGTTCGTTGATCTGGATTGAGACTGCGACCGGAAAACCCTTGGGCATTGCGTTGGTCATGGGGACGCGTCCGAAGGATGTCACCTTCGTCCAGGAATGGATCGATAAGCACGGAGGTGAATGGGCCTATACGACTTACAACGACTTGTATTGGGGGTGGTCCCTCGATGAGGGTCCGGACGGTCAGAAAGTGATTTATTCTGGCTACAAGGACAAAGTTCTGCGTTGGACACCTATGGCCAATCATACGTGGTCTGACACCCCCACCGTCGCGTTCCAGGAGCCGACTCCTGGAAATCCTCCGGTGCCTAACGAAAGCACCCCGATGAGCAGTGGTGATCGTTGGTGGCAGTGGCGACATCAGAACGTCCGCGTGACCGGAAGCGGCAACGACACGGTAATCGCCGTGAACGCCAATACCTGGCGTCCCGGCATGCACATTCAGAAATTGACGACCACCGATGGCGTCAACTTCCTCCCTGCGGCTCGCGTGAATGATCGCGATAACGCCAATAAGAACGGGTTCTCCTTCGGTGGCGCCCCGACATCCATCATCCGCTACGGCAAGGATTCGGCCCGGCCGAATCTGGAAACGGTTTTCGAGGCTCACTATCCTGCCGCTGGATGGGGACCTCCGGTGAATCGCTACACCTTCGATCCTGATAGTCCGAGGACGTGGTCGGGCGATTCGGCGATCGGTTTGTTCGTTGGCGACGAGGCTGAGGCTGGGGACTTTCCGAAGTTCACCTGGGACCAGGGTCCCGCGGATGGCCTGAATGCCTACGATGGATACTGGAACGCCAATCTCCAGGGCCATAAGGACCTTGACTACTTGGTGGCCTACTCGATGCCCAGCTGGAACAACGCTTTTAACCCGGATCGCCCCGGTTGGCTCGCGCTGCACACCACGGGTGGTCAACGCGCTAAAGGCAACAGCACGGTCAAGATCGACTGTCTGGAGACGGATGAGTCTCAAAATGGTGGACAGACCGGTCCCTTCCTAATCAGCTTCGGCAATGTCGAGGTTTATCCGAATGCATCCACTCCGAAGGCTGAGGGCAGGTCTCAGATCCATTGGGTGGGACGCACCCTCGGTTTCGGCGTGTTCGAGGCCAAGAACGTGGCGGCTAGCTTCAGTTCTCAGCCTCCCGCTACGATGTCTGGCTATATGACCACCACCCTCCGGATCACTGCGGATACGCTCGGTGGTCCCAACTTCTATGTCTGGCAGAAAGACGGGGTGGACTTGGTCGATGACGCTCGTGTCTCGGGTTCTCGCACCGAGAAGCTGAGCATTAGGGACGCGATCTCCGAGGATGCTGGCAAATACACGCTTCTCGTGAAGAATCCGCTCGGCAATCTGACCGCCGAGACGGTAGTGAGCATAAACGACTTCGAAGAAATCAATGTCGCCGTGAACGGCACAGCGACTGCCTCCAGCGAGTGCTGCGGCGGGGTTGCGAGTCGCATTATCGACGGCAACACCGACGGTAACTGGGGTGGTGCTTCCGTATCTCACACTGGCGCAGAGAACAATCCCAGCTTCCTGATCGAGTTAGCTGCCGACGAGGTCGTGGGCAGGCTCGAGCTCTGGAACCGGACTGACTGCTGTGGCGATCGTACCCGCGACATGGTTTTCACCTTGCTCGACGCGAGCCAGAATGTGTTGTGGACGCACCAGTATCCTGGACAGGCTCCGAATCCGCTTGCGATCAACCTCCCCTCCGGGATCTCTGGTGTTCGCTTCGCGAAGGTGGAGCGATTCTATCCCGAGGGTACCGTCGAACATCTGAACCTGGCCGAGTATAAAGTGATTCGCCCCTACGCCGACACTTTGACTGTCAACGTGGTTACCTCTCCTGCTAGCCAGAGCGTGCTGGAGAACACCAGGGCGACCTTTGGCCCTGTGGCAGGTAACGTTGTCGCCGGTCCTCAAGACCGTCTCACCTATCAGTGGCAGCGCGATGGGATTGATATCCCTGGTGCTACTGGTGGGTCCTACACCACTCCGTTGCTGGTTCGAGCGGACAGTGGCGCGAAGTTCCGTGTTCGCTTCCTCCTGTCCGGCAAAGCCGTGGACAGTGCCGATGCGACTTTGACGGTCACCCCAGTCCCGACTCTCGTCCTGACTCCCGCCGGTGCCAACATCGAACTCCGTTTCGAGGGTAACCTGGAATCGGCAGACGAGTTGGCTGGACCCTGGGCTCCGGTGTTAGGTGCGACGACACCTCACACGGTGTTAAAGGGTGGGTCATCTAAGAAGTTCTACCGCGCACGATTATAATTCGTGACGCTGTTGACCAAGTCGCCCTCGGCGTCTTGGTCAATGCTCTATCGACAGGCCCGGGACGGATTTCCGTTCCGGGTCTTTTATGTACGCCTTGCATCAGTCGGAGCATCCGAGGATCGAGTCCCCTGCGGATCATCGCGAGCAGAACACAAGCGAGTGACGCTTGGTTCTCGCTCCAGGCAGTTTGGCCGCCGAAAGCAATCCGCGAAGCTCGCGACCCCGGTTCGCAGGTGTCAACTCCGCACATGGCTAACCCCTTGGCCATCGATTGCAATGAGAGTGGCAGCCCGGTATGGGCCAACAAGTGCAACGCAAGATTCATCAAATGTCTCAGTGTCCCGGAGCGCGTATCGCGAAACGATGTCGCGGTGAACGGCGTCGCGTAGCAGTTCGCGTAACATCACCGGCCCCAGATTTGGTTCCCTCAATGCCGAGAAATATCCCCTCGGACAGGACCGAAGCCTGAGGTAGAGTCGTCAAATTCCCTTGTTTTCTCGTGGCCCGAACGCGCGCCGCTCTGCTATTCGTCCTTTTATGAGCCTATACCAGTCCATCAACGAATTTCGAAACAAGCTACGAAACGGACGTTTCTGCCTCGGCGTCGGAATTTCCCTGTCTGATCCAGCGATAACCGAGGCGCTGGGCCGGCTCACGGACTTCTATTGGATCGATCTCGAACATAGTCCAATTGGATTGGAGACACTCCAGTCTCACTTGATTGCGGCACGCGCCGTTGGCGTGCCAGCGATCGTTCGAGTTCCCAGCTCTGAACCCTGGTTCATCAAGCGGGTCATCGATACGGGAGCACCAGGGATCATCGTTCCCCAAGTGCGATCTGCGGAAGAGGTGAAGCGCGTCATTGAGACCTGTCGTTACCGGCCCGATGGAGATCGCGGCTATGGCCCACGTCGTGCCTCAGATTACGGACAAGAGCCCGACTACCTCAGGAACGCAAATCGGAACCTTTTCGTGTCGGTTCAGATCGAACATGTCGAGGCGCTGCCGCATCTCGAGGAGATTGTGGGGTTGAAAGGCTTGGATAGCGTTGTCGTGGGGCCTTCCGATTTGGCGCTGTCGATGGGCAAAGCGGGACAACTCAGCGATCCCGAAGTGGTGAGCACGATTCAACGGATCACCCAGACCGCCCGGGCTCATGGGCTTTTCGTGGGAATGGGCGGACCCGCCCAGCGCGACTACGTCCTGCGGGCCGTGGAGATGGGAGTGCAGTGGCTTCAGAGCGGAATCGACTTCGAATACATGATGCAATTCGTGGGAAGGTTCTTCCAGGAAACCGCCTCACAAATCCCCGAATCCATCCGGCCAAGTTGGCAGATCGGCGAGAACCGTTACTGACCGCCATCAAGCGGGGAGTCTCAGGGCTGCCGCAGGCCGACTTGCAACGAACTCAGGAGACGCTGGGCGGCCGTTCCCATGCGTCCAGATTGCATTTCATGGCGGTACGGAGGTGGGCGCGCATCTGGCTGACAGCTTCCACAGCGTCGCGGCGGCGCAGGGCACTGATGATCTGCTTATGCTCCTCGTAGGATCGGGCGGTTCGCCCATAGCGAAACCGCACCGTGGTGATAAGCATCAGTTTCCGGACCAATGGATAGAGCACATCCGCCAACACACGGCTGCCCGAGGACTCCCACAAGGTCCGGTGGAACCGCTGATCGGCGGTGCGCCGATCGTAGACCGTGGCCTTTTCTCCTCGTTCGATCAGCAGATCACACTCCCGCTCAAGCTCATCCAGCGTTTCTTCGCTGATTCGATGAGCAGCACCCTGAACGGCGAGCGGCTCCAAGAGGAGGCGCACCTGGTAGATATCCTTGATGTCGCAGGCCTCGAGCAGGACCACACGCCATCCGCGTCGCGGCAGCCGGATCAGAAAGCCGTCGTTTCTCAACCATTCGGCGGCCCGCCGTACGGTCGCCGGATTCACTCCCAATTCGTTCGCAAGCGGCCGTTCTTTGACCACTTCCCCAGGCACATAGTCGCCGCGTTGAATACGTTCCAGGATCACTTCATAGCTGCTGTCGGTTTGATTGGCGAAGTCGAAGGACAGAGCGCAAGCGCCCGCCTGTTTGGGGGGATAGGCGCTGACAATCGGACGTCCTTTCTCATTCGTCTTCAGCCAGTCGGCTTTGATCATGGCCTCAATCGCCTTGTTGACAGTTGTTCGACTGACCGAGAGCTCCTCGGTGATGCTTCGCGGATTGATGCGGGAACCAATTTTCAGCGTCTTCGATGCGAGCAGGCCGACCAAATGGTCGTACACCCGATCGGAAAGCGATTGTCGAACAATGTTTGCCATAGGTTTCGAAAGGTGAAGCGCAACCCGCGCCTCCATCCGTCAGCCGGATGAAATCTGTTCCGAAGAGAAGTATCGCACGGTGTGGGAGATCGAACGAAGAAAGTTTTTTAGCACTAAAAGTTCTGTATAGAGCACTCAAATGCCTTGCGTTGCGTTCTCCTCCCTGTCAGGGTTCGTTTGCAATCCAAACGGCAACTTAAGGTCGCTGGGAATAGATTTCCTCTCCAGGGGAACGGGCTGGTTGCCGACATTTTTCATTATGCCAGTTATTGCTGCCGAAGAACTTGAACAGCTCACCCACACGCTCTTCCAGGCCGCGGGGGGAACGAGGGACGAAGCGGCGATTGTCAGCCGTCATTTGGTGGAGGCGAACCTCGCGGGGCACGATTCGCACGGAGTGCTGCGTATTCCGCAATACCTCCGAGCAATCCAGTCAGGGGAGCTCAAGCTGGGAGCGAACATAACGGTGGCGTCCGACACGCCGACCACGGCGGTCGTCGACGGGGGACGTGGCTTTGGCCAGACGGCGGGGCATCAGGCCATGCGGTTGGCAATCCAGAAGGCGCGGCAGCATGGAATTTCCGCGGTCGCAAGCCGCAATAGTTATCACACGGGGCGCATCGCCAGCTATCCATTGATGGCGGCCGCGGAGCATCTCGTCGCGATCGTGATGGTGAACGCTGGGGGAGG
>CAMAVD010000198.1 GCA_945861575.1 Akkermansia muciniphila
GCTCGCTGCACGATCCAATTCCGCAGATAGAAACCGCCCCAAACAGGAGCTCGGGTGGGACGATAGGCCCCGATCAGAAGCCTCTTTACCCCGACCGCAGCCCCCAGCGACAGCAGAGTGTAGAGCACCAATCCCGCGAGAATCGCCACCGGGGCGATCAACAAGAGGGGGATAAGGCCGAGCGTCGCCATCGCTGGGGGGAGGAGATAGAAGGTACCAAAGTAGGCCAGCAGAGCGCCAACAATGAGGCTCTTCAAGATCCAAAGTCCTTGCACGCAGAACGTGAAGAGGCGGGTAAGTCGCTTGACCTCCTCTCTTTGCCCCCTCTCGCTCGAGGGGGCCTTCGAACTCTGGCTCAGGTTTGGCTGAGGTGCCCGCTCGGCGAGAGCAGCAATGGTTCGAGCCTCATAAATGTCCCGAACCGCCACCCAAGCGGTGCTTGCGTTGTATCGAAGCAAGGAAACGAGCTGTGCAGCCGTGAGCGAATCGCCACCCAGATCGTTGAAGAAATCCTCATGGATGCATGCGTCGCTCGGACGGTGCAAGACCTGACGAAATGCAGCCTGGAACTTCGTCTCCAGCGGCGTTCGAGGAAGAGTAATGGCCTTTTCCTTTGTGACAACGCCCTCGCGAACTCTCGGCAACGCGGCGCGATTCAGTTTACCACCCACCGTGGTAGGCAGCTCGCTCAGAAAACCAAAGCGACCGGGAACCATGTAGGCCGGAAGAACCTTAGCCAGCGCGCTCTTCAGAAGGTCTATAGGCGGCGGCTCTGTGGCGGCGACCGGCACGACGAAAGCCACCAGGGCTGCCTGGCCCTGATCCTCTTGGACGCAACAGGCAGCCGAGCGCACCCCGGGACATTCAGCCAGCCGCAGCTCGATCTCCCCCAGCTCGATGCGATACCCACGGAGCTTTACTTGGGAATCCATTCGCCCCTGATAGAAGAAAAAACCCCGTTCATCGCGCTTGACCAGATCGCCGGTGCGGTAGATCCGTCCGAATCTGGGGTGCGTGATGAACTTCTCCGCAGTCAACTCAGGCCGGTTCCAATAGCCCCGTGCCACACCGATTCCACCCAGGCACAACTCGCCACTGCTTCCGTGGGGCACCTCCTCCAAAGTTTCCGCCAAAACCCACGCCTTCATCCCACTGACAGGCTTTCCAATAGTGATGCGCTCACCGATCTCAACACCGGCTCGCAGACAGGTGACCGTGCATTCCGTAGGCCCGTAGCCATTCACCAAACGGCGCCCCGGCGCCCAGCGATCCACCACATCACTCGGGAGCGGTTCCCCACCGACATAGAGCAATCTCAGGTCTGGCAGAGCGGTTTGTGGAGACTCACAACCTGTCGCCCGCAAGAGAGTCGGCGGAGGACAAAACACAGTGATACGTTCGTGACGAAGCCAGGGAATAAGGTCTGGACCGAGACGGGACGTCTCTTCGTCCATCACCACCACGGCAGCGCCCATGGCCCAGGCGAGCCAGATTTCTTCCACGGAAGAATCATAGGAGGCTGAGGAACCCTGAGCCACCCGGTCCTCAGGACCCAACTGAAAGGCATCCATGTCGGAGTTGACAAGATTGACGATGCTCCCATGTTCAACGACCACGCCCTTCGGTCTCCCCGTGGTGCCAGAGGTGTAGACAACATAGGCCATGCTCACTGTACTCAGCCACGGCGGTCTCACCTCGGCGCGTGCCTCAGTCTGCTTCGGCTGTGACAGCCTGGCTTCGTCCGACACCTCGGTTACCTCCAAGACGTGCTGAGGGTCCATCCCGAGTCCTAGCGCTCGATGCCGCGTCGCCGCGTCGGTAAGCAAGACAACCGAGTCAGCGTCCTCTAGGATTTCCCGCATGCGCTGGTCCGGAAAGGAGACATCAAGGCACGTGTAGGCAGCGCCCGCCTTCAACACTGCCAACTGGGCGGCGTAGAGGCGAGGTGAGTTGCGCGGAAGAAGGATGGCCACGATCGATTCGCCCCGGAGGAAGGGGCTCAAAAGAGCCGCGATCGAATTAGACCATGCCTCGAGTTCGCCGTAGGTGGTCAGAGAACGCATCGGCCTCTCACGACCAAGAGGAACGTCCACCGCAACCCGATCAGGCCAGCGTCTCGCTGCGGCAGAGAAGAGGTCCTGAAGAACTCTGGCATCGCGTTCCATGTCGTTTCGTGCTGGCAGGGGCAACTGCAAGGAGGGGCTCAAACGGTTGGAACGTTGGAGTCCCGAGGATCGGCCCACCCTGCCTGGCAGAGGGGACGGTGCAGGTAGTTTCTCAAATAAGGGATCAACAGGGGTTCGATTCGGCGGCGCTGAGGATCGGTCAAATGCTTAAAACCACGTATCTGCTTCAGACAACCCCGACTAGCACAGCGGCACTCAAAGGGCTCCGCCATCTCGTATTCGGTCGTGTTGTAGTCGAAGGTCACATTCTCCCAAGGCTCCACAGCCCGGAGGGCATAAACATCTCGCTCGCGAATGCAGGAGTTAGGTTCGCAGCTATGATTCATGAACCGCCAATAGTAACGGTCCAAAATCTCCTCCATGCTTTGCCCTCCCTCAAGGTCCAGATGGAGATCCTCGGCCAGTTGGACCGAGTAGCGTGAAGGCCGGGACATCTCCTCGCCTTCCATCCTAAACAACCGCTCGCCGGCGTCCACGGAACGTAGGGTCACCAACCGATACTCCCCATCGGCTCTCAGCACACCTACCGCCTCGGAGCGCCGTCCTGCAAGAACGCTGTTGAGAGGATCTACCAAGTCACCCACGGAGCGTTCGTTGGCCTTTTTCATAGTGGGAATCTACCCGATTCAACCTGAATCCAACGTGAAGCACCAAAGTTTTCCTCAAAATCTCAACCCGCATCCGCGAGCAATCTATCCCCGCAGAATTCGCACACTTTTTACAAGCTAACACGTTACCTTTCAACATACTAACTAAGACATGGCTGAACCCTTGGCTGGACCTAAGGTTCGATCGAGCCCGCGTTCCCCAGCGTGTCCAGATCCCAGCGAGGTCCCGTAGCCTACTGCACTCGGATTGCACCTAGAACCTTCAGGACCACGCACCCGTTAGCCAGGAATGACCGCAAGCGCGCCCCCGTGGGCCGGAACTTCGAGAACCGCAGTCTTCACGCGTCTGCGTTGACTTCATGCCAGAGTGCATCCCATACTCCTTCCCGCATGAACCTTGACATTTCACACCTCCTGGATCGTTGGGACTATCGTCCTGGGGAGGTGATGGTGAGAAAGATCAAAGGCAGGGAAGGCCTCACGAAGCTACAACTCCGGGTGGATCTGGGAATTCTCCAGATGAACGTGGAGGGTCGTCCCGACGGAAAGCGGCCCAACGGCTTCGAGTCCTATTATGACTTCCTACTCCGACAACTCGATGAGCATGTGACCCAGAACGGAGCTGGCATCGCCTTCAGGATCAGCCCGGACTCCTACACCCGCCTGCATTTGGAAGCTCTCCAGTATCATCATCGCTATATCTGCCTCCTCCAACTGGAAGACCATGCGGGGGTCGAACGCGATTGCATGCGGAATCTAAACGTCTTCGACTTTGTCAACCGCTACGCCGAATCGCCTGAACTGGCGTGGAGCCTGCGCCAATTCCAGCCGCAGTCCCTCATGATTCTCACCCGGGCTCGGGCCACGCCGTTCCTGAGGAAAAACCGGCCTGGACGCGCCATGGATGAAATCCAGTCTGGCATCCAGATGATCCTGGACTTCTACACCGAGATCGAACGTCCCGACCTGCGGGACACCAGCATGGAGCTAGAATCGTTGCAGAACTGGCTCGAAGATCTTCGGCATCGCCCGAATTCCAAGAAGAAGCCGACACGCCGTGAGTCCTTGGAGCTGCGTCTTGCTGAAGCGGTGAAAAACGAAGATTACGAGCTCGCAGCTCAGGTCAGAGATCAGCTACGCACTCTGAAGACCACTAGGAACAACAATCCCCCAAGTTCTCTCCGCTGATCGCGCCATGACCCTACAAGACCAGATCTCCCAGGACATCAAGAAGGCCATGCTGGCCAAGGACACTGTCCGCCTGTCCACCCTGCGCCTCCTCAAGTCCGCCCTCGGCTACCTGCAGATCGAGAAGAAAGTGGATTCACTGCCCGACAGCGAAGTGATCACAGTCATTCAGCGTGAGATCAAAAAACGGCGCGACTCCATCGAGCAATTTCTGGCCGGAGGCCGTCCAGAACAAGCCGCCGCAGAAACGTCCGAAGCAGCCATTCTCGAAACCTACCTCCCAAAAGCGTTGTCGCCCGAAGAGCTGGAAGCCCTGGTTCGCTCCTGCATCGCCGAACTAGGGGCGACTTCCAAAAAGGAGATGGGCCCCGTCATCAAAGCCGTTCAGGCCAAGGCGGCGGGCAAAGCCGACGGCAAGTCCATCAGCAGCCTCGTCTCCAAGCTGCTGCCCTAGCAGCCCTTCCCACTCAGAATGTCCTCCTGCAAGGTGCCCGCCAGGGTTCTTGCTTAGGGACCGTGGTTTTCTGGTAGAGTCGAGGTGTAGCGCGGTGAGTTTAGGACGGACCTATCCGTTGGCCGCCTCTTTCGTCTGCGGCACCGGAGTACCGGGCAAGCCCCGAGGCTCAGAGAATATCACGAATGGGCTCGGCACCTTCAACGCCGACGAGTTTCTGATCCAAGCCGCCATACGCGTAGGTCAGCCCATCGGGGTCCAACCCCATCTGTGTCAGCACGGTGGAATGCAAATTCTTCACGTGGAAACGGTCGCTGACAGCGGAGGCCCCCAGCTCGTCTGTTTCCCCCACGCTCGTTCCTCCACGGATACCGCCTCCCGCCATCCACATCGTGAAACCGTAGGCATTGTGATCGCGACCCGTCCCTTCGGCGTACTCGGCTGTGGGCTGACGTCCGAACTCCCCCCCCCAAATGATCAGGGTGCTCTCGAGCAGGCCTCGCTGCTTCAGATCCTGGATCAACCCGGCAATGGGTTTGTCCGTGCGGCCCGCATGATAGCTATGGTTTTTGACGAGATCGCCATGAGCATCCCAATTGTCATCATTGTGCGCCCCGCCCGCATAGAGCTGAATGAAGCGCACGCCCCGCTCGACTAGTCGTCGGGCCAGCAAGCAACGTCGTCCGAAATCCTCGGTCCGCTTGTCGTTGATCCCATAGAGAGCTCGGGTCGCGTCGGTTTCGCGACTGAGATCCACGGCCTCAGGCGCATGTCGTTGCATGCTGAAGGCCATCTCATAGCTGGCGATTCGCGCGGCCAGACTGCTATTGTCGAAACGCGGGCGAGCATGCGAGTCGTTGAAATCTTTCAGGGTGTCCAGCACACGACGCTGGGCAGACTCCGAAACCCCCTCCGGACGGTTGAGATCGAGGATCGGATCCCCGGCTGAACGCATCAGAGTGGCTTGATAGCTCGCTGGCATGTAACCGCTCGACCAATTTTTGGCCCCGCTGATAGGTCCGCCGCTAGGATCCAGCATCACCACGAAGCCGGGCAGGTTCTCATTGACACTGCCCAATCCATAATTCACCCACGAGCCTAGGCAGGGGCTGCCCGACAGGATCTTGCCCGTGTTCATCTGCAGCATGGCCGACCCGTGGATTGGAGAATCCGCCATCATCGAGTGGAGGAAGGCGATGTCGTCAACGCAGGTCGCCAGATTTGGAAAGAGGTCACTCACTCTCTTGCCACACTGGCCGTATTGCTTGAAGGCCCACTTCGGACCCACCACGCGCCCCTCGTTCTTTTTCCCACCTCGCCCAAAGGTCTTCACTGGAATGGTCTTCCCATCCAGGCGATAGAGCTCCGGCTTGTAGTCAAAGGTGTCCACCTGGCTCGGACCGCCATACATGAACAAAAAGATCACGCTCTTGGCCTTTGCAGGAAGGCGAGGCTGCTTTGGCGCCAGCGGATTGATGAACTTGGAAGAAGCGGGAGCCGCCTGGGCCAAGGGGGACAATCCGGAGTCGAGTGACAACAAGCCGCTCAGCGCCAAGCCGGTGAAACCGCCCCCCGCTTCCCACAGAAATTCACGACGCGTGCGCCGACAGAAGCCCGCAGACTGTCCGGAGCCTGATGAGGAAGAATCGTTCATAAACAGCGGTCTCCACCTAATCCAAAAACACCATCTCGTTCAGATTTAAAACGAGCAGACAAAAATAGCGCAGCGCCGTCTCGTGCGACACCTGATCCTCGGACACCAGCGAGGCAACCAAGTCGATCCCGCTCTTCACATCCTGCTCGGAAGGGGGACGAGACGTCGCGCGGTAGAGCGATTCACGAATCTGGCGCGGAAGGTCGTCCTTATACTCCTTCTGCAGTCGGGTGGCGAGGATCCCAGCCTGCTGATTTAGGAACGCACCGTTCAGCATGCCCAACGCCTGGGTAGGTTGGACCGTGGCAAAGCGGACGGGTGCAGATCGGTCGGTCTCGGCCACATCAAAGCTCTCCAGAATCGGTGTGATCAAGGATCGTTTCACGTGGATATAGATGCTGCGTCTGGACTGCTCCTCGGGTGGCGACTTACCCCAACCGCTGCCAGGCTGCGACTGGCCCGCCTTGACCTCCTTGGGTATTTCCACGTAAACCCCCGGCCCGAACATTTTCGAATTTAAGACACCCGTTAGGCTAAGAATGCTGTCACGGATTTCCTCAGCCGTCAGGCGGCGCATATCAAACCGCCAGTACCCATTGTTCATGGGATCCTTGACCAAAGCCTCTTCGCGCCCCGCCGACGAGCGCTGATAGGCCTCCGAACTCATCATCAATCGATGCATCGCCTTCAGGCTCCAACCCTGGGCGAGAAACTCGGACGCCAGCCAGTCAAGCAGCTCTGGATGCGTCGGTCGGTCCCCCTGAGTTCCAAAGTTGTTGGGAGATCTCACGATCCCTCGCCCAAAGTGATACTGCCAGAGGCGGTTCACCATCACGCGCGCCGTGAGTGGGTTGTCGTTGGCGGTGATCCAGCGTGCGAGCGCGGTTCGACGACCGCTGCTTTTGCCTCCAGGAGCCGACGGAACCCGAACGGGCTGAGCACTTCCCAAAACTTGTAGAAAACCAGGTTCCACCCTCTCCCCTTTGAGGTTGGGGTTGCCCCGCCCCAAAACGAAGGTCTCAGGCGCGCTGGCTCCCGCCTCGGTAACTCCCAGTGCCAAGTCTGCCTTGGGCTCACTCTGATTCAAAGCCTCCAACTGCGCGCGGGTCTTGAGGTAACCACCCCACTCTTCTTTCCCAAGAACACCCTCTCCCTTCTCCTTCATAAGCTCTGCAAACGCGCGTGCGGGTGGAAGGGTCTTTGCGTTGTGAGGGGCACTGAGACTCCGTCGATCAAAGCCTGGACCTGACCATGCGAGGGTCAGTCCGAGCTTCTCAACTTTCTGAAAGTAGTCCAAGCGGAAGGCAACTCTTCCCTGACGCAGCTGCAGACCCGCCTGCTGCGGGTTGCCCAAGGTATGGATCCCGTCGTAATGTATGACCGAGCGCCCATCCAGGGAAAGCCGAGCTCCATCATCGCTGTCCAGATAGAAAGTGTAGGCACCGTCTTGCGGAACCACGAGCATGCCCTCGAAGACAAAGCCGATCGAAGTGTCCCTCGTTCGCGGTTTGAGATCCACCAGACCGTTCGTCAGGCGACCGGCGTCTTCAAACTTGATCTGCGTAAAGTCGGGGAGTGTTTCCCAGGTGTCGCGGTAAAACTGATAGTGCAACCCTTCGAGATCGCTAGAAATCGCCAACCCTCGCTGATCGTAGAGCCGACGAAAAAGAGTCTCAGTGTCGGTTAAGCGCTTCTGCAGAACCTTTCTTTGGGAGTCTATTTCCTGCTTTTTCTGCAAGTGGGCCTGCTTCTGTTGCTCGGTCTGGAAAATCGGAATTTCGTCGGTCGGCCCGCCGTTCCGATAGTGATTGATGTTCTGAAAGAAAGAGACGAAGCGGTAGTAGTCGTGCTGGGAGATGGGATCGATCTTGTGATGATGGCAGCGGGCGCAGTCCACAGTCAGTCCCAGCAGGGTCTGACCGGTGGTGGCTACAATATCGTCCAATGCATCGTAGCGAGCCAACTCCCGGTCTGCGGGCTCGTCATCCCAGATTCCCAGGCGGTAGAAACCGGTGGCAACGATGGCATCGGCATCGGGCTCAGGAAGCTCGTCACCCGCCAACTGCTCCTGCAGGAATCGATCGTAAGGCTTGTCCGCGTTCAAGGAGCGAATGACGTAGTCCCGATACCGCCAGGCATGCGGCTTGGCGCCGTCTCGCTCGTAGCTGTTGCTCTCCGCAAAACGGACCAAATCCAACCAATGCCGCCCCCATTTTTCACCATAGTGAGGCGAGGCAAGCAAGCGGTCGATCAACGCCTCCCAAGCACGGGGAGAGGTGTCGTTCACGAAGGCTTCGACCTCCTCAGGAGATGGAGGCAGGCCGATCAGATCGAAGGTGGCTCGACGGATCAGTTCATGTCGGGAGGCGCGTGGATTGGCCTTAAGTCCCCTGCCCTGCAAGCCCGAGTCGACAAAGGCGTCGATGGGGTGGAGCCCCACTCCAGCACCCAGAGGGAGATCCGGACGCTTGATCGGCTGGAAAGCCCAATGGTGTCGATCCTTGTCGGTAATCTGGAACTCCTTACGAAGAGTCGCCACGGCAGCCCCGGTGCTGTTGGTAGGCATCACAGCCCCGGATTGGACCCATCGGGTCAGCTCCCCAACCTGAGACTCGCTCAAGCGCTGCTTGGGCGGCATCTTCAAGTCAGGATCCTGGTAGGCCACAGCCTGGATCATCCGACTCTTGGCAGCATCGCCCGGCTCAATCACGGCACCGCCATCGCCCCCGGCTCGAATCGCTTCCGGTGAGTCCAGGCGAAGATGCCCTTTCTGCTTCTCCGGACCATGGCAGGAAACGCAATGCTCCAACAAAAGCGGGCGAATCCTTCGCTCGAAAAACTCGTGTCCCACCTCACCCTGAACAGCGCCCAACAGACGTAAAGGCGAGGCCAAGGCTGCTAAAAGCAGTCCCAGGCCAATCCAATCGCGTGCGTTAGGGCAAGACATACAGCCAGTAATGACTGGAAAATCATGGATCAAATTCGAAGGATGGACAAGGAAAGAGGATTCCACGCCAAATCATCAATCGCACACGCCTCAAACTCATAGCTTGACCAGGGCATACGCCATTTGCTAGCGACCGACCGTAAGCAACACCCACCGATATCTTGCTCGCGAACTTATGAGCAGGGACCTCAGCAGGGTCTTCGCTTGAAACCAACGCATCGGATTCACCATCACAGCGGAGCCCAATCAGGGACGGACGGGAACCTTCTCCCCCGCCAGCCGTTCAGCAGTTCTCATTTTGAAAATCGGCGTGCCTTTTTCTGGGAGTGGTTACCCTCTGATCCGTTCCGCTCCCGTGCGAGCCCGCCAGGGTCGTGATGTTGGCTGAAGAAGCCGTTGCGGCTCAGAGCTCCACTGTCCGCTCACCGCTCCCGATCCCGAAGGGATCGCAGCCCATAGCCGGTCGGTTGAGGACCTCCGGGACGACACCACCGGTTCTCTGTTTTAGTGGAAGGATCCTGGAGGGATCCCAGGCCTCGGCAAGCGATGAGCCGTATGGGGGACAGGAGTTCCCTGCCA
>CAMAVD010000199.1 GCA_945861575.1 Akkermansia muciniphila
GCCTGTGACACCTCGTACTCCCTAGGGGATCGAGCCCGCTTCCGCGTGAATATCTTCTCACAACGCGGAGCGATCTCGATTGTTTTGCGCAAGCTCAACGCGGAGATCCCCGCCTTCGCGGATCTCGCGATTCCTGACGTGATGCTCGAGGCGGCCAAGGAGAAGACCGGCCTGGTTCTTGTCACCGGAGCCACCGGATCAGGCAAGACCACTACCCTCGCGTCGCTGATCAACCGGATGAATGCGGAGCATCCCATCCACATCATCACGCTAGAGGATCCGGTCGAGTTCATCTACGAGCAGAACCGGGCAACCATCAACCAGCGCGAGTTGGGAACGGACTTCGACACCTTCGCCAGCGGCCTGCGCGCTGCGCTTCGCCAAGCGCCCAAAGTGATTCTGGTCGGCGAAATGCGCGATCGTGCCACAGTGGAAATCGCCCTCAACGCTGCCGAGACAGGCCACTTGGTGGTCAGCACGCTTCACACCATCGACGCAGGCCAGACCATCAACCGCATCCTTGGCATGTTTGAACAGGAGGAGCAGGAGCAGGTGCGCATGCGTCTAGCGGACACGCTTCGTTGGGTTTTCAGCCAGCGCCTCATCCCGAAGATCGGTGGCGGACGCTTCCCATTAGTCGAGATCATGGGTGCGAACCTGCGAACCAAGGAAAGCATCGCGTTGGGGGAGAGCGAGGGGAAGAGCTTCTACGAGATCATCGAAGCCAGCTATACTTTCGGCTGGAGAACCTTCGATCAATCTGCCCTGGACGCTTTTAAGGAAGGCCTCATCACCGAAGAGACCGCCAACACCTTCTGCAGCCGCCATGGCGTCGTCTCGCGCGGCATCGATCAGATCAAGAAAGCCCGAGGGGAGATGGCCGGGGATCGCGGTGGCCTTCAGATGGCGCCGATCTCAGAGAAAGGCGCGGAGCGCGCCAACCCAAAGAGCACGCCTTCGATTCCGGGGAATCTCAAACTCAAAATGTAGGATCACCATGTCAGGAGAATTCGACTTCATCACCACATCGGATCGCCCCGCCCTGCTGGGCATCTCCTCCACAGAGGTTCTCGAGTCCATTCAAAGCGCCGTCGGTCAACTCGGCTTCAAAGTTCACACCACGCAGAACCACGGGGAGTTTCTGCATCGCTACAACCAGATAGGTTACAATCTCGCCGTGATCGAGGAAGACTTCTCAGGAGGCACGCTGGAGACCAACGAAAGCCTCCTATCCCTCCAGCAAATGACCATGAGCAATCGACGCCAAACCGTGGTGGTCTTGATCGGCCAAACCTTCGCAACTTTCAACCCGATCCAAGCCTATCAGTACGGAGTCCATGCGGTGCTCCATCCCAACGAGATGTTCCTAGCGCAGCAGTTGATTGAAAAGGCAGTGGCCGACAACGATCTTTTCATGCATACTTTCCGGGATGCGCTCCGCCGCTTGGCATAGCCTCTCCCGCCTTCTGGGGACTTAAGGACACACGGAAAACGGCCTGTTGCTCATCCCAGAGGTGAGTCGCAGCCAGGCGAAAACCACGTGCCCTCAGGCCTGTAATTAGCCTTCATATTTCCTTAATGTTTCCTCGTGTAGCCTCCCATACATGAACGCCCCACTCACTCCTCACGCAGCCCGCCTGAGACCCATTGTCAGCACGCTCATCTTGGCTGCCTGTGTGGCCTTGGTAGCACAGTCTGCTGAGTCGCAGGAGCCGGGTGGCCGCCCTCCGCGACCCGACGGCCCTCCATCCTTCGGACCCGGGGACTTTCCTCCCGACGGCCCGCCACCTGGTGGTCCTGGCATGCAGGAAGAACTCAAGCTGGTCGCTCAGTTCGACAAAGACGGCGACCAGCACCTCAACCCCGAGGAGCGAAAAGCCGCCCGTAGCTTCGCACAGCAGAACAACAAGGGACGCCGACCTCGGGGTCCCGGAGGCCGCGGCGGCCCACCCGGAGGTCCGGGCGGATTCGGTCCCCGGGCCGAGACCGCTGAGCCGCCGAAACCAGGTCCGAGAATCACACCTTCGGAGGCTCGCAGCTACCCAGGTGAAGCGCTTTTCTCCACCAACAGTATCCGCACCTTCTTCCTGCAGTTCGATAACGCGGACTGGGAGAAGGAACTGAGCGATTTTCACAACACGGACGTCGAAGTCCCTGCGACACTCACGGTCGACGGCGCCACCTTGAAGGACGTCGGGGTCCATTTTCGCGGGGCGTCCTCCTACGGAATGGTGGGGGAAGGGCAGAAGCGCTCGTTCAATCTCTCGCTGGACGATCGACATAAGGAGCAGAACCTCCAAGGCTTTCGAACCTTGAATCTGCTCAATTCACATGAGGATCCTTCGTTTCTTCGCACAGTGCTGTATCAACAGGCCGCACGCGACTACCTTCCCGCGGCACAGGCCAACTGGGTCCGTCTGGTCATCAATGGCGAGAGTTGGGGAGTGTTCGAGAATGTCGAACAGTTCAATAAGGATTTCATCAATCAATGGTTCGGCACCACCAAAGGAAATCGCTGGAAGGTTCCTGGAAGCCCTCAAGGGCGCGGAAGTCTGGCGTATGTCGGGGACGATCCCGAAGCTTACAGAAAAATCTATTCCCTCAAGAGCAAGGAAACTCCCCAGGCGTGGACAGATCTGATTCGTTTCACAAAGGTACTGAACGAAACTCCATCCAACCTCCTGGTAAAGGCCCTCTCACCTCTCTTAAACATCGAAGGAGCTCTGCGCTTTCTCGCCCTGGAGAACGCCCTAATCAACAACGACGGCTACTGGATTCGTACCAGCGACTACGCCTTGTATGAGGACGTAAACGGACAGTTTCATGTCGTTCCGCACGACACCAACGAGACGTTCGCAAAGCCCGGTGGTCCGGGCTTTGGAGGGGGACCTCGCAGGCGCCCAGGTGGAGGAGGTCCAGAGGGCGGACCCAGGGGCGGAGATCGCCGAGGACCGGGCGGCGGACTGCGTATCAACGGGGTGGAGCTAGATCCACTGTTAGCCGCAAACGATCCATCAAAGCCGCTCCTCTCCAAATTGCTGGCAGTACCGGAGCTTCGCACACGTTACCTCCAGCTCATTCGGGAGATCGCAGACAAGTGGCTCGACTGGGAGAAGCTCGGTCCGATCGCGGAGAGGTATCATAAACTGGTTGCAACAGAGGTTGCAGCCGATACCCGTAAGCTGGACTCCACCGAGGATTTCGAGAAGAGCCTCACCGAGGACATTGTCGGCAAAGGTGGCGGTCCAGGCGGTAACGGCACGATGGCGCTCAAAAACTTCGCCGACCAACGCCGCGCCTATCTGAAGCGGATCCTCCCCGAAGCCTCGCGATGAAGCTTGTTAGTGGTCTAGGGAAGGAGCTCCACCAGATAGAAACGCTGCTGGGCTGCCACAGCCCCTGGATCCGCAGCTTGACTCGGGCTGCCCGTAGCGAGAACGACGCTACCCAACTGCGTCCAGTCCGCATCGCTCAAACGATCTTTCACCAACAAACGATAACGACGTCCGGGCTCTGATCTCCACTGGATAGAGGGGACCCCCTGCAGATCGTGGATCACTTGCAGGATCTCCAAGGCCGGAGTGGACTCGCCCATTTGATTGGGAGCTCCCGGTGTCACCCGACGCAGGAAAGGGAACGGGGCAGCAGCCCCGTTCGGAAAGCGTCCCTGGCTAACATTATTAGTCTGAGTCTTGAAGGCCACAGCATCGATTCGGCGCCCATCGCGTCCGAACAGACCGATCGCCTCGCCTGATCCGCTGAGTTTGAAGTTCACATGAAGATCGCGATCCACCCTGCTCTGCCCGCTCTCCTCATCGGCCCAGACCAGCAGGAAGCCCCTCGCCGGAACGCGGTAACCCGACGGAATGCGAAACTTTGCTGGCTGTGCCAGATCATCGGTCAGCGAAGACCCGCTGAGATCAACATCGAGATCGGACGGATTAAAAATTTCGAACCAGTCATCGAAGTCGCCATCGGCCGGATCCGCGAATGCGGCAGTGTTCGACGCCATCCATTCGTTGATCCATAGGGTGGCCGGACGTGCACTATTGTCGTTCTGCGTCCGCGGCGTGGCATAGGCGAAGGCCTGCGGTCGGCCGACGGAACCCGCTGGAAAACGACCAAAGCTCTCATCCGATCGAAGCCCGCGGTAAGCCAAGTAGTCCACAATCTCGAGTCGCCCGCTCAGCTCGCGTGAGAGCAGGATCACGCCTTCGGAAAGCGGTAGAACGACCGAACTGTGCCACTCCGAGGCCGTGCTTGCTTCCGGTTCGCCATCCAACCAGACCAGGAGAAAGCCACCGCCAGCCAGCTTCACCCCAGGTGGAATGGCCCACGCATTCAAACGGGATGGATCGCCCGAGAGGAACAAGCCCCCGAGATCCACTTCGTCGGACCCGCCATTGTAAATCTCCACCCAAGGCGACCGTCGTCCCCGGGAATCCGCAATACCCGATACGTTCTCCGCTTGGACCTCGCTGAGGAAGAGTGTGGGAAAGGCAGGGAGCAGTCGGGACGCCCGATTGTCGGCACCGGGCGTGGCTCCGTTCGAGGCCAGTCCTTTCATGTAAAGGTTTAGACCAAAGACCACATCGGTGTTGTTGGTGGCCGCTTGATGCAACTCGACGGCCAGGACATTCGTGCCAGCTTTCAGCGGACCCACCGTGACAGGTATGGCCGCCTCCAAAGTGGCCCGGGCTATCGAGGCGGAGGCGAGCGTCTTGTGGTTGAGAGCGCCGTCGGGAAGACGACGACGGAGCAACTCGATACCATTCCAGTAAAAGGCGGCTCCATCGTCCAGTGCTGCACTGAAGCGAAGCTCAGCCGCAGGCAGCGCCTCGGGCACGGTCACTTCCGTACGGAAGTAGTGCGTGAGGATGCGAGTGCTAGACGGGCTATTGGTGAGCCGAACCAAGGTCGTCTTAAGGAAGGGCAGAGGATCGGCCGTATTGTAGAAGACACCGGGCCCACGCGACCATGCTGAATCATCGAAGCCAACCTCGCTCCACAGGTTTCCCAGATCGCTCCCAGAATCGTCGTAGCGCCAGGAACTATCCAAGGTCAGCAGCGAGCGCAAGCCGGTATCCACCTGACCGTGCCCAGAATCCCAATTACCTACACGCCATCGATCCCGCGAGGAATCCATCAATTCCAAAGACTGTCCAATATCCCCCGGCAACGAGGGCCAGGGTGCCACGGTGCCAAAGGTAACACTATCGACGACCGTCGAGGGTGAACCTGCCATCGCTGGTCGCACAAGCCGCAGAGTCTCCCCGTCAGGATCCAATCGCCCCTTGAAAGCGCCTGCAACCCGCTTGTCCCATCCATAGGTCTCTCCGAACGCGGTCACATCACCGACGACAAGGATGAAGCCGCCTGGGGTCAAAACCGATCCTGCTGGAAAAACAAAATCCAACCCCTCGACAGCCCATCCGGAAAGGTCGAAGGGTGTCTGCCGGGAACGGTTGTAAAACTCCACAAACTCAGCTCCAGCACGGGTCGGGCGGAACAGAATTTCGTTGAACACGACAGCCCCTTCCGCAGGCTCCACGGCCACGGGGAAATGCAACTGGACAGAGGCGGAGGCAGCGTTGGTAAGAGATCGACCATACCGATCATACCCCTCCAGCGCTAGGAGGTTGGATCCCGGGCTCAGCACGATTTCCATGGACCAGTTGGTCGCCGAGGACCAGGAGATCGGCCGTTCCACACCGTTGAGCCGGAGGGAATGTAGATTCGGAGGGGCAGTTCCTGTGAGAACAACGGTACCTTCGCGATTAGTGAAATCACCCAGGCGGTTGGTATGGATCGCGAAGGGAGCGGCGACCTTCTTCATCTGACCGAGCAAAAAGGTGCGACGCTGGGCGATCCAGCTCTTGATGGGCGCAGGGTCCACCAGCGAGATTCCATTGGTTTTGAATGCGGCAAACTTGCTATTCAGAATGGCATCAATCTGAGTACCTGCGCCGGTGATGAAAAAGCTGTTCAACGCTTCGTCGAGCGCTTCCCAGTAGGGCCGCACCAGCGTTGGCGTCGCGTAGATGCGGGTGACCCCAGGATCGCCAATCGGGTCGAAGAGCGGTGCATCCGTCGGATCGCCAAATGTTCCCAAACCCACGTCGAAGTCCCAACTGAAGAGCTTCCATCCAGAGTTCTGGGGGTTATAGAGATAGGTATTCTTTGAATTCGGATTGCCGAAAGCGTCCCAGTAAGACGCGAGATCGTTCATCGCGAAGGTGCGCATCCAGTGATCCACATCCACCACCGTGCTCACTGCCTTCACAAAGGAGTTGCTCCCGCGAGTGCTCACGGCATCGACGAGAGTAAACAGGGATGAAAAATCGTGGGCGGAACGTTTCACCGCACGCGGCCTCCAGTTCCAACGATAGCGCGCAGTCTTCTTCTCCCCTTGCTGATTCAGAAAAGGCTCGAGGGTGTTGAGCAAGCAGGCTCGCCCGCCCACCGGCTCCCCGTCGTCTCCAAACTCATCCCAGCAGTCCGTTTTGATCAGGTCGCCCTCCGCATCGTCGCCGAAGAATTGACGTATGGTGTTGCCGTCCGGCTGCTGAATATCGTCATAGATGGAGCTCCGGCGGACGCCGTTGACGACCATATTGACGTAACGCCGGTACATATTGGGAAGCCCCAGTTGCTCGCAGAACCAGTACATCAACTGCTCCTTCTGATTCGTGTCATCACGAATAGGCCAGTCGAGGGTGAAATGATCTTCTCCCAGCAAAGGCTGATCCTTGGGCAAGGTGACGTCGTAGCCGCAAGGGCTGCCCGTCGGGGTGTCGTAGGTGGGAACTGTGTAGTAGCTCCCGGCATAACGAGCCCCCACGTTGTAGACGACCCGATTGGTCCCGAGGAGGAAGGTCGCATCCACCTCCTCATTGCTCATCTTCTCCCGACCAGCCCAGTAGTTGTGGTTGCTCTGGGTGATCCAGAGTCGATAGGTGGCAAACGCTCCCTTGATCGGTGCCTCCCCGACCCGCACGAGGCATTCCCGGCGCGGCACAGCCTCAGGGAAGACGCTGCGCTGTGCCTGGGCCGATTTATCGGTCGCCTCAACGCGAAAGGCCACAAGCTTGCCGCTACGCTGCCCCGGGATGTGGGCGGAGAAGAGGCGATCGCCGGCCACTTCATCGGCTCCTAGGCCATCGTCGGTCATCACGACATTGAACAGGGTGTTGGTGGGATCAATCCGATAGCGAAGAATGACCGAGGCCAGTCCATCAAGATCGGAGACCCGGGCCGTGACACGGATTGCACTGTTGGTGGGAGGTAGAATTGGAAAGTGCTGAACCTCGGTGATGGAAGGCGCTACAGTGGGCTGATAGCGGCTGTTGACACGTCCTGGCGTACCCAGATTGGAGGGAATCTTGAGTCGGCCGGGCGCTTCAAACATGCCGCTGCGAACACGGAGAAGAATATCCGGGTTCCCCCGCTCCCAGCGTGCCATCGCTCGAAGGGTCACCAGGGTGTTGATGGCCACAGGGCCCGTAAGCCTGCCGTTGACCCGGTTGGCCACGTGATCCCCGCGGTCGGAGGCTTGGATCCGCAGCGCTCTCTGGCTCTGAAACCCCCCATTGGTTTCCCAGGACGAGAGCTTATGAGTCCCCTGCCCTGACCAATTAATGCTATTGGTCTCAAACTGAGAATTGCGGACGCGGTTTGTGCCGAACGAGATAAAACGCACGTCGTCCACCAGAGCCTCCCCTTTGCCAAACAACAAAATTTGAACCTGATCCGCTGAGGGCGTCGAGGGATGCGGCATATCCAGAACCCCTGACTGTTCGATCAATTGCCAGGAGGACTTGCCACGTTCGTCGCTGTCCGCCCAACTCCCGGGCAGGCTGTGATCGCTGCGCGCATTGATGAGCTCCAGGCTACTCCCGCCGCCATCGGACCACTGCCCCCAACGTCCTCCGGTTTCATAGTCCACCTCGTCCACCACCGGCCACGCGGTCACCACGACATCCCCGCGCACGATGCGCTCCGGAGCGGCCAGCGCGAGCCGTTCGCCACGCCCCGACAGAGAACCTCGATAGGGGCCAAACAGCAGGCCTGGAGAATCCGCGCCCTGGTAGGCCCGCAACACCGCCGGATCCTTGGCCAGCACCAGATAGCCACGCGAGGGGATCCAGGTGTTGCTCGGAAACGTGTAGTCGATGCCGGCGACAAAGCGCCATCCGCTGATATCCGCAGCGGAAGACTGGGTATTGTGGAGTTCGACAAACTCGCCATTGGGAAGATCGACCGGGGGATGGTAGAAGATCTCGTTGATCACAACCCCGGCGGTGAGGATGTTTTTATTCACCGCACCTGGGCTTGAGGCCCGCAGGGGCCGGAGCCAAAGGCTGCCGTCTGGCTGACGACCGACGGGAACACCCCATCGCTGCCCGTCCAATTCCACCACGTCGACAAAATGCGACGCATCTGGGGACGAAAGGGCGACACGATCGCCCAAAGGATCAGGGGCCAACCCGGTGTCATTCCAGTGGATGCTCAAGAATCCGTGAGCGGGGATCAGGCTTTCCGAAGGAAGTGCGTAGCGATTCGTTCGAGAAGCCACGCTGAGCAGGAAGTCGGACAGATCGACCACGGAGTCACCCGTATTGTACAATTCGATGAACGCGGTCTCGCCGCCGTGTGGTCTGGAAAGGACTTCATTAATGAGGATCGCGTCCGCAGCCGTGGCCGTAGGCTCAAAACCTCCCGGGGATCCACCGGAGCGGACACTAGCCGCCCACGCTCGGCCATCCGCCTCGCCGTAGGAAGGACGCGCCAGCGCCAATGAGGGTCCATAGCCTTGGGCAGCGAGAGGCCATGGGGCTTGATTCTGATAGGTCAACTCCAACACCACCCCACCGGACTTCTTGCGCAGACGCAGCGTTCCACTTCCATTGGGAAGGCTGTTGGTAAAAGGGCCCAAGGCACCCGAGAGTCCATAGACCGCTTGAAGGTCGGCCGGGGCCGCTGCGACCACCACCAAGCTGGTTGCAGAGAGAATACTTCCCGGGGGAAACGTGAACTGAATGTCGCCATCCAAACGCCATCCACTCAAGTCCTCTTGGAAGGGGTTGGAGTTGTAAAGCTCGACGAATTCCAGCTTCCGAGCATCGGCTCTAACCCCGGGATTCAAATGAATCTCAGAAATCGAAATGCCCGTTCGACGACTTGAAGGGCCCAGGGGTTCCGGGAGCAAGCCAGCCCTGCAGAGGAGCACCGAACACAGCAGCGACAGAATCGCGAAATACAAACGGCAAACGCCAAAGAGTTTCATAACAACGGGTCGAACGGATCAACTTCAACCTTCGCCCATCCCCCAGCCAACGTCAATCCTTGGCAGGAGAGGGCCAGCAGTTCTCATTTTAGCAGGGAACTGCTGTCCCCCATACGGCACATCGCTTGCCGAGGCCTGGGATCCCTCCAGGATCCTTCCAGTAAAACAGAGAACCGGTGGTGTCGTCCCGGAGGTCCTCAACCGACCGGCTATTGGCTGTGATCCCTTCGGGATCAGGAGCGGGATCGGACAGCGAACAGTGGAGCTTCGAGCCGCAAAGGCTTCTTCGGCCCCGAACCCGGAGGGTTCGAAGC
>CAMAVD010000200.1 GCA_945861575.1 Akkermansia muciniphila
GAGAATACTCCACAGATCCAGCAGGCGGTTCTCGATCGGTGTTCCTGTGAGCGCCAATCGATGGTCTGCCTTTAGAGCGCGCGCGACTTGCGCTGTTTGCGAATCGGGGTTTTTGATGTACTGCGCTTCGTCCAAAATCGTGGCCTGCCATCGCATCGCAGCAATCTCAGGGCTGAGGGCTCGAAGCTGGGAGTAGTTCATGACGATGAGGTCGAACTGACCACGTGCTTCGGCAAGTTCCTTAGCGTCCTCACCTTGCCATCGACGCACACGAAGGCTGGGCAGAAAACGGCCTGCTTCCGTCTCCCAATTGTCCATGACCGACTTGGGGCATACGACCAGCGACGGTTGAGGCGACCGATCCTTATCCGCCGGTTTCTGGGACCGAAGCCAGGCGAGCCAGGTGAGGGTTTGGAGCGTTTTGCCAAGCCCCATGTCATCCGCAAGAACTCCACCGAAATGGTTCGAGGCGAGGTAGGCGAGGAAATGAAAGCCCTCGATCTGGTAGGGTCTGAGCTCGGCGCGGATTGCGGCTGGAAGCTTGGGGGCGACTCGAGCCTTCAGCTCCCCTGCACGGCGTTGGATCTTCTCAACTTGCTGAGGCGGCAGCAGCTTGGCGGCGGTTTCGTCGGTGAGCTGGAGGGCGTGCAGGCGTTGCGGTTCGGCGGAGAAATCCCGGGCGTCCAGGCCGATGCGCGCCATTTGCTCTTCCTCTTCTGGCGAGAGGTCGAACTGGAGTCGACGCCAGCCTTTTTTCCCAAGACGGACATACCGGCCCTTCGCGTTCAATAGCAACTTAAGCTCGTCGGGCGTCAGTTCGGTCTCGGCAACGTCCAGCACCACCTGCAGATCGAACCAATCGACCTCCGACTCGGCGATCTCTAGGCGCACGGTGCCGGACAGGCTCGCGCTGCGCAGACTCGCGAGTTCCGGATCCAGTAGGACCTCGATCTCCGGGGGCATCGAGGCGAGCCAGGGGATGAAAACGTCTGGAAAGGTCTTGGTTAACCGCAACTCCCAGTAGTTCTGGTAGGGGACCCATTTGGCTTCCAGCGATTCGATCAGCCTGGGGATTTGGAGTTGGGAGGACCGATCGATGATCGGGATCAAGCCGTCTTTCGGGAGGGAGGAAGTTGTGGGCCTCGCCCCTGACTGAGGTCGCCATCCATCGGCACCGAAGCGCTCGGAAGCGCGATCGAACTGCTCCGCGATCACCCGGATACAAACCTGTTCGCGGCTGCTTCCTGGATAGGTGGGCTTGAGATCGCAGTAGATTTTCACCTGCACCAACACCCGCCGAGTTCGCTCCGCAAGTCGAGGCGGCAACGACACCCCCAGTTCAGCGATCAGATTGACACCGGCTTGGGTCTCGAGCGCTGGGGCCGGTATCGATATCTCTTTTAAGAGTCCGAAAGGGTGAGGTTTGGGGCCTTCGAAGAGCGTATCAGCTGTGAGGTAGAGCGGGGGATTGCCTGGGAGGGCTAGGAGGATCTCCGGGGCGGGGGATCCATCGGACTGGACCAGTCGGAGTCCGTAATTCTCCTCCATTGTCTGGGCGGGAGTGAGGGAGTAACGCAGCGGTTCGGTTGAGCGGACAAGGGGTTGGCCTGTCTCGGTGACGATGCGCTCACTGAGTCCCGGGAGTCTCAGTAGCTGATTCAGGATGCCGCGACTCTCAGCGTCGTCGTAGCCTAGTTCAGTCCGAGCATGTTCATCGTAGGGATCCCGGCAGCAGAGCCAGAGGATGCCGGCTTCGGGGAGGAACGAGGAGCACCCGACCCTATGGACGTCGTCCTCCTGGGCCAGACGTCGGGACTGCGTTGGCTTAAGGTCCTTGAAGGATTCTGCCGGCGGGGTGCGCCATTGCAGACTCGCGTTCTTGGCGCGGATGACGAGTCGCAGATCGGCGGGTTGGTGCACCTGCGGCGGTTTCTCCCGAGCAGTGAGTTCTAGACTGCGCGTCCATTGGGCGACTTCTTTGTCCCGATGCCATTGCTTCATGACCGGTTCGATCATCGACAGATCGGTCACGTCCGCCATGAATTCGGGGATCTCCAGTCGCCGATCACGCAGAGCCCAAGCGATAAAAAGCCACAACTCGTGATCGCTGGAGGGAGCTTTAGGCCAGAGAATCAGTGGATCCCAGGCATAGCCTTGGATTGTATACCCCAGTGCAGTGAGGTCATTGACCATCAAGGGTCCGTTCGTAGTGCTGACACGACGAAAGAGCGCCTGAAGCCTGCGCACGTAGGTCAAGGCAGGTCGGCCGGGTTTTGAGCCCCGTGACTGGAGCAGTCGATCCATCAGGGGGGAGGTCGGCTCGAGCGGTGTGACCTTCCGGGAGCTTCTGGAAACCGGGCTGCTCGGTCCCATCGCGGTTCCGGAGACTTTTCTCCGAGGGGTGGTCTCGTTCGAGTCAAAATACCGATCCAGGACAGTTAAAAGGGCCGCGCAGAGATGAGCGCAATTCTCCCCTGCTAGACAATCGCAGCTTCCTTCCCATCCGAAAGTAGGGTCTTGGTGGAGGTTGCAGGGGTAGTGGATTGTGCCCTCCTTCACCACCGCCCGGAAGCTCGAGCCACCTTTCACGGCTTGGATGAGTTGGACGACGGCGCCTTTTTGGTGGAGTTCCCATCCCGTCCGGGTCGCCTTCGCTGGAAAGTCGGAGAGGTAGATTTGGGCCTCGGGATCGTCGGTGAGTGTGTAGGAAGGAACCATCGGTTTAGTACGAGTATGCTCCTGAGTCGGGCGCGTTTTCAAGCGTCCGGAAAAAAAAAGGCAACGGGCGGGGTGTTCGGATGCCTTCCGCATCTCCCGCCACGTCGCGTCGGGCCCTGTGGGTGTGGCTTACGTCGTCCCCTGCATCCGGAGATCTGAAGAGGAGCCGAAACCCGCTTTCGGTGACCGTTGAAGGTTGGTGGCATGGTGTCTGAACACCCCGACGGTTTCCCTGACTTAGGCCAGGCTTTTCACGAACGACGCATTCCACCTTCCTTCCCGAGCTTTCCGCTTGCAGGAAACCTCCAAATAGTCGATGAATTCATTGCGCAATCGCATATCTAAGCCTATGGAAACAACGCCTTCTCCGAACCCGACACCTCTTCAGAGCCTTGAGGAGTGGGAAGACTTCGTCAAAGACCGCTATCCGGAGCCGGGCAAACCTGCCGCCACCGCTTTCCAGGCGACGGATCCAAACAAAAAGGAGGAGGAGTTCCGTAATTACGAGAAGGAAGCGAGGCCAACGGTTCGCGAGTTTTATCGCTTGAACCACCTGCATCAGACCCACGAGTTCGGCCAAGCCAAGCGGCGTGAGTTTCTCTCCCTCAAGCGCCGCGAAATGGGCATCTGGGAGGCGATGGAGTATCTGAACCAGCTGGTGGACGACAGCGATCCCGACACCGACCTCTCGCAGCTTCAACATCTGCTTCAGACAGCAGAGCAGATCCGCAGGGACGGACACCCCCGTTGGTTCATTCTCACGGGGCTGGTCCACGACCTGGGAAAGATCCTCTGTCTTTGGGGCGAACCCCAATGGGCGGTCGTCGGGGATACGTTTCCTACCGGCTGCGCCTACTCCGGTAAGATTGTTTTCCCGAAGTTCTTCGAGCAGAATCCCGACTTTAAGAATCCGAGCCTGATGTCTGCCAACGGTGTGTATGAGCCGGGTTGCGGCCTGGATGGAGTGCAGTTGTCGTGGGGGCACGACGAGTACATCTACAATGTCTGCAAGGATTATCTCCCGATGTCCGGCCTCTACATGCTTCGGTATCACTCTTTCTACCCCTGGCATCGCGAGTCGGAATACAGCCACCTGCTGAATGCGCAGGATCGTGAGAACTTGAAGTGGGTTCAGGCCTTCAATCCCTACGACCTCTACACCAAGAGCCATCAGGCCCCGGACGTGAAAGCCTTGCGTCCGTTTTACGAAGAACTGATTGCTGAGTATTTTCCCGCGAAGATTCGGTGGTGAGCGAGCGTCTGCTCCTACCGCATGCCTACGCGTCATGGATTTCAGGCGAGCGGTTTTGATGCAGCGTCTCGGCACCGGCCGGTGGCGGATGTCCTCCGGGCTCTGCTCCACATCATCGTCCTGACGGCCTACGGGTGTCTGGGGGCCAGCGCAGGA
Organism: Akkermansia muciniphila; assembly: GCA_945861575.1. GTDB lineage: Bacteria > Verrucomicrobiota > Verrucomicrobiia > Limisphaerales > UBA11320 > UBA11320. Next base: position 4,127 of record CAMAVD010000200.1, read on the forward strand.
AAAGGGACCCCGCCCGCGGCGGAGTCCCCGCCGGTGATTCTGTCGGAGTTTCTAGCGGAGAATCGCTCCGGCTTGATGGACGATGACGGGGACCATTCCGATTGGGTGGAACTCTTTAACCGCAGCGGGTCTGCCGTCAATCTTCTGGGCTGGTCCTTGACCGACGACGACCGATCGCTGCGCAAGTGGGTTTTCCCTGAAACCATACTGGCTCCGGGGCGTTTCCTGGTGGTGTTTGCTTCTGGTAAGGAGCGCCGGTCGCCCTCCAGGCCTCTCCATACCAACTTCAAGCTGGCGAAGAAGGGCGGCTACCTGGGTCTGGTGAAACCGGATGGGGAGTCCATAGCCTCCGCGTTTTCTCCCGCCTATCCGGCGCAGCGGAGTGACATCGCCTATGGGCTTCCCGAGAGCTTCTTTCAGGCACGACGCCGACCCGATGGCGGCTACGACGCAGCCTTGCCGCTCTGGACCTTCTTGCCTCTGCCTACACCTGGCGCAAGCAACCTGCCGGGAGCCGGAACGAGTGTGCTTGCCCCCGTGTTCAGCCTCCCGAGCGGTCTTTATGCGCATGCCATTCAGATTAGCCTATCCCCCGTCCCCTCCGGAGTTCGCGTGTTCTGCAGCACGGATGGTACTCATCCTTCCCCCACGAATGGCCTGCTCTACTCTGAGCCGCTCACCCTGAAAAAAACGACGGTCTTGCGTGCTGTCGCTTATGGGATCGAATCGTTGCCATCACCGGCCACCGAAGTCACCTATCTGATCGAGAGTTCGGTGCGTACGCAGACGGGCGAGGGCCTCCTCCGCTCCTGGGGCGAGCGCGAAGGCAAGCCCGTGGCGGCCGACTACGAAATGGATCCGGAGGTTTTGGGGGGTGTTTCCTCTCAAGGACTGCACGAAGCGCTTCTATCGTTGCCGTCGCTCTGCCTGAACATCGATCCGGCAGATCTCTTCTCCAGCGAGCGTGGGATCTACTCCAATCCCATGCAGAATGGGGGGGATTGGGAGAGGGCAGCGACCCTGGAGATTCTTCCGTGGCGTGGGGAGCTTGGCTCGAGGGTGGACTGCGGCGTTCGAATTCAAGGCGGCTGGAATCGACGACCCGAAGAGTCACCCAAACATGCCTTCCGCATCGTTTTTAAGAAGCGCTACGGGCCGAGCACCTGGAAGCATAGCTTGTTCGGAGGGCAGGGGGAGGAGTTCGACGAGTTGATTCTGCGGGCTGGTTGTAACAACTCCTGGCTGCATTGGAGCTCCGACGAACGGCGTCATGGGGACTATCTTCGCGATCAGTGGATGCGTGAGACCTACGCCGCGCTAGGGCAGGTTTCCGCCAAGGGGCGTTTCGTTCACCTCTACTTAAACGGACTCTATTGGGGGGTCTACAATTGCGTCGAACGTCCGGCTGCCGGCTTCGTTCGCTCCCACATGGGAGGCAAGGCTTCCGACTATGAGGTGCGCAATGCGGATCATATACTGGAAGGATCCACCAACGCTTGGGGATCAATGCTGGCTCGGGCAAACAAGGGGCTAGAGGATGCGGGGGAGTTTGCTGCGATCTGTGAGGTTCTCGACCTTCCATGTTTTATCGATTACCTGCTGCTCAATCTTTTTGCTGGGAACGCAGACTACGATCGATCCTCGAATTGGTATGCCTTTCGGCCGTCGCGTCCCGGGGGACTCTTCCGTTTTGTCGTTTGGGACGGTGAACGGACTTTGGAGGAGGCGAGCAGCAATACTCTGGATTACGACGATGATGAGAGTCCTCCGAGATTGTTCCAAAAGCTGCGAGGCAATGACACCTTCAGGGCTCGGTTTGCCGAGAGGGCTCGTCAGTTGTTAGCGCCAGGCGGCGCGCTCAGCGTCGCAGAGTGCCAGGCGCGCTATAGCCGCCTGGCTGACTCGATTGAGAAGGCGATGCTGCTGGAATCAGCCCGCTGGGGCGACTACCGTAGAGACGTTCATCCCTACAAAACCCCACCTTACGAGCTCTACACCGTGGAGAAGCATTGGCGACCTGAGGTGCGACGCTTAATCGACGACTACTTTCCAGCTCGATGCGCCGAGTTCGCTCGCCAGCTGAAAGCGGCTGGCCTGCTCTGATCTTCGAAATTCAGGCGTGCAAATCCCTCGGTTGCGTCGTGAAATCTGCCGGTGACTTCTGATCAGGCAGCACAGCGACATCGGCAGTTGGCCGGAGAGATCCGAGACCATGACCATGCCTACTATGTCTTGGCAAAACCGGTCATCAGCGATCGGGACTACGACCGGCTCTTCAAGGAGTTGGTCGAGATCGAGGAACAATTTGCTGACCTCCGAACGGAAGACTCGCCTTCCCAGCGGGTGGGTGGCGCACCCCTTCCTGAGTTTCGCCCCTCGCGGCACGCTGTGCCGATGATGAGTCTGGACAATAGTTATTCCGACCAGGAAGTGCGGGACTTTGCTGTGCGCCTCGCCAAATGGCTGCCGGGAGAGCCCCTGAGTTGGGTGGTGGAACCCAAAGTGGATGGCGTGGCGGTCAATGTGCGTTATGAGCGCGGGGTGATGGTATTGGGGGCTACCCGCGGTGACGGCGTCACGGGGGATGACATCACTGCGAATCTCAGGACGATCCGGAGCCTGCCTTTGCGTTTGACGGGAGGAGTGGCTCCCGAGGTTTTGGAGCTGCGAGGAGAGGTCTATCTTCCGACGGCTGGTTTTGAGCGTCTGAACGCAGAGCGAGCTCGAGATGGGGAGGAGCGTTTCGCGAATCCGCGCAACGCCGCGGCAGGGTCCCTGAAGCAGTTGGACCCCAAGATTGTGGCAACCCGCCCTCTGGCCATTGTGCTCTACGGAATTGGCGAGATTCGCGGGGATGCGGGCACGCTGCCGACCACCCAGCTGGGGCTGCTGGATTGGCTTCGGGGTTTCGGCCTTCCCGTGCCCCTGCACACTTGGTTCTGTGAGGGCGTGGACTCTTTGCTGGCAGCCATCCATGCGTTGGAAGGGATGAGAGGGGGCTTTGGATTTGACACCGATGGAGCGGTGGCGAAGCTCAATTCGCTGCCCTTGCGCGAGAAGGCCGGGGTGACATCCAAGGCTCCCCGCTGGGCGATGGCTTACAAGTATGAACCGGAGGAGGCGCTAACGGTGCTCAAAGCTATCACTCTCCAGGTGGGGCGAACGGGAGCGCTAACGCCGGTTGCCGAGCTTTCGCCAGTTTTCCTAGCAGGGAGCACTATCTCCCGGGCCACGCTTCACAATGAAGAGGAATTGACGCGAAAAGATATTCGTGTGGGGGATACCGTACGGATTCAGAAAGCGGGCGACGTGATTCCAAAGGTGACTGGGGTGGTGATCGCGCTCCGCCCCGCTGAGGCGGTTGCCTATCGGTTTCCTTCGGTCTGCCCCGAATGCGGCGGGCAGGTGGCGCGCACGGCGGTGGATGATGGTGAAGAGGATGGCGTCGTTTTGCGCTGCAGCAATCAGGAATGCCCGGCGCGCGTGCGGGGGCGTTTGGAACATTGGTGCGCGCGGAAAGCCATGGACATCGACGGGGCGGGGGAGGTTCTGGTCGCTCAGCTGGTCAAAAGCGGTTTGGTGCTGACAGTCGCCGACTGGTATCGACTGCGTGTGGATCAAGTGGCGGATCTGGAACGGATGGGGCTCAAATCGGCCGAGAACCTGATTGCTGCCATCCAGGTGAGCAAGTCACGCGACCTCTATCGGCTGCTGTTTGGGCTTGGGATCCTTCACGTGGGTGAAGGGGTGGCCAAGGCACTGGGACGGAGGTTCGAGAGTTTGGACACTCTGGCGGCGGCCACGGAGACTGAGTTGGTCGGGGTTGAGGACATTGGTGAGATCATTGCCCGCAGCGTTGCCTCCTGGTTTAGCGAAGAGCGCAATCGGCAATTGGTCGAGCAGCTCCGCAACGCTGGGCTGAACTTCAACTCGTCCCTCTACCAGCCCCAGGCTGCGGCAGGGATCTTCGCTGGGAAGACCTTTGTCCTGACCGGCACACTGGCCGGCATGACGCGGGAGGAGGCACAGGCGATAATCGAAGGCCACGGCGGCAAAGTGAGCGGAAGCGTGAGCAAGAAGACCGACTACGTGGTGGCGGGCGAGGAGGCTGGGTCCAAGCTTGAGAAGGCCCAAAAGCTGGGAGTCCGGGTGCTAACCCTCGACGAGTTTCGCGTTCTGGCTCAGATCTGAATTGCTCCTTGAGCCACAACAGGCTAAATCGGACGCCCTGATGTGGTTAATGAATCAGATCCGTGCCATGAACGCTGGCGACGCCCTCCAATGGGTGCTCTCCATCGCCATGATTGTTTTTTGGCTTCGAATGATTATCGACGCCTGGGCTCGCCGTGAGTGGCTTTGGCTGGTGTGCATGGTGGTGTTCAGTTTTATCAGCGCTGTGCTCTATTACTTTTTTGTCTTCCGTCAGGGTATGCCGAGCTCCGTCAGCGGCTTTGAGCTTCCAGGCTCTCGACAACGGCAGCGCATTCGGGAGCTGGAGGCACAGATTCATCATCTGGACAAAGCTCACCTCCATCTACAGCTTGGGGATGTCTATTTCCAGCAAGGGAAGCTGGCCAAGGCGGAAGTCAGCTATCGCGATGCTTCCCAGAGGGATCCAGAGGATCCCGATATCCAGTCTCACCTGGGACAATGCCTCCTTCGTATGGGGCGTCCGCTTGAGGCACTTCCCTTGCTCCAGAAGGTTTGTCAGGCGGATCCCAAGCACGAGTATGGTCATAGCCAGATGTCCTTGGCGGAGTGCCTCTCTGCGGTGGGCAAGCACGATGAAGCCTTGGAGGCCTGGCGACGGATCAATTTGGAACATAGCTATGCCCGAGCCCGGGTACAGCTCGCCGAGATCCTCGTTCAGCGTGGGCTGAAAGACGAGGCCCGGCCGCTGCTTGAGGAGGTGGTGTCCGAGGACAAGCACGCTCCTGTCTTCCAGCGAGAACGTGAGAAGGTCTGGGTGCGCAGGGCCCGAGCACTGAGCCTGCGCGTTGGGTAGACGGGGGATTTTTCATTGAGTCAGAATGTTCGGCAACCGGCTCTTGAGCATCCTTGCCACCTTCTTGACCGGTTCCAATCGGCTTCGAATTGCCCAACTATACCAACGATCGAAATGCTTCTCTGCCCAAGCCTGACTCTTGTAGCGCCACAGCTCGCGCCCTCCTGCGGGCCTAATGGAGGGAACTCACATCCCGGGGTTTCCTGCGGTTCACCCTCGCTCCACACGACCGCCAACGGAAAATCCCCAGACAATCCCGGAACAACCAAAAATGATTTATCCGCAGATTTCGCAGATTTGCACAGATTAGGGGACAAAACACGGCGGCTCTCCGTTCCAGGGCCTTCTCCGTAATCTGCGAAAATCTGTGCAATCTGCGGATCAAAGATCTTC
>CAMAVD010000201.1 GCA_945861575.1 Akkermansia muciniphila
GGATCACCGAACACTCCGTGCACCTCTGCCTGGGGAACAAACCCCGGAAATCGATACGCGTCTCGAAGCCGCTTGCTCTTCAATCGTGCCATCGCGGAATCGAAACAGGTTTGCGAGCTCTCTAAAAGTCATAAAGCGCCTGTCAATACTGCTCCAAACTCACTTCGAGCCTAACAAATCACCCACTCAAGTACACGAAGAGCCTCTCATCTATTCCGTGTAGGGGCGGATCGATCAGACGTAACCCATCACAAACCAGCCACGACATTCTATGAAAAAAAGCCTCCTGACCCTGGCAGCCTTCAGCTGCCTCGCCCTCACCTCCGCCAGCGCAGCCACCTATAGCTACACCGTCACCTTCACTAACGAGACCACCCCTGTGTCCGAAGGCACCGGCAGTGGCACAGCTGTCTATGATGACACGGCCCGCACGCTTCAACTGGACGCCATCTTCAGTGGTTTGAATGGCACCACGAGCGTGTCACATATCCACGCCTCCACAACCTCTCCGCTCACGGGGACAGCCGGTGTCGCAACCACCACCCCGTCCTTCAGTGGCTTCCCATCGGGCCTGAAGGCGGGATCCTTCTCCCTGTTGCTGGATCTGAGCCTTACGACGAGCTACAACCCTTCGTATTTGAACGCCAAAGGGGGCACAACCCTCGGGGCTGAAGCGGCGTTGACCTCCGCCATGGCCTCGGGCAACGCCTACTGGAACATTCATTCGAGCACGAATCCCGGCGGAGAAATCCGGGGATTTTTCGTCGCGGTGCCGGAACCTTCCAGCCTGGCCCTGTTGTCCCTTGGTGCCCTCGGCGCCCTGACCGTCGTACGCCGGAAGAAGGTTGCCTGATCTGAGACAGATCACGAGCCAGAGCAGGAGGCGCAAGGCGAACCCAAAGGAGCCTTGCGCCTTTCTGCTGCTAACGAAGTCCTGGACGGCGAGCCTGCAGGCCAATGCGGTTTTCGATAGCGTGGAAGGGAGAACCGCCGCAACGCCTCGAGCCTTGGAAGTCCTTAGCGCACCCAAGTCGTAACTCAGGGCTAGGAGTCAACGAGCCTAGATCCCGCGGAACGAAAACCGATCAGGGTGCGAAGGACTCGATGCTCACGACCTTGTCCTGGCCCACGGTAAAGTCTCCGGCCATAAACCCCTTGAGAGACACGGATCGTGGCCCAAAGGCAATCTCCGTGGACCGATAGGATGAACCGCTTGTCGTCAGAATTTCCCAACGAGGTAGCGAGGCCCGCAGAGGGCGCAGAAAAATGACCGCAGCCCTTTCACGTCGCAGCCGATGTGCGCCAAAGAGGATGGAGTTCAAGCGCACTTCGTCGGCATCCATGGAGATCAGCTCGCCTTCGAGAAAGTCTCCGTCGTGAAGCAGCACGCCAGATCGAAAAGGCCCAACCAGCGCGCCCACTGCGTCAGGGGAGGCTGCAAGCTGGATGCGGGAGACGAGATCAAGCGCCACCTTGGAGGCGATTTCTCCGGAGGCGAGCGACAACTGACTACGCGTCGCTGACAGGACGGATTGAACGGTCATGGAACCATCGCAGAGAACCACCCCAGCACGGTCGAGTCCCGGGCCCACTCCCTTCTCAGATGCCGACACGGCCAACGAAAAATCAGGGGGCTCAGCAGGGATGAGTCCGTCAGCAAACGGTGGAGACTCAAGCCCCTGCGAGGGATACCAATAAATGTGCAAAGCGGCGGGAGGAAGCTCATTAAAAAACTCCACCTTGATCGGATACGAATCACGGGCCTCCAGCGAAACCGGGAAAGCGGCATGGCCAGCAGGTCCACCGGGCCGATCGTTCCATCGACGCAGGGCGGTCTGCCCATTCAGGGAGATTTGCACGCCCCCGTCAGAATCGGCCGAAATCCGGTAGCTACCTTTTCGAGGAACCGACACCTTGCCCTCCCAGGTGGCGCTGAAGCGCCAACTCATACCTAGATCAAGAAACGGAGGCTGAGCGGTCCAGTTCGTAGCGAGATCGGAATCAACTCGGATGACCCGCGGGTTGCCAAACTGAGGATTGCCGAAGTAAGTGACGAGCAGACCGCGCGTGATCTCCAAGATTGGATCCCGATCCTTTCGCGTGCGAAGCAGGCTCGAGGGGACAGCCTGAAGGGACAGACCTGGCGCTGACCACTTCGGCTGAGGAGGTCGCTCCAGCAACCCATCCGACTCTTCAAGCACTACCGAAACGGGACGGCCGCCGCTCAAAATCGTTTCCGCGCTCGAGATCCGAGAAACCCCGTTCGAGCGAATGGAGGCGACGCATTGTCCCTGGATCCAGAGGCGGACGGGGCGGTCGCTCATCACGGAGAACCTAAAAACCCCGTCCATGGGCACGGCAATCTGGCCCGCCCATCTGGACGAAATGGGTCCAGGCGACAGCGCTTGAGCGCGGGCGCGCACCGCAGCTTCATGGACAAAGCCAGCCACGGAGGCTCGCATCGGCACCCCTCGGAACGTCGCATTTGTGTAGTAGCTCACCTCCAGGCCAGAGGTTTCCCCCATCTCAAGCCGCGGAGGCTTCGTCAGGATTTTCTCGACCGTGAGACGCTTCAGCTGTTCCACACCCAGCGAGACAGATCTCCCCTCTGCGTTCCGGACCCACACTGCGTCCGTTCGGAACTCGAGCTCTCCTCGCGTCGATTCGCCAGATCGGCTGATTGACTCCGCCGATTCCCCTCCGGCGGAGTTGATCAACACGCCACCTAGCAACATCAGAGACCCGCCCAACAAACCGCAACTCCAGCCAGGTGGACTGCGAAGTGAGCATCTTAAGGACAAGCAGCCGAAGAACATGCTAGCAGGATAAACGTAAGGGGCCCGCGCCGTCATCAGCGGAAATCAACGAAGGCTGTTCCAGAGTTCTATCAATAGACTGGCTCCGCCGTGGAACCAGCCCCAGCGACCTGTCCAACCGATCCAGAGCAAGACAGGCACCAAGACCACCGGTGCCCAATCGATCCGCCTGCTATGCAAGCGCAGTCGACCGACCAGATTCCCACCCGACACCTGAACAAAGTTCCAAAAGGCGGAGTCTCCAAAATACACGTAGCTGGAGAGCCCATAGAGCACCAACAGTATCACCAGCGGGGGAATCCAAGACAGATAGGCATACACACCGATGAGCAGAGCGCGAAGCCAGTAGGCAAACCCGGAAGCGTGCACTGGGAAGAGTCCAAGCCACTCGAGCAAGGGAGCGAGGAGCATCCAGAAAAGCGCCGTAGCCAGACCGGGGATGAGGATCTGGAGCCAGACCGGCCATCGATGGACGCGCCCCAGGTGCAGCCGCACGAGGCGGAGGCACGTATCTGGCTGGGTCACCTGTCGGTTGATCACCGAGAAGAGGAGAAGTCCGTAGTAGAAAACTCCTGTGAAAACGGCAAAGCTCAGCCCTGAAAAAAGAAACATGCGCATCACCAACCGCGGGTTGAACGCGATGGAGACGAGCCCGAGGGACAGCGTCATATTGGTCCTCAGATTCGAGCCAATCGTGAAATACACCAGGGCTCGAACGAGAAGCAAAGCGAGGAGCCCTGCAAGGTAAGGCCAGCGGGGAATGTGGGGCGCGACCGTGGTCTTGAGGGTGCCTGCAAGCGAGATACCTGGAGCCGCTGGCTCCCTTCGTGACAAGGTGAGATAGCTCCAATTGAGCCAAAGCAGCAATGCCGACAGGTTCAGAATCAGATCAAGTAAGGCCAAGTGCGACCCTCAGAAGCATCTATTCCGGATTGAGACAACAGCGCAGCATCTACCGGCCAAAGGCCCGCACTAGCGCATCAGCTTCAGCAGCGTGTCCGCCATCTCCGACGGGGTGGTAGCGACACCAATGCCAGCGGCGTGAAACGCCTCGATCTTAGCAGCCGCTGTGCCCTTGCCGCCGCTGACGATCGCTCCAGCGTGCCCCATCCGGCGTCCCGGAGGAGCCGTGGCACCGGCAATGAAACCCGCCACGGGTTTGGTCCCATTCACACGGATCCATTCGGCCGCCTCTTCCTCGGCGCTGCCTCCGATCTCACCGATCATGATGATTCCATGCGTGTCTGGATCGCTCATGAACAACTTGATGACGTCCAGATGAGACGTCCCATTGACCGGATCCCCGCCAATGCCGACGCAAGTGCTTTGTCCAACTCCCCTTGAGGTCAACTGGAACACGGCCTCGTAGGTCAGGGTACCACTGCGCGAAACCACGCCGATATTTCCCCTCTTATGGATGTAGCCTGGGGCAATGCCGATGCGGCAGCCACCATGCGAATCCTTGCCCTCGCCCGGCGTCACGATTCCGGGACAGTTCGGCCCGATCAGACGCGTTCGCTTCCCTTCCATAGCTCGCTTCACGCGCACCATATCGATCACCGGGATACCCTCCGTGATGCAAACGGCCAGATCGAGGTCCGCATCCACCGCCTCGAGAATCGCATCCGCTGCGAACGGGGGCGGGACGAAGATCGCACTCGCCGTTGCGCCCGTCACCTTCACCGCCTCAGCCACGGTATCGAAGATCGGCACCTTGCCTTCGAAAAACTGACCGCCCTTGCCTGGAGTGACACCGGCGACCACCTGAGATCCGTAGCTCAGGCTCAATTGAGTATGCCGCGCGCCGAAGCTGCCCGTGATGCCCTGGACCAGGATCTTCGTTTGGGGAGTAACAAGAATTGCCATGGGAAATATTCGTGCTGCGTTTAGCCAACCACCGACTTGACCACCTTCTTTGCGGCATCCGACATCGTGTCACCACTGATGATGGTGAGCCCGCTGTTCTGAAGCGTCGCTTTGCCAGCAAGGACATTATTCCCTTCCAGCCGCACGATGAGCGGGAGCTTGAGGCCCGTTTCCTTAACCGCTTCAACAATACCGGTGGCGATGACATTGCAATCCATGATTCCACCGAAAATGTTCACGAAGATCGCCTTCACATTGGGGTCGCTCAGTATGATCTTGAAGGCCGCCGAGACCTGATCCTTGCTCGCCCCACCCCCCACATCCAGAAAGTTCGCAGGCTCGCCGCCGTAGTGCTGTATAATATCCATCGTTGCCATCGCCAGACCCGCTCCGTTGACCAGGCAGGCGATACTCCCATCCAGCTTGATATAATTCAGGGAGAAACGGCTCGCCTCGATCTCCAGCGGAGATTCCTCAGCAAGATCGCGCATGGCCTGGAGATCTGGATGTCGGTAGAGGGCATTGTCATCGAGGCTGATCTTGGCATCCACAGCTACGACCAAATCCTTGCCATCAGGGCCGGTGATGATGCAGAGAGGGTTGATCTCCACCATGGCAGCATCGCTTTTCCACCAGGTCTCATAGACCGCGATGATCAGCTTCACTCCCGAGCTAAACGCGTCTCCCTTGAGTCCGAGAGCGGCCGCCACCTTGCGTGCCTGATAGGGCATGATCCCCACGGCCGGATCTACATGCTCTTTCACGATTTTCTCGGGCGTATGAGCCGCCACCTCTTCGATATCCACACCGCCCTCGGTGCTCGCCATGATCAGCGGGCGGCCGTTGTTTCGATCCAGCAGGACCGCGAGGTAGAGTTCCTTTTTAATGTCAGGCGCAGCCGCTATCAGCAACTTGCTCACGAGACGCCCTTCCGGGCCCGTCTGCTTGGTGACCAGGACATTCCCGAGCATGGCTTTCGCCTTCTCATAGACGTCGTCGGCCGTTTTGCAAAGTTTGACGCCTCCCTGGAAGCCACTCTTGAAAGTGCCCTTGCCTCGACCGCCGGCATGAATCTGGGACTTGACGACAGCAAGCCCGGCACCTTTGGCAAAAAGACCTTCGGCCAGCTTGCGAGCGCCTTCGGCGCTATCGGTCACCTCACCCGGCGGCACACCGACACCGTGACGCTTGAGAAGTTCCTTCGCTTGATACTCGTGAATGTTCATCGTGATCCAGAGGGCCTCATTGGAAAGGGCGACACTGCCCGAACCTGCACGAGGCCAAATTCATTCCATTAACAACACCAACAGCCCTCCCGAACCTCAGGTCCTCCCTAGGTTACTCCCGGCAGAATTCCAGGAACGGAAGGCGGTAGGAGGACGCGGGGCCTTGCGCTCCAGAGCCCAATCGGCTCAGCGCTGATCTACGGGCACCACCTTCAAACCGGTAGGGCCCACATAGGTGCTCTGCGGACGAATGAGCCGATTGTCAGCCAACTGCTCCAACACATGGGCGGTCCAGCCCGAGGTACGCGCGATCGCAAAGATCGGCGTGAACAGATCTGTGGGAATCTCCAGCGAGTAGTAAACCGTGGCCGAATAAAAATCGACGTTCGCATGGAGATGCTTGGCCGCAAGCATGCGCTCCGCGATACGCTCGCTCATCTGGATCCACTTGGGCTCGCCGATCTGGGCGCTAAGCTTCTGAGCCATCCGCTTGAGATGCGGCGCACGGGGATCAAGGACTTTGTAGATCCGATGCCCAATGCCCATGATCTTTTTCTTCTGGGCCAGAGCGTCCTCGAGGTACGAATCCACCGCCTCAAGACTCCCGATCTCCTGGAGCATCTTGATCACCCCTTCGTTCGCCCCTCCATGCAACGGCCCCTTCAGAGTGCCTATGGCACTCGTGATGGCGGAGTACATGTCGCTCAGCGTGGCGATCGTCACCCTCGCGGCGAAAGTCGAGGCATTCATCCCATGATCCGCATGGAGCACATAGCAGAGATCCATGGTGCTCACCATGTCGGGAGTCGGCTTGGTGCCGTTGATCATGTAGAGGAAGTTCGCTGCCTCGCCCAACGTCGGATCCGGATGCACCAGATCGAGCCCCTGACGGTTCCGATGAAAATAGGCTGTCACCACCGGAATCTGGCTGACCAAGCGAAGCGCCTTGCGACGCTGCGCGTGCTGGGAGTCATCCTCCGCCGTCGTATCAAAGCAACCCAACACGGATACCGCCGTGCGCAACGCGTGCATCGGAGGGGTCGTTTTGGGGAGGCTGAGGATCGTATCAATGACGCCTTTGGGAAGGTCGCGGAAACCTGCCAACGTGGCGCGCAATTCCGTCAGCTCCTTGCGATTGGGAAGGTGATTGTGGTGCAGCAAATGCACTACTTCCTCATACGTCACCTGTCCGGCAAGCTCGTCAATGTCGTAGCCGCAGTAGATGAGTCGACCCACGTCGCCCTGAACGTCGCTCAGGCACGTTTTAGCCGCAATAATACCATCCAAACCTTTTGATAAGCCAGCTGGGTCTGACATGCGCTCAACACTCTTCGAAAGTTAATAAAAACGAGGGATTCTCGCTGCGGACTACACCGCTCAACCGCGTCGCAGGCAGCGTAGGTAAGGGTCCCGAGTGCGTCAATGGGTTTCTCGAAACGGGACAACGGCAAGCAGGCTCAGCCTTCCCGCGGCTTGAAATCCGAGGTCTTTGCGAGGCTTTCCCAGAGTGCTTTTTCAGCGTCACTGACGCGGGTGGGCATCTGAACCGCCACCACCACGTAAAGGTCACCGCGGCTTTCACCGCCAGGAAGCGGCAGTCCGCGTCCACGGACACGAAGCTGATGCCCACCGCCGGTCCCGGGCGGAATCTTGACGGTCACCCGGCCGTCGGCCGTCGGCACGCTCAGGCTGGCCCCGAGAACGGCCTCCCAGGGAGCGAGGTCCAGATCGTGATAAAGATCTGAACCTTTCACGCGAAAGTCCGGATGGGCCGCCACGCGCACACGAAGATAAAGGTCCCCGGACTCAGCCCCGCCGTGACCGCTCTCTCCCTTTCCAGAGATCCGGATTCGCTGCCCTTCCTGAACGCCCTTGGGAATACGCACCCGGAAGGTGGCTTCCTCGTGCCCCCCCTCCCCCGCTTCACCGGACCGAAGGGACACCGCTCTTACAGATCCTTCAAAAACTTCCTGCAAGGTCACCAAGATATCACTCTCCAGATCGTTGCCACGCTGCGCGAACGTTCCCCCCTGGAAGGAAGGGCCTCCACGCCCACGACGTGCTCCCGCTCCCGCACCGCCTTGCCCGGCGAAAAACTGCTCGAAAAAATCGCTGAATCCGGTGCCGCCAAAATGGAATTCCGACTCCTGCCCCGGCGCCCCACCCTGAGAACCCCGAGGTTGGCGCCCCCGAGGTGGGGACCTAAATCCGTCGCCCTGCTTCCACTCCGCACCCAATTCATCGTAGCGCGTGCGATTCTCCGGTGTGCCCAGAACCTCGTAAGCCTCATTGATCTCCTTGAACTTCTCCTCGGCCTTCTTCTTGTCCTTGGCCACGTCGGGGTGATACACCCGGGCCAGCTTACGAAAGGCCTTCTTGATCTCCTCAGCCGTAGCGGCACGTGGCACGCCCAAGGTCTGATAGTAGTCTTTGTATTCCAATCCCATGAAGACACCAACATGAGGGACGAGCGGGTTAAGTCAACAGCAGCCTGTTGGCAATACCCCGACCGGGCGTGAGCGCGGATTGGGGAGTCGATTCTACTGAGCCATCTCGCAGGAATCGTCGTGACAGGCTGCTCCTGTTGCCCCTCAAAATCCGGCAGCCGGATTTTGGATTCTAGCAGGCCGGCCTCCAAAAATACCCAGAACCATTCAATTGCCCAGGCGGGCACCCCGCAAAACGATGTCTAAATGACGAGGGCCTGCTAGATCGACTTTTTTGGGGGGAAGACCTGGCTGTAATGCTGATAGCGCTCCATGACACTTATAACGTAGTCCCGTGTGCTCGGGAATCCGATCTGACGGACGAAGACCGCACTATTGGTGGCCGCGTCTCCCTTGGCCCACTTCAGCACATTACCCCGCCCTGCATTGTAATCCGCCAAAGCGTAGGGCAGCGGATTATCGGTCGCAAGATAGCGACGGTAGAGCTTGCGCAAATACCAGGCCCCCGCGCGGGTATTTCTCGCAGGATCCAACATCGCACGCCTGAAGGAAGCGCCATCCTTCGCCTCCTTCGCCCAATCGGAGGCGGTGGCAGGCATGATCTGCATCAAGCCCAGCTCCCCGCGGGTGCCTTGCGCATACGGATCGAAGCCGCTCTCCCTCCAAACCACCGCTTTCACCAAGGCGGGGTGCAGACCGTAGCGGGCGGCGGCACTGAGGATGTAGGGGTCCTGGCTGCTCTCCTTCCAGTGGCGCTGGCGTTCCCAGAAAAGAACGCTGCCGATCAAAAGAAGCAGGAGAAAAACCAGAATCCGACGGCGTTGCGTCCTATCCAGCATCGGTCGGGGGCTCCGAAAGCGGGAGCCTAGTTATGTTGGGACGTCGGAGGACTGGGTCGCAGGCCGACATCGTGAGCGATGTCCTCAAACTCGGCGGCGCTGACCTCTTCAAGAACCTTGCCCCGCTTCTTAAGCTTCTCGTTGATCTTCATGGCCTTCTCGACCAT
>CAMAVD010000202.1 GCA_945861575.1 Akkermansia muciniphila
GGTCGGCCAGGGAATTGCCGATCAAAGCGATGTGATCGCCTTTCTTCAGTTCGAGCCGGTCGGCAGCGCAAAGTCCGTGCGTCGTCAGGATGGCGGCGGCCAACATGACCCAATGCTTAGTCATACTAAGGAACGATTTCATTCGAGTGAGTAACTGACGTTATTGAAACCCGCTGACTTCAAAAGGAAAAAATTTGGTTATTCGGGGGGGGGGCGGACCGAAGACTGACTTCGGCATGTTCCGAGGCCTGGCGGCTACGGGGTCGAAGACGGCAGTGGAGCGTCCTCGCCATCCCCAGGCTGAATCCATGAAACGGCCCTACTGATGGTGTCTCGAGTTTGGAAGAGGGCTGTGGTCGTGCGGGTTCATGAACGTCGGTTGGTGGTGCCTGTACCGACTCTGACGATGTCAGTATGCTTTCTGCCTGCCGAAATCTGTCGCCATTTTTTGCAAGCGAAGTTCAGCCAGAGACGGCCGGAACGTTCCTTCGCGTTGCGGCTAGGAATTTTCCCTAGTGAGAAAGGGCACCCTTGGCCAAAGCTTTCCCTGAAGAAGCGGGCCTTCTAAGACGTCTTCTCACTTGATATGACCTTTCGGAAGTTGGCTATGTCCATTGCATTCAGACCTTTTCACTGGCGCACCGTCCTTTCGAGGGCTCTAGGGATAATCGGTGGCCTGATGGCAAGCCCCGCGCTGCATGCGGCGGACCGACCCATCGTGTTTAATCGCGATGTTCGCCCTATCCTCTCGGAGAACTGTTTCGCCTGCCATGGACCCGACCCAGGGACCCGCAAGGCGGGATTGCGTCTCGACACGCGCGAAGGCATGTTTCAATCGACACCGAAGCGGGACGCTGCGGTCATTCCCGGCAAGCCTGACACCAGCCCTCTCTGGCAGCGGGTGATCACGCAGGACCCTGATGAGGTGATGCCACCGCCCAAGTCGCACAAGGAGATCAAGCCAGAACAGCGGGCGCTCCTGAAGAAATGGATTCAGGAAGGAGCCGCTTGGCAGCCTCACTGGGCCTTCCTGAAGCCAGAACGCAGTTCGGCACCGACCGTCGGGGCTCTCCAGGGGCGTGTGCGCAATCCCATCGACGCCTTTGTGTTTTCGCGTCTCGCACAGCGCGGTATGTCCCCGGCACCTGAGGCAGATCGTCGAACACTCGCCCGACGTCTCTCCTTGGATCTCGTGGGACTGCCTCCCAAACCCGAGGAGGTCGAGGCCTTTGTTAAGGACAGGTCGCCAGACTACTACGAACGTTACCTGGATCGCCTCATGGGCTCCATGCACTGGGGCGAGCATCGGGGGCGCTATTGGTTGGATGTGGCCCGGTATGCCGACACTCACGGGCTTCACTTCGATAACTACCGCGAAATGTGGCCCTATCGCGACTGGGTGATCCAGGCCTTCAATCGCAATCTTCCTTTCGATCAATTCACCATAGAACAGCTGGCGGGAGACCTTCTTCCGAGTGCCTCGACAGATCAGATCGTTGCTACTGGATTTCAGCGATGCAATCCCACGACCAACGAGGGAGGGACGATCGAAGAGGAGAATCTGGCTGGCTATGCCCGTGACCGAGTGGAAACAACCTCCTGGGCTTGGCTGGGACTCACCGCCAATTGCGCCGCGTGTCATGACCACAAGTTCGACCCGATCAGCACCAAGGATTTTTATTCTATGTCCGCCTTCTTCAGGAATACCACTCAAGGAGGGTTCGACGGCAATGTGAAGGAAAGTTCTCCGAATCTACTGTTGGTGACCGATCCGGTCGCAAAGGCACGTCAACTGGCCCTCCCCGGAGAACTGGATGCCGCTCGCAAGGCTGTGGATCAGGCCCGCAAGAATGCCGAGGCTGAATTTGAGGCGTGGGTGGCGGTGGTCCGTCTGGACGACATTAAAGCCCAGCTCTTGACGAATGGATTCAAAGCGCGACTGCCCTTCGATGATGGGAAGTCCAATCAGCTTGCTGTGGTGGGCGTTCGGTCCACGCAGTGGGTAAAGCCGATAGGAACTCTTCGCGTGAACCCGAAAGGCAAGACCGGGCCCAATGTGCATTTTGAGAAAGGTGCCACCGCAGAGTTTCCCACTTTCGGCGATGTGGATCGGGACGACGCGTTCTCGGTCGGCGGATGGGTTTGGGTGCCTGAGGCGTTTGACGGCAAGGCCGTGATCGCCTCCCGTCGTGAGACCGACAAGAGGCGACGCGGCTGGGACCTTCTGCATGAGCACGGTCATTATTCCCTCCACCTGTCGCATGCGTGGCCGGAGAACGGAATTCGTCTGCGAACCAAGAATCGCGTGGCTCGCAAGGGCGGATGGCAGCATGTGATGGTGGTTCATGATGGAACCGGTCGCCCGGAAGGCCTGCGCCTCTTCGTCGATGGAAGGGCCACCGAGGTGGAGACGGATCAAATTCGTTCCTTGACCGGAACCATCCGCACTCAGACGCCGTTCAAGATTGCACCCACCGTGGACGGCCGCCATTTGGACGGTTTGTCCGTCCAGGATTTCCGCATTTACGCGCGAGCCTTGATGCCGACCGAGGTGCGCGTTCTGTCTGGGATGGACACGCTAGGCGATTGGTTTGCCAAGGCGATTGCGGAACGTAAGCCTGAACCCAAGCAGCTGCTCAAAGAGTATCACTTCGAAACCTTGCGACCTGAATCCCGGGAATCGGTCAGTCGCTTGGCCTCTCTAGATCGGGAATCCCTTGGACTCAGACTGAATCATCCCCTCACCCATGTGCAGAAGGAGAAGACCAACGCGATGGGCGTGGCTTATGTGCTGATGCGAGGGCAATACGATCAGAAGAAAGATCAGGTGAACCCTGCCGTCTTCGCCGCGCTGAACCCGATGCCGGAGTCTGCGCCTAGGAACCGGCTTGGTCTCGCCCAATGGCTGATCTCGGCTGAGAATCCGCTGATGGCCCGCGTGACGGTCAACCGATTCTGGCAGGAAATTTTCGGAGTGGGGCTGGTAAAGACTTCCGAGGATTTCGGCATCATGGGCGAGGCACCCGTGAATCAGGAACTTCTCGATTGGCTGGCTGTGGAGTTCCGCGAAGGCGGCTGGGATGTCAAACGCCTCTATCGCTTGATCCTGAGCTCTTCCACCTATCGTCAATCGGCCGAGACGACCCCAGAGAAGCAGGAGATGGATCCCGCCAATCGATTGATCAGCCGTGGACCTCGATTCCGAATGGATGCTGAAATGGTCCGCGACTACGGCCTGGCCGCGAGTGGGCTCCTGCGCAGGACGATCGGAGGTGCCAGCGTGAAGCCCTATCAGCCGGAAGGGGTTTGGGAAGCCGTGGCCATGCCCGAGAGCAATACGCGCTACTATCACGCGGATTCCGGCGACGCGCTCTATCGGCGCAGCCTCTACACCTTATGGAAGCGGGCCGCTCCTCCCGCGAACATGGATATCTTCAACGCGCCCAGCCGGGAAACGTCCTGCCTGCGTCGCGAGCGGACAAATACCCCATTGCAGGCGCTGGCAACCCTAAATGACCCTCAGTGTGTCGAGGCCGCGCGGTATCTGGGAGCGGAAGGCATCCGTCGGGGACGCGGCAATCGGGACCGCGGACTCGATGCGATCGCCTTCAAGCTGCTGGCACGCCCATTTACAGGCGATGAACGTGCGGTCCTTCGACAGAATCTGGATCATTACCTGACGTTTTATAGGCAGCACAAGGACGAGGCGCTAAAGCTTCTAGGTGTCGGAGAGTCCGGCGTGCCCTCGGCTGGGTCCAAATCCGAGCTGGCGGCCTGGACGCTGGTGGCCAATCAACTGATGAATCTCGACGAAGTGCTCAACAAGTAAGCCTCACCAAAGGAATTCGCCATGAGTCTGTTTGACGATTACGTTAGCTACGAGACCCGGAGACAATTTTTTTCCCGCGGCAAGAGCGCGGTAGGTTACGCCGCCCTGGCCAGCCTGATGGGGCCATCTGCGCTGAGAGGCGCGTCGGAGCCGGATCCCGCGCGAGCGCTCTTGCCGCACTTCGCTCCCAAGGCGAAGAATATTATCTACCTCCACATGGTCGGCGGTCCGTCTCAGATGGACCTCTACGACTACAAGCCGGGGATGGCACAGTGGTACGACAAGGATCTTCCTGAGTCCATCCGCAACGGCCAGCGGCTGACCACGATGACGTCCGGGCAGACGCGATTTCCCATCGCGCCATCCAAATACAAATTCGCGCAGCACGGACGCTGCGGGATGTGGGTCTCGGAGCTTCTACCCCAGACCGCCAAATGCGTGGATGACATTGCCTTCATCCGTTCCATGCACACCGACGCCATCAACCACGAGCCGGCGATCTCCTACATGCAGACCGGAAATCAGGTGACGGGGCGTCCCTGCCTGGGCTCCTGGGCCAGCTACGGACTAGGATCGATGAACGCCAATCTGCCCACCTTCGTGGTACTGGTTGCCGAACCCACCAATAAGGAACAGATCCAGGCCATCTCAGCCCGACTGTGGTCCAGCGGGTTTCTGTCCGGAGAGCACGCGGGTGTCCCGTTCCGAAGCAGCGGTGATCCGATCCTCTATATCAACAATCCGCCTGGGGTGCCGACGTCGCTGCGCCGAACACAACTCGACGGCCTGCGAGCGCTGAACGACATGAACTATCGGAAGGTGGGGGACCGAGAAATCCACACCCGCATCGAGCAATTCGAGATGGCCTTCCGAATGCAGGCCAGCGTTCCAGAGCTCACGCAGGTGTCCAGCGAGCCGGATTCGACCTACGCCCTTTACGGCGACGAGGCGCGCAAGCCGGGCACCTTTGCCTACACCGCTTTGATGGCCCGACGTCTGGTAGAGCGCGGAACCCGCTTCGTACAGGTGTATCTCAACAACTGGGATCATCATGGAAACGTCGGCGGCCGTCTGCCCATGCAATGTAAGGACATCGATCAAGCCACCTGCGGGCTGATCCAGGATCTGAAGGCACGCGGGCTATTTGATCAGACCCTGATCATCTGGGGTGGAGAATTCGGCCGCACCATCTACAGCCAGGGAGGCCTGACCAAAGACAACTACGGACGCGATCATCATCCCCGCTGCTTCACCATGTGGATGGCAGGAGGCGGCGCGAAAGGCGGAACGATCTACGGTGAGACGGATGAGTTCTCCTACAATATTGTCGCGGATCCGGTAGGCGTGCATGATTTCCACGCGACGATCCTGCACCTCATGGGCATCAACCACGAACGATTCACCTACAAGTATCAAGGGTTGGATCAACGCCTGACCGGCGTGGAAGCCGCACAAGTGCTTCGCAAGGTGATCGTCTGATGGGGTAGCGCGGGCGGGACGAATCGAGTCGTCCTTCCAGGCTGTTCGATTTTTCCCCACCGGACCGTATTTCTGGCTGTGGGGGCCGATTCTTTTGCGGTACCACCAGGGAACAGCCGGGACGGTTCTAGGTCTTCCCCATAAAGCCTTCGCAAAAGAGCACGGCTTTAGGGAGAGGCTAAGTCCGACGCAAGATCTTGGCAGATGACGGCCCCGGCTTTTCAGTTTAGCGTCCGGCCCCGAGTGAAACGTTTGCCGACAGTCAGCTTCCTGATCCCGACGCTCAATGCGGCCGGGATTCTCGAGTCATGCCTCCAATCGATTCGCGGCCAGGACTACCCGCCAGAGTTGATGGAGATCATCCTGGCCGATGGCGGCTCGACCGACGCCACCCGCGACCTCGGGAAACGCTACGGGGCTCTCATCCTCCACAATCCCCGCCGTGGCTATGACTCAGGCAAATGCGTCGCCTTTGCCGGCTCTACCGGGGACTACCTCATCTTCGTGGACGCCGACAACGAGATCGTCCACCCCGATTTCACACGCCGGGCGATCGCCGCTCTGGAGGCCAACCCGCAGACCCTAGGACTGGAAAGCTATTACTTCGGCTCCCCGCGAATGGATAGCCTCTGCGTTTACCTGTCCCAGTTGCTTCACATCAGCGATCCGGTCGCCTGGATGATGAGCGTCAACCCCGTGCTCGTTGCGAGCGTGGACGGCGTGGAACGTTGGACCTTTCCCGCCGGAAGCTTGGCCTTTCCGATGGGTGCAAATGGCTTCGTCTTCCGTCGCTCCGATCTGGCGCATCTCACGGCGGACGACCTCTTCGAGGACTGCACCATCGTTCTGGAACTCGCGCAGAAGGGACGCGGCGAATGGCTGCGAATCCGGGCTCAGGGCGTGCATCACTATGTGGTCGGAGGCCTGAGCGATTTCATTCGCAAGCGTCGTCGGCAGACCTTCCACTTTCTCGCACAGCGTGATCAGAAGAAGGTCTCCTGGACACAATTCCGGCCGCGGGTGCCCGGATGGTTGGCCTGCCTCTACTGCGCCACCCTAGTAGGCCCCCTCTTCCACACCGTCCGTGGACTCATCCGAACCCGGCATCCCGCCTGGCTCTGGCATCCCGTGGCATGCGTCGCCTCCGTCTTCGGTATCACCTGGGGTGTGCTGACCTACCTAACCCGCGGCAAGGACCAGGCCGCCGAGGCAGCGCTGCAACCCCGCCAGAAACACAAGGACAGTCAGGAAAAATGAAACCCAAACTCTACTTCATCGCGAACGCGGTTTGGGGCGACCTGGTAGGCGGGGGCGATATCCACTTCTTCGAACTCGCTCGAGGTGCGATAAGTGCGGGCCATTCGGTCACTTTCCTCGGAGGACCTGCCCTGGCCAAGCATGTGGCCAACTCAGGACTGCAGGTTGAGGTGATCCTCACGGAAAAGCAGCGCCGCTCGAAGATCAACGAGGGCTCGTTCCGAGGGCAGGTGCAGATGTTCTGCGACTATGTCGAGCGCTGCGTTCGATCGCTCATGCTTCTGAAGCGAATCGGTCGCGAGGATATTGTCTATTCGGTGACCGACTACTGGTGCGATTCGCTGCCGGCTCTCGTTTCCAAGGCCGGACGAAAAGCCCTAGTCTTCCACATGGAAGCTCCGACCCTCGGACAAATTCTTCAAAAGAGCAGACCCGACGTCGAAGCAGGACGGCTGGCCTCGCTGCACTATTGGTTTAGTCAGAACTTGTCCCTGCGCCTCTTCCGCGCCTGCCGCGACAAGCACGTTTTCTATCTTCATCCCGAGATGAAGCCAAAGCTTCTCCAGTTGGGCTTTAAAGCTCAGGAGATGTCCCCCATCAGCTACGGGGTGGATAGCGGTATGGCGGCCGGGGTTCCCGAGCAAACCAAGCGCTTTGACGTCTGCTGGATCGGACGCGTCCATCGCCAGAAAGGCATCGATGATCTCCTAGCCACGATCCAGTTTCTGTCCACCCGCATCCCTGGTTTTCGAGCTCTCCTGATGGGGAAGGTACAGCCGCTCCTGGCTCCTCGCATCGAGCAGATGGGGTTGAAGGACTGCGTGGAGTTCTCCGGTTTCATTTCTGAAATCGACAAGGTTCGCCTCTTCAAGGCAAGTCGCCTTTTCCTCATGCCCAGCCGTCATGAGGGCTCGCCGCGTGTCGTAGGCGAGGCGCTGATCTGTGGCGTGCCCGTGCTCGCCTATGACCTGTCCACTTATCGGCCTGTGTTCGGTGAATTCGCGCGTTACGTGCCCGCCTTCGATCTCGCGGCTTTCCAGAAAGAGGCCTACCGTCTGGTTCAAGAATCTCGAGAGGGACGCAGCTACCTCGACTCTCTCGAACTGGGAAGCTTTCGTGAAATAAATTCGTGGGACCACACACGCCAGATCTTCTTAAACGGGCTGAGCGCAGGGAGTCAGAAGCGAACACCATGAGAGGGAACAGCGGCAAGCCGCCGTCAGCGACGGAATCCGAGGGGGACGATTTGGACGCCCGCTCCCCTCTGCGTCTGCTCCTTCAGGTAAGCCTGAAGACGTTGTGGCGGCGCCTTGGAACGATCCGAGGTCAGTCTCCCCTGCTCACCCTGATGATGGTCGGCTTTCTCCTTGGCTATCTCATCGTCAGCTATCGATTGTTCGGGTCAGCCTTCCATTTCATCCATCGCTTCCCAGGGGTCGGAACGCTCCTCACCGAGCCGTTGATGTATCTGCTGTTCGCCTTCCTCTTCATCCTGCTACTGCTGAGCAATCTCGTCGTCGGTTACTCGAATCTCTTCAAGAATCGGGAAGCGTCATTCCTGCTCACGCAACCGATCCGCTTCGAAACACTACTTCAGTGGAAGATGCTGGAATCCTCGGTGCTGGCCTCTTGGGCTTTCCTGCTGCTGATCGCACCGATGATGGCCGCTTTCGGATTGGAAAAGCAGGTCGCCTGGCATTTCTATCCTCTGTCCATCCTGCTGATCTGCCTCTTCATCGTCCTGCCGGGAGTGGCGGGATGCGTGGGGGCTGTTGTGATCGCGAGGTTCATGGATCGACGCAGCTTTCAGGTCATGTGCCTGACCGGCGTCCTCTGTCTGGGGGCGGCCGCCGTGATATGGTATCAGTCGAGCCCGGTCCCGGAGGATGTGGGAGGGGGACGCATGGTGGCCATGATGGAGCGAATGCTCAGCCGCACTCGCTTCGCGCAGTTCCCTCTGCTGCCCAGTTACTGGCTGACCTCAGCCATGATCCACTGGGCCGAAGGCGCTCTGGCCGCGTCGGGCTTCTTCCTTCTGGTCCTGCTAAGCAATGCCCTCTTCTTCAGCACGGTGGTCACGCGACGGCTGGGAGCCCTCTTCTACCGAGCGGCTGCTGAGACACAGAGCCGAGACACCCTTTTCTGGCAATGGCGCAAGCAAGGCCTGCGTTCTAGCGTGCCGACCCTCTCCCTCTATGGCATCTCGTGGGCCGAGACCGCCCTGCAAGGCCTCCCGGGGATGCCTGCCGATGTGCGAGCCTTGATCTTGAAGGATGCCCGAATGTTTTGGAGGGACACAACCCAATGGGTCCAGACTCTCATGCTCTTCGGACTTCTGGCCGTTTACATCTTCAATATCCGCTACTTTTCCGAACAGCTCACCAGTCGCTTTTGGATCTATCTAGTGGCCTTTTTGAACCTCGGTGCCTGCTCCTTGAACCTCGCCACCCTCACCACGCGCTTCGTATTTCCCCAGTTCTCGCTCGAAGGAAAGCGGCTCTGGATCGTTGGCATGTCGCCCTCAGGTTTGGCCCGGGTGGTGGCCATCAAGTTCTGGGTCGCAACCAGCCTGTCCATGTTCCTAACCCTGGGCCTCATCCTGGTCTCCTGTCTGTTCCTCAAATTCGATAGCCAGCAAACCGCGCTCTTCTGCCTTGCGACGGTGATCATCACTCTCACCCTGAACGGTATGGCGGTCGGCCTAGGCACGCTCTATCCCAATTTCCGCGAGGAGAACCCGAGCAAGATCGTCAGCGGCTTCGGCGGCACC
>CAMAVD010000203.1 GCA_945861575.1 Akkermansia muciniphila
CCCGTACGGATGGGGTAGCATCTGGCGTGAGCCTGATCACTTATGGTCTTTCCGAACGCGAGAGGGCGTGAGATCGCGCTGGGGGTGGGAGGAGTTAGATCCGACTCACGTCGGATGCTACCCATACGGAAGGGGTAGCATCTGGCGTAAGCCTGATCACTTATGGTCTTTCCGAACGCGAGAGGGCGTGAGATCGCGCTGGGGGTGGGAGGAGTTAGATCCGACTCACGTCGGATGCCACCCGTACGGATGGGGTAGCATCTGGCGTAAGCCACACGGAAGCAAGTGGGAGACCCCAACGTCCAGGGCTGCTGGAATCTTCAGGAATCTTTGGGGGGCGATTATCGATCGGCATCGATCGCGGCGGGGTTGTCCCGGGTTTCGTCCGCTGCTTTCCCTACAAAATTTCGGGACAATCGCCTCGGGTCTCGCTAGGTTCACGTGCAGATCCACATGAAAAATTCCATGAATCGACTCAAGCTCACTCTTCTGTGCCTCGGCGCATTGGCGGTCGTCGGTCTTACCCCGACCCAGGCGGCCTCGCTCAAATACAACATCGCGCCTGCCTATTTCGAATCCACCCCAGGCGGCGAACGCCTAGGCCCCTGCCATGGCGGGGTGGTGATCGACAAAGCTGGCAATGTCTATGTGACGACCGACAGCATTCGCGGCATCGTAGCGTTCACGCCCCAGGGAAAATTTCTACGGACGTTTGGCCCCATGCGCATCCACGGTCTCGAGATCCGAGAAGAGAACGGGGTCGAGTATATCTATGGAGCCCGACCGTCCGACCATCAGGTGGTGAAGCTCAAGATGACCGGTGAGACCGAATGGACTCTGGAGTTCCCCAAGGAATCGGGTCTGTACAAGGCGCCTCAAGGTTTTAATCCCTGCGCGGTCACCGTGGGTCCAGACGGTTCCATCTTCGTGGCCGACGGCTACGGATCCAACCATGTCTTGAAGTTTGACAAGAATCGCAAGTTCGTGAAGTCGTTCGGCGGTCCCGGCAAAGAAGAGGGCAAGTTCAACACCTGCCATGGAATTGCCCTCGACACGCGTTTTGAGAAACCCCTGCTCCTGGTGTGCAACCGAAACAACAACCGGGTGGAGCACTGGGACCTCGAAGGAAACTTCGTGAAGATCATTCAGAAAGACCTGCGGATGCCCGCAGCAGTGCATATCCAGGGCCAATACGCCATCTTCCCGGAACTTCAGGGCCGGGTGACGGTTCTCGATAAGAGCGGTGCCATCGTGGCGCAGGTCGGCGACAACCCGAACGAGAAGCAGCGGGCCAACTACGGCCTTCCCATCAGCGAGTGGAAAGATGGGATCTGCAATTCCCCTCACGGCGCCTCCATGGACAAGGCCGGGAATTTGATCGTCGCTGAGTGGACCCAATTTGGCCATCTGCATAAGTTCGTGCTCGCGCACTGATCTGATGTCGAACAGAGGTGGACGCTGATGAGAGACGCATCCTCCTCAGGTCTATGAAGCAAACTCTTCTCCTGCTAGCTCTGGGGGTTGCCACAGCCTTTGCCTCGCACGCCGCGGCTCCTCCCAATATTGTCTTAGTCATGACCGATGATCAGGGCTATGGAGATCTGGGCTGCACCGGAAATCCCTTCGTAAAGACGCCCCATCTCGACACCTTTTACGCCCAGAGTGTCCGCTTTACCGACTTTCATGTGAGCCCGACCTGTGCGCCCACCCGCGCTGCACTGATGACCGGTCGCCATGAGTTCAAGAACGGGGTCACCCATACCATTCTCGAGCGGGAGCGGTTGACGCTCAAAGCAACCACGCTGGCGCAGGTCCTAAAGGACGCCGGTTATTCTACGGGTATCTTCGGGAAATGGCATCTGGGCGATGAAGCGGATTACCGACCTGAGCGCCGCGGCTTTGACGAGGTCTACATCCACGGAGGCGGTGGCATCGGACAGACCTTTCCTGGCAGTTGTGGGGACGCACCGGGGAACCGTTACTTCAACCCCGTTCTCTGGCACAATGGCCGCTTTGTGAAAACCAGCGGGTACTGCACAGATCTTTTCTTTGGTGAGGCCACTACCTGGATCGATCGTCAGCGCCGAAAGAGTCAGCCCTTCTTCGCTTATGTGGCCCTGAACGCCGCGCACGCTCCGCTTGAGTGCCCTGAGGCCTACTTCAAACGGTATCGAGGGCAGGTCTCCGACCTGGCGGCCAAGTTCTATGGGATGATCGAGAACATTGATGATCAGTTCGGTGCCTTGATGCAGAAGTTCGAGGCATGGGGCCTCACAGACAATACCCTCGTGGTTTTCCTGACCGACAATGGAGGGACTGTGGGGGTCGAGCATTTCAACGGGGGACGGCGAGGGGGCAAGAACACCCCTTACCAAGGCGGAACGCGTGTCCCATCCTTCTGGCGTTGGCCGGCTGGTTTTCGCGGAGGGAAGGACTGCGGAGTTTTGTCGGCCCATATCGACATCTTGCCCACCCTGGCAGAGATCACGGGGCGATGGCCGCAGAAAGCGTTGGAGAAGCAGGTCGAGGGGCGCAGCCTGCTTCCACTGCTCCGCGATCCGCAGTCGAGCGCGCCGGATCGACATCTCGTCACGCATATCGGTCGTTGGGAACGGGGAAAGGCTGCGGAAGCGAAATGGAAAGGCGCATCCATCCGGGACGCTAGATATTCACTGGTGAATGATTCCGAGCTCTACGATCTCAAGAGCGACCCAGGAGAAGCCATTAATCTGATCGTTAGCCATCCCGACGTGGCGGCAAAGCTGAGAGTGGCCTATGATTTCTGGTGGGAGAGTGTGCAGCCCCTGCTGGTCAATGAGCAGGTGGTCGGCCCCGTGATAAATCCATTCAAGGAACTTTATTGGCGACAATTTGGTGGAGGTCCAGACGAGGCGCTTCGTCGTCTGATGGACCCTGCCAACGCGCAATCCGGACGGCACTAAGGGATCGTGCAAAAATAACTTCTGGTTTTGGCGGGAGCGCTGCCAGGCCAGATGCTAGGCGCGAGGAAGGCGCATCCCCGAAGTGGGGCTGTAACTGACGAGCAACGACGCAGCTGGCCTGGCACCGCCCCGCCCCGAAGGGCTGGGTCCTCCTAACATTCTAGCGTCGTTACTCGCTCGTCACAGACCGCTCAGGGTATGCTCCTCTCTCGTGCCTCGCCATACTGTTAGGACTCATCCAGCAAAACCCGATTTTTTTTGCACGGTCCCTAAGCTCAGTGCGGGATTGGGTCTCGTGAGTCCAGGTAGGGACTTTATCAAAACCTCTGTGGCGACAACACCTGGCACATCGACCAAGCCGCTCACGGCCCCCAGCTGCAGCTCTGCATGGGTTCCCGGAGTGAGAGAGCGGCTGAGTTGTGCCCCGCTTCGGGAACTCCGGCTCAGACAGTGTTCGGCGGTTTCGTGGATTTTTCCGCTGGGAGCAGCGGCACAAATCAATCGATCGAACTGGAGAGCACCGACGTAGTGACCTACCGGTTCAGCGGCCTTGATCCAGCGAGGCGCTATCGGTTCATTGGAACGGCGATTCGGGGCGTGGACAGCTATACCAATCGGTGGACTTCGGTGGAGATGACAGACGCGATGTGATCCATTACTACGCACTCTCACCCCTCCTGGGAGACATCATGCGCTGGAGTATCGTGTGAATGACGGAAAGGTAGACTCTGCACCAGCTCTGCTCTATGTGCGCACTCGATTCTTCGACGATGCTCCGATGACTTCTGCGGCTGAGGGGCGACCTCAACTTTGGCAAGCTCAAGGTTCAGGTGCAGAATGGCGCACAGCTGCTTGGGGCATCCTCTTGGAGCAATGACCCGGGTGGCGAATTCCTTTTCCAGGTGCCCGCGACTCTGGACGGGAGTTTGAATCTTGGTGGTGTGCTCAGGTTGGACCAGAGCTCAGTGACAGTCTCCATCATTGGCAGTCTGAATCTTGCCCAATCAGGCATCGTAGACAATCGAGGGACGCTGCGTGTGGGGGCGTTTAACGACGGAGGTGGGACGCTTCTGGGCAATGCTCCGATTGTCCTCGGTATCGCTCCGGCTGGGGGCCGCTTCTTTAGGATCGTGCGAACCTTCGGAGCGAATCCCGTTCGATAATTCGGGCACCTTCAGCGAGACACCCGGTCTAGCGGCGATTGGTGGGATATTGGTCCTTTATCTTTCTTGTCTTTTAGAGAGTTCTTCTTAGTGTCGTCGTTAATCAGGCTCCCATGAAAACCCTTTATCTTTCCCCTCTTGCCCTCGGACTCCTCCTCAGCTTATGCATGGGGTCCGGGACCTCAGCGTTGGCTGCTGCGCACAAAGTGCGCGTGAGCAACAATGTGTTCACCCCATCGAACCTCGCCATCGCACAGGGCGACACCGTGGAGTTCGAGCTGGCTGCGGGCTTTCACACAGTCACCGGCACGGGCACCGACCCGTTCTGCGGGAATTCCGCCATCAGCGCGACCTCCTGCAAGGTGACCTTCAATACGCCGGGCGTGTTTCCCTACCGCTGCAACATTCATGCAGGGATGGTCGGCTCCGTAACCGTGGTTTCTTCGACGCCTGTGCAGCTAGAGGGTGCAGCCACTATTACTGGCACCTACGCGGCTGTGGGCGGAGCCACGGCTGATGCGGTGGCACGCACCTTTACCGTTCCGCTTCCGGCAGGAGCCGCCTTCTGGAGATTGCGAGCCGCCACCCAGCTTCGGATCACCTCTGTTGCCGTTCTGAATGGCAAGGTCGTGCTGAAATATGAGTGAGAGGGATAGCCGCGCCTATCGATACGAGTTGCACCCAGTCCGATGCGACCCATACACAGGCTGCTAGTCGCAATCTAGGCCTCCGTCGACGGGCCGGACCACGACCTGCTTGCCCCAGAGTCGGGACAGGAGTGCGGTCGCTTCATCTAGAGGGGCGGTCGAGTAGAACTGCTCACACGCAGGACTCAACGGATCCGATGTCCGGCGGTGACCGCTGATGCGGCGGGCGAGTTCGCGGGCGACCGCAGGGGCGGAGTCGACCAGGGTCACTCCTGGGCCCACAATGTCGGTGATCGCTTCGCGCAGGAAGGCGTAATGCGTGCAACCTAGAACCAGGGTGTCGGCTCCCGCTTTCATCAACGGGGCGAGTGCGGACTGCACTATTCTTCGGGTTTCAACCCCCAGCAAGTCTCCGCCCTCGACGCATTCAACCCATCCAGGGCAAGGCTGCAGAAGGATGCGGACTTTCCCGCCGTAGAGAATGCAGAGGCGGTGGACCGAGTCGCTTGCCAGGGTTTGATGCGTGGCCAGGACGCCGATCACTCTGGAACGAGTCAACCCGACCGCAGGCTTGATGGCCGGCTCCATCGCCACGATAGGAATTCTAAACTGAGAACGAAGCCGCGCCACCGCAACCACCGTGGCGGTATTGCACGCAACTACGATCGCCTTGGCTCCGCGTCCGATCAGGAATTCAACCATGGCCATAGATCTGGCCTCGATGAAGTCGATGGGCCGGTTGCCGTAAGGCGCGTTGGCCGAGTCGGCCACGTAGACGAGATGCTCGTCCGGCAGTTCCTGTCGGATGGCGCGGAGGACGGAGAGCCCTCCCACCCCGGAGTCAAAGACTCCGATGGGAGCAGCCATCGAGACAGGGACGCCCGTGTTCTCCGCTGGGGTCATGGAGTGTTCGCAACGCAGATCGTCAGGATGCTGCAAACACTCCAAGGCTCCCACAAGATAATAGTGTGGCTCAGTGCGGATGCACCTCGGGAGCCAGGCGGAAGTATTCCGCCTTGTTGGCTGCCTTGGTAGTGAACGGGCTCTTCGCGTTGAGGAGGGGCGACCATGGGCCGGTAATCTCGGGAGCCCGCTCGAGCACGTGCGCTGCAACCTCCCAGGAAACCACGATCAGGCCGGGTTGCTGTCCAGGTCGGATGGTGAGCACGGGCGGCTGGCCGAGCCCTATCAGGATGACATGCACAGGTTCTCCATAACCCACCGCACCTTGATCGTCGGTGGCTTCAGCCCAGATCATGTATCCTCCCGGCGGCAGACCTTGGACGATGGCCTCATAAGGCGGCTGGCTTGTCTTGCCCAGCGGCAGCCTTGGGGAGTTGAAGAATTCATGATCCCGCGCGAAGAAGCGGACTTCCTTGATCGTTCCATCCTCGTCGGTGGCCTCGACCACGGTCTTGAAGGGTTCGTCGGCCATCATCTCCATGCCATCCATAGGAAGCACAGTTGTGATCGCAGGGAATAGATTCGGAACCACCTGGAAGACCGATTCCATTCGGGTCTTGTTGCCCACCTGGTCCTCGGCCTCCACGGAAACACGATGTAGACCGTTTGGTAGTCGGGGAAGAAAGGCCTCGAGCGCGGATCCGGGCCCTCTGGCCAGAAGCTTGCCTTCAAAGTATAAGCGCACCTCTGCCAGGTCGCCGTCGGCATCGAAGCCCTGCACCGCCGCCTTTACGACGCGGCCCTGACGGATCACGGCCCCGTTCGCTGGGCTGAGGACCTGAGCGATCGGCGTTTGGAAGGGGGCCTGAGGAACATTGCCTGCCAGCTCCAGGTCGAATCCGATCCCACCCTGAATGTTTTCGCGCGAGGTGTGCACCTCGGCGGCGAGCAGATTGGCACCTGGCTTTAGCAGCTTCAAGTGCTCGGAAAGGTCGAGGGTGTAGCATGCCTGCGCCTGCAGACCTGTCTGAGGCTTGAGGGCAGGAGTGTTGTGAGTCAGGGGGCCTTCCGGCATGTTGCGACGGGCGATCTCCTGTCCGTTCAGATACAGCACCAGCCCGTCATCCACCGTGACGAGGGCGGCCAAGCTGGTTAGGAATGTGGGATCTGAAAGCTCGAAGGTCTTTCGGAAGTAGGCGGTGAGAGGTCTTTGCACATCCGGGACAAGCTCTGTGCTTGCATCGCCCCGTTGGTAGCCCAGAAGTCCGGTGCCAAGATTCCATCCCTCGTCGGAGTAGGTTAGCTCCGTCCATCCCTTGGGAGCCACCTTGCCTCCATCCAGGTAGCGCCAGTCGCCCCCTTTGGGGAAGACTTGAAGTCGATTGAAGTCCAGCACGTAGCGTTGTCCGCCCACGGGCTCCTGCCCCTGTGTGGCATCGTACTGAAGCACATCCAGGTTGAAGGTCTCGCCAAAGGGATGCTGATAGCCTTTGTTCAGCTCCAACGCCAAATCCATGCGACCAAATTCGCGAGGCTTTAGCACGATCCCGTCGAGAAAGGCATCCGCGCCCAAGATCAGCAGCTCGTTTTCTCCGGCGCGCTCGATACCCTTCGCCTTGGCCCCCCCTGCCACCCAAGCATCGAAGAGGTTCTGCTCCAGTCGTACGCGCACGCGGCCGAAGCCGAAGAGGGATCGAAAACCCTCGCGCGCCTCTTGGAAGCCGATGCGGATCGGAGCCACCTTGAGACCCGCGTTGCGAATAATCTCACCCTGAGCGCCGATACGATGGATCCGCGCGAAGAAGGGGCCGATATTGCAGTCGCTCACTGTGACATTGCGCCAGGCGATGTTGTTGTTGTTTTTGACATTGGCACCCAGGTTGGAGGTTTCGGTCACGGCCATTCCGAAGGGAGTGTTCGTTGACGTCTCGATCCGCGCGAGCGTGCACAGATGCTGCGGGTCGCTGAAGGTGCCGCATTCCACCGATCGCGGGGGAAAGAAGGGGATTTCCACGATGCAGGCTTCCCCGGGTTGAAGCACCGGAACCCGAAGAGGCACATCGTCGTAAACCGGCGGGAATACGATCGAATGATTGGTGCCGTTCTTGGAGATTTGATAGCCATCGGGATCGCCAGGGATTTGATTTAGCCAGGGACTGACGCCGGCCGCTCCCGCCCAGGGCTCGAAGTGGTTCGTGACCGAGGAGGTGTTCTGAATGGCGTCGTAGGCCGTGGCGGGTGTGAAGCGATCGGTGTTCAAACGCTGCCAGCGTGCCCAGAGTCGATCGTTGTTCGCATGGATCATGAAGAACACAGGGTCCCGGGCGCCTGTCGCCGGGCTGCAGGTGGTGCCACCGATATAACAGTGTGAACAATTGTGCGCCGTCCCCTCCAGGCTGGTGGAGAATCCCGAGAAGGTGGTGTTAGCGAAAATAGTTCCGGTCTCATTCGCCGTGCTGAGGAAGAACTGGCTGCCCGGGCTCGACGGATCGCAGTCAACGAGGCCGGGGGCACCCGGGATCTTGCTGCGGCTGATGCCCCATCCTGCGAACGGAGCGCCGATGAGGCCAGTGCTGGGCCCCATGAAGCCGACGGGTCCGATGATGATAGGGGTCGGGTCGGTCGTCCAATCCCAGTAAAGAAGGGTGACTTTCGGGTTGCTTTCCTTGAGCAGCGATTCGTATCGACTGATCATTTCCCGATGCCATTGGAGAAAGCGTAAGGTGCCGTGGGCTCGGCGTCCTGCCGGGACTGCGAGGGAGTTCAGAACGGTTTGGTGGATCACATTCTGTTTATCCCAATAGCTGACGGCCCCCGGGAATTCGAAGGGGGCGGCATCGATCGCCTGAATGGCTGCCAAATACTCGGCGCGCTCAGTCGGCGTGGCACCCACGGCATTCTTGCGTGGTTTCGTCACCTCATAGCCGTAGAGCCGAGGGGTGCCGCCGCAGGGGTTGTCGAGGTGATCGTTCCAGTCGGTTGGCCAGCTGAGCCCCGTGGCGGCCTTGGCCCAGTAGACGCGTAGCCATTCATTCCCCGTGGAGGCGGTGCTTCCCCGGTTGCGAACCCGAACGTAGATGTAATTGGGTGAACTCGACTTCGGATCGCGGTAACAGGGACCTTCGTGCGGTTGGGGGATCCAGGTGGGAGACGCCGCCGGGAAGGGGTGCGGGTCGTAGTTGAGATCGGCCGTACGACGAATCCAGATGTCGTCGCTCAGGTAATACTGGGCGGAGAGCGTGTTCGGTTCAGCGCCGGTGTCGCTCGCATCATCGCGTATCCAGAGATCGGATGCTGCCTTGGCGATGGGAGTGAGCGCGCTCGCAAGAACGACGAGAGCGAGCGTTAATGTCCGACTGTGGGATGCCTTGGGGATGGGGACAGATGCAGTTTTCATGGCTCGGCTTTTGGCTGTGGGAGTGGCTGGCCGGGCAAGCCATCACTTCCTGTGACGTGGAACATTCCGTTGGGAACGAATTCAACTTAGGACTTGATTCTAAATTAGAAAGAACAATATCCAAAAAAAGACAGGCTACTTTAAGCAAACCCACGATCACCCACTCCATCTTTGAGAATCGGCGTACCTCTTTCTGGGAGTGGTTACCCTCTGATCCGTTCCGCT
>CAMAVD010000204.1 GCA_945861575.1 Akkermansia muciniphila
CAGTGGGGCCCATCGGATTTAGACCCCATAGCCGCCTGGTAGCCCTGTGGCTTCGCCTGGGTGGTGAACCGTTTCGGTGGTCTGCGACGGACGCTGAAGTGCAGGAGATGTTGGAGCACTGCGGCTGGTGCCTGCTCCAGCAAGTCCGAAGCGAGTGCATTGCCCAGGACTTAGACCTGTCGGTGGGCCGGGAACTCAAGGGGGAGAACATTTCCCTGGCGCAAGCCTCCCCCCAAGGCGCCCATGTCTCCTAAACCCTCTGCTCCAATGTCGCCAGTATCCTCTGAGCCGCTGCCCGTGGATCTGCGGCAGCGTAAATGGGTCGACCGATGACCAGCCAGGTGGCTCCCGCCTCGATCGCCTCCGCCGCACTCAAGGTTCGCTTCTGATCCCCTGCTGCATCCCCCGGACCTCGAATCCCCGGAGTTACCAGCGCGGTGCTCTCGGGAATCAGGGTGCGTAAGTTAGCCACCTCCAAGGGAGAGCAGACGAATCCCCGCATCCCCGCATCCACCCCCAACTGCACCAACCGATCCACCTGGTGACCAATACTGCCCGCCACCCCAACCTGATTGAGCTCGGGGTTCGATAGACTGGTGAGCACCGTTACACCCAGAACCAGCGGGGCCGGACGCCCCAGAGCGTGGGCCGTCTCCTGCGCGGCTGCCTCGGCGGCGCGCATCATTTCCAAGCCACCACAGGCATGGATCGTGAGCATCTGCACATCCAGGCGAACGGCGGCGGCCACGGCCTTGGCAACAGTGTTGGGAATATCATGGAACTTCAGATCGAGAAAGACGGATGCGCCGGTGTCACGGATGCGCCGGACTAGGTCAGGCCCAGCGCTCACGAAGAGCTCCTTGCCGATTTTAAAACCGGCCACGGAAGACGAAAGGGATTGGGCCAGCTGCAGGGCAGTCTCAGCCAAAGGCACATCCAGGGCCACGTAGATCGGGTTCCGCATGGCCAAAACACTGCAATGATTCGATGCGGTGGAAAAGCGGAATCGTCTCGCCATCGGCCGACTCTTGAACAATAATTAGCTCAATGGCTCCTCACTACCAGAGACTGCGGCAGACCCTCACCGGACTGGTGTGCTGCCTCGCTCTCCAATTATTGTCGGCCCAGGCCGCAGATTCATCTCCTTTGAAGCTCCATCTCCGCTCTCGTCCCTCGGACCCCGGCGCTGCGCCAGCCCGCGCCAAGGAAGTCAAAGAGTCCTGGGCACCCAAGAAAACCGCCCTCATTATTTGCGACATGTGGGACGACCACTGGTGCCGATCCGCTTCCAAGCGGGTGGTCGAACTCGCGCCAGCGCTCAACGCGACCGTCAAAGCCGCTCGCAACCGGGGCGTCTTCATCATCCATGCACCCAGCAGCTGCACGGACTTCTACAAGGACACACCCCAGAGGAAGCGGGCCCAGGCGGCAAAGTTCGCCGCCACCCCGAAGCCGCTGTCCACCCTGGAACGTTGGGGCACCAGTTGGTGTTGGACGGATCCCAAGCATGAAGCGGTCCTTCCCATCGATGATTCGGACATGGGCTGCGACTGCACCCCCACCAAGTGCACCATCCGGGAAGCCTGGACCCGTCAGAACTCCCTCATAGACATCGCTGAGCCTGACGCGATCACCGACAACGGCCAGGAAACCTGGAATCTCCTCGCTGAGCGCGGAATCGACCATGTCATCCTCTGCGGGGTGCATCTCAACATGTGCGTCCTGGGACGTCCCTTCGCCATCCGTCAAATGGTGAAGATGGGCATGAAGGTCGCCCTCATTCGCGATCTGACCGACACCATGTACAACCCGGAACGCCCTCCAGGCGTCTCCCATTTCGCCGGCACCGATTTGGTGGTTGCCCATGTCGAACGTCACTGGTGCCCTTCCTTTCTGAGCACCGACATCACCGGCACAGCCGCTTTTCGCTTTTCCCAAGACCAGCAGACGAGATCGCAAGGTAGGGGCAGATGAGCGTCCGTCCCCTCCGGCAGCGAGCGTATTGTCCACCGATTTGATATGAAACAAGTCTTGGCAGAGTTGCCGGGCAAGTCTATTAATAGTCAAAACACTCCACACCGATCTTGCGCGTAGTCTCCATGACCCATTCATTTCGATTTGCCGCCGCTCTCCTGGGCGCCGCCGCCTCCTCCGCGTTGCTCGCGGCAGACCCCGTGCCTGCCGCTCCTAAGCCGATCAGCTTTTACAAGGATATCCGTCCGATCTTCCAGGCAAACTGCCAGGGATGCCACCAGCCCGCCAAGGCCAAGGGTGGCTACATCATGACGGATCACGCCCACCTGTTGCTGGCAGGCGAGAGCAAAGAGAAGCCGGTCGTTGCCTCCCAACCCGACGCCAGCCACCTTCTGAAACAGATCCTGCCCGTGAAGGGTGAGGCGGAGATGCCCAAGGGAAAGCCTCCCCTTGCGGAGCACGAGATCGATAAAATCCGCCGCTGGATTGTGGAGGGAGCTGCGGACGACACGCCAGCCAACGCGCGTCAAAAATACGATGTCGAGCATCCGCCGATCTATACCAGCAACCCGGTGATCGCCGCGCTGGACTACTCGCCGGACGGAAAACTGATCGCCGCTGCCGGCTTTCACGAGGTGTTGCTCCACAAGGCCGACGGAAGCGGACTCGCGGGCCGATTGATCGGGCTCTCCGACCGTATCCAATCCCTCCGCTTCTCGCCGGATGGCCGTCAACTCGCTGTCGCAGCAGGACAGCCCTCGCGTCTGGGCGAGATCCAGATTTGGGACGTCGAGAAGCGCAAGTTGACGCTGTCGGTATCCTCCGGCTTTGACACCCTCTACGGCGTGAGCTGGTCACCCGACGGCAAACTGGTCGCCTTCGGCTGCCCCGACAAAACGCTCCGCGCGATTGAAGCCTCGAGCGGCAAACAGGTCCTCTACCAAGGCGCGCACAATGACTGGGTGCTGGATACGGTCTTTTCCACGAACGGCTCGCATGTGATCTCGGTGGGACGAGACATGTCTGCCAAGCTGACGGAGGTAGCCTCGCAACGCTTTGTCGACAATCTCACATCCATCACACCGGGCGCTCTCCGGGGCGGTCTACAGTCCATCGCACGCCACCCCACACGCGATGAGCTTCTGGTGGGAGGTGCGGATGGCGTGCCCCAGATCTACCGAATGGTCCGAGAAACCTCCCGCCGCATCGGCGACAACGCCAATCTCATTCGTCGCTTCCCCGCCATGGAAGGGCGCATCTTCAGCGTCGCCTATAGCCCGGATGGCAAAAGAATCGCGGCCGGTTCCAGCCTGGACGGCCATGGCTCGGTCAATATCTACTCCGCCGAGTTCGACTCCACTCTCACGCCAGCGCTCAAGGCCATCCACGAGAAGGAGGTGGCGGCGCAGTCCGCCGAGGAACGCGCCGCCGTCGAGAAATTCGTAACGGGGGATGTCCGCACGCTCGCCAGCCTGCCCTTCACCAATGTCGCCGTCTACGCCGTCCGCTTCAGCCCAGATGGCAAGGTCCTGGCCATGGCGGGCAGCGACGGGCAAATCCGGCTGATCGACGTAGCCAGCGGCAAGGCCACCGCGTCCTTCCCGGCGGCTCCGGAGATCAAGAAGTCCGCTCCGAGCACCGAGATCACCGAACAACGCGCCGCATCCACCCGGAAAGACGTCGCCGTCAAGGAGACCCTTCCCAAGGGCCGCACGGTCGAGAGCCTTCAGGTCAGCCCCTCCGAGGTTCGCTTGTCCAGCCGCACAGAGCACCTGCAATTGCTCGTCACCGCGAAGCTCGGCCAGGGCGAGGAGGCAGACGCAACGCGCATCGCCACTTACACAGTGAGCGAGGGGGTGGGCACGATCACCCCGTCCGGCCACTTTACCGCAGGCAAGGTTGGAAAAGGTGCGATCACGATCACCCTGGGTGACAAGACCGCATCCGTCCCGGTCGATTTGACCGCCTTCCGCGATACCTACGACTCCGACTTCACCCAGGACGTCAACCCAGTCCTTTCCAAACTCGGCTGCAATGCAGGAACCTGCCATGGTGCGAAGGATGGCAGGAATGGCTTTAAGCTCTCGCTGCGCGGCTATGATCCGATTTACGACCTACGCTCCTTCACCGACGACCATGCCTCCCGTCGCGTGGCCGTGGCTTCCCCCGACGACAGCTTATTGCTCCTGAAGGCCACCGGTGCGGTGCCCCACGAAGGAAGTCAGCGCACTCAGACTGACACCGAGTATTACGCCATCCTACGGCAGTGGATCGCCAGCGGAGCCACTTACAACCCCACATCTGCGCGAGTAGTCCGCATCGAACTCTCTCCCAAAGACCCCGTGATCCAGGAAGTAGGAGGGCGTCAGCAGATCCGCGTGGTTGCCTCCTTCGCCGACGGCAAAACCCGCGATGTCACGTCGGAGGCATTCGTTGAAAGCGGCAACGGAGATGTGGCCGCGACCGACACCACGGGAGTCGTGACCTCCCTGCGCCGTGGGGAAGCTCCGATCCTGGCCCGCTATGAGGGTTCCTACGCGGCCACAACCGTCACAGTCATGGGCGACCGCAGCGGCTTCGTCTGGAAGGACCAACCTGCGAACAACAAGATCGACGAACTCGTGGCCATGAAATGGAAGCGGATGAAGATCCTGCCGAGCGGTCTCTCCTCGGATGTGGAATTCGTGCGACGCATCTACTTGGATCTCACCGGGCTGCCTCCCTCCTCGGAGGAGGTGAAACGATTTACAAAGGATCGGGGCGACTCGCGCAGCAAGCGTGATGAGCTGATTGATAGGCTGCTAGGGAGTCCGGAATTTGTTGAGCATTGGGCCAACAAATGGGCGGATCTTCTGCAGGTGAACCGAAAGTTTTTGGGTGAGGAGGGTGCTCAACTGTTTCGTGACTGGATTCGTAAAGAGGTGGAGATGAACACGCCCTATGATGAATTCGTGAAAAAGATCCTCACGGCCTCCGGCTCAAACCGGGAGAATCCCGCCGCCTCGTATTTCAAGGTATTGCGAACTCCGGCTGAGACGATGGAGAACACCACTCATCTGTTCCTTGCCACACGCTTTAACTGCAATAAGTGCCACGACCATCCATTCGAGCGCTGGACCCAGGATCAGTACTATCAAATGACGGCGTTCTTTGCGCAGGTAGATCTGCAGAACGATCCAGCCAGCGGTGACCGTCGGATCGGCGGCTCGGCCGTTGAAGGCGCCAAGCCGCTCTTTGAGTTGGTTAAAGACAAGAAAGAGGGTGAGGTAAACCACGATCGTACTGGGAAGGTCGCCCCTCCCATATTCCCCTTCGCTGCCAAAACGGCCGAGCCGAAGATGGACGCTAGCCGACGCGAGAAGCTTGCCGAATGGATGACCTCCCCTGACAACCGCTACTTCGCCCTCAGTTACGTAAACCGCCTCTGGGGCTATCTGGCTGGCGTTGGACTGATCGACCCTCTGGATGACATACGTGCCGGCAACCCGCCTTCCAATCCAGCTCTCCTCGATTACCTCACCTCAGAGTTTGTCAGCAGCGGATTCAACACTCGGCGTGTGCTCCGTCTGATCTGCCAGTCACGCACCTACCAACTCGAGATTGCCTCACATGAGTGGAACGTGGACGACCACGTAAATTACTCCCACGCAACCGCACGACGCCTGCCTGCGGAGGTCCTAATGGATGCCGTGTATCGAGTCACCGGCTCCACGCTCAATTTCCCTGGGGTGAAGGCCGGCACACGCGCAGGGCAACTGCTGGATTCAGGTGTGGATGTTCCCAGCGGATTCCTGGCAACACTCGGCCGTCCCCCGCGCGAAAGTTCCTGTGAGTGCGAGCGGAACAACGATATCCGCCTAGGCTCTGTCATGTCCCTCCTGAGCGGCCCCGCGATTTCCGGAGCGATCAACGACCCGCGGAATGGCCTCGCGAAGCTGGTGGAAAAAAACAAGGAAGACAGCGCGGTCATTGAGGAGATCTTCATGCGCGTGCTGAATCGTTCGGCCACTCCCAAAGAAGTGGAATCCGCCCTCAAGAGCGCGTCCATGCTGCTGGAGGAGCATACCCATCTGACAAACGAGCTGGCGCGAGCGGAAAAGGTATGGGCATCGACCCGCGAAGGCCGGGAGAAGGAACGGCAGGAAACGATGGCCAAGGCTGAGAAGGCCCTATTGGATTACCTCCTAGCGCAGGCACCGAAGGTGGCGAAGGCGGAACGGGAGAGAGAGGCCCGCATCGCAGAAACCGACCGGCAAGTGGAGGAGTTTCAGCCCCTCCTGCCACAGCGTCTGGGCGACTGGGAATCACGGCTCACCGAGGACCACCTGGGCACGCGCTGGATTGGCGTCGATGCACGGGAGGTCAAGACCAGCGCGAACTCGCGCATAGAGAAACTCCCGGACGGAAGCATCCGCGCCTATGGCGGCAATGGGGCTCTACTCGACTATCTCATTACCTTCGACGTGCCCATCGCTGCCGTCACAGGCCTTAAGCTTGAGGTTCTTCCCGATGATGGAATCGGCTCATTTGGGCCTGGCTTGAAAGACGGCAATTTTCTACTCAGCGAGCTCTTCATTGAGTCCGCGTCCAAGACCAACAATGCCAAGCTAATCAAGCAGCGGATTGTCTCCGGCCGCACGGACTACAACCAGAAAGACCATGATCTCAAGCATGTCTTCGACGGAAAGGCCGAGCAGGGCAAAGACGAGGGCTGGGCCGTGGGTGGAGCCACAGGAAAGCCGCACTGGGCAGCCTTCTCCTTAGAGCAGCCGGTAGGGACAGCGGAAGGCACCACCTTCCGTGTCGTCCTGCAACATCGCTTCCAGTCGCCCTTTGAGATCGGACGCTTCCGTCTCTGGGTGACCACCGGAACGAATGCAACGGCTCCCGGCCTTCCGGCAGATGTCTCCGACATCGCAAAAGTATCTGCCCTGCTTCGTACTCCGCCCCAGGCGGGGCGCATGATGGATTACTACCGCACGCAGGATGAAGAGCTCCGCGGGCTGATGCAGGCGGCATCGCTGGCCAAGGTTCCCCTACCCGGCGACCAGCAGGTGAAGGAATTTCGGACCGCCCTCACCAAAGCCTCCCGTCCCATCCTCACCGATCCGACACTGGTCCAATTACGACAAGACGTCGACCTCAGCACGCGACAGCTGGCCAATCACCGGCTCACTACGGTCCAGGACCTAGCCTGGGCTCTCATTAACACACCCTCCTTCCTTTTCAACCGGTAGACCGACACTCAAATCCCCTAAACCCTATGCTACGAATCCCCGGCGATTTCTGCACCGATCTGTGCGACACCAATCTCAAGCTCAGCCGTCGCGACCTTCTGCGCGTGGGTGGCTCCAGCATCTTGGGCTTGTCACTTGGCTCACTCTTCCAACTCAGCGCCAAGGCCAATCAGACCGGCATTGTCGGCGGACCGGGATGGGGTAAGGCGAAGAGCATCATCATGGTTTATCTCCAGGGAGGTCCGAGCCACCTCGACCTGTGGGACCCTAAGGAAAACGTTGCGGACAAGATCCGCAGCCCCTTCAAGAATATCTCCACCAAGATTCCAGGCACCCAGTTCACGGAGATCCTTCCACAGCTGGCCAAGGTGAACGACAAGTTCACCATGATCCGCTCGATGAGCTACACGCCGAACGGACTCTTCAACCACACGGCCGCGATCTACCAGATCATGACTGGTTACACGACCGACAAGGTCAGTCCGTCCGGACAATTGGAACCGCCCAATGCAAAAGACTTTCCGAACTTCGGCTCCAACATCATCCGACTCAAGCCGCCGGTGGAGCCGATGCTTCCGTTTGTCATGCTCCCCCGCCCTCTGCAGGAAAGTAATGTCGTAGGCAAGGGCGGAACCGCTGGTTTCCTCGGCAAAGGTTTCGATCCCTACACCCTCTACCCCGAGGGAGACGACATGAATCTGAACAAGATGGACGGGATACGCACCGATGATCTCAAGTTGCCGCCCGAGGTCTTCTCAGTGCGAATGCAGCGACGCGCCCGCCTGCGGGATACGCTCACCGACTCCATGCCAGACATTGAGAAGGCCGTGGAGCAGTATCATCTCAACGAGTATTACGATCGCGCGCTCAATCTGATTGTTTCGGGTCGGGCGCGTAAGGCCTTCGATCTCGGACAGGAACCGGAAAGCCTACGTGAGCGCTACGGGAAGAACACCTTCGGACAAAGCTGCCTGCTGGCACGGCGTCTGGTGGAGGCCGGAACACGGGTTGTTGAAGTCGTCTGGCCCAAGGTTGCCAACTCGGACAATCATTCGTGGGATGTGCATGTGGGGCTAACGGATCGGATGAAGAATCAGTCAGGCCCCATGCTTGACCAAGGGTTATCAGCGCTTTTCGAGGATCTCGATCAGCGTGGACTACTGAGCGAGACCTTGGTTGTCGCCATTGGAGAGTTTGGACGCAGTCCGGAGAAGGGCGTGAGTACCTCAGGGAATGGAAACAGCTCTGACGGTCGCGACCACTGGCCTTATTGCTACACCTCCGTCATCGGTGGCGCGGGCGTCAAGCGGGGGTACGTTCATGGGAAATCCGACAAGACGGGCTCAAGCCCACTGGAAGATCCCGTGCATCCGAGCGAGGTCTTGGCGACCATCTATCACGCCTTCGGCATCGACCCCGAAACCATCGTTTACAACCATCTCAAACAACCTCGCGAGCTAGTGAAAGCAAAGGCAGTGTCCACCTTCTTCAGCTAGCAGCCTGTCGTCGTCTCCCCCCAACGGACGTGAGTCCGGCAAGGGGAGTGGGTTGGAGCCTCAGAACTCCTGACCTAGAGTGGAATCGGGCTGAGCCCACGTGGCGATAGACGAGGCGTAGCGAAGGGGGGGGAGCGTTGTTTGCGTTGTAGCGGAGCAAGCTCCCTTCGGCACCGATGGAGACGAGGTAACCAGGGCTTCCCAATGCTCGATCGCACCCCCCCTCTCAGCCCCGCCTTCCATCTGTGGCAATCCCGGTGCCCATCTGTGGATCAACCTTCCCCACCCTCATCCCCGCCCCCTTCAGAAAGCTTCGTGGGAGATGATCAGCGGCGCACGCGACTTTGCCACCTTTCAAGAATTGATCGAGCGCAAGCTTAAAGAAATTCCAAACTAGACCAGCATATTTTTGGATAACCCGGGAGCAAACATGTCTTACACAAAAGTTGCCGTACCAGCCGGCGAAATGATTACGGCCTCAAGCGGCAAGCTGCACGTGCCCAGCCGGCCGATCGTGCCGTTCATTGAGGGCGATGGCACCGGCCCGGATATCT
>CAMAVD010000205.1 GCA_945861575.1 Akkermansia muciniphila
CATAGCCCGTCAACAGCGTCGGACTCTCTCCAGTCGCCCGCATGCCGTTGCGACGAATCACAAAAAGTGGAATACGTGTGCCATCCGCAGATTTGACCCCGATGCGATCCACCTTCACATCCAAGAACTCCTCCGGACTGGTATCAGCCATGGGTGCCAGAAAGGCTTTGTCGGCAGTACGGTTGGGATCGTATCCGCGCCACTCCGCAGCATCTACAAAGCTCTCGACTCGATAAATCGCCTCATCTCCCCGCGTGACGTATAACTCACTCACCTGCCCGGAAACCGGCACGGGCACCTCGTCGATCGTCTTGAGTGGCTCCTTTTCAAAACGATCATAGAAGGAGAGAACCGCACGCCCTCCCTTCAGGAGCGAGAGATAAAAGCCACTCGCCGACGGAGCGAAATCGGCAATGACATCGGTCAGCTCTACCACCACCACTTCCGA
Source organism: Akkermansia muciniphila (assembly GCA_945861575.1). Lineage (GTDB taxonomy): Bacteria > Verrucomicrobiota > Verrucomicrobiia > Limisphaerales > UBA11320 > UBA11320. The sequence goes on from CAMAVD010000205.1 coordinate 449, forward strand.
TCGAGGCCCGACCGTGGGGTTCAAGGCCGACACGCGCAGAATCCGCCCGTGAGGTGCCCGCGCCCGCGACAGCAGGTAGAGGCTATCATCCTGGGGTGACTCGATGTAGGTCGGGCTTCGACCGAAAGCCACCTTCTCAACGTGGTCCGCCGATCCGGCCAGAACCCGCCATCGTCCCTCACGGTCGCGCACCCAATGAACCTGCTCGTCAAACCCCTCGCGCTGGGCCGAGACCACAAAAAGAGGACCCACTGCCTGGCGCTGAAGCGTGAGGCTGGCGTCTGGAGCGATATCGGAAGCAAGCTCGACGACATCCGATCCTGCCCCCTGGCCCAGCGCGTGCCGCATCACCCGAGCCGATGCACGCTCCCCCAGGGTGTAGCTGGAATAGAGGAGTGCTTTTGAATCGGCGGTCCAAGCTGCGCTGCCTGCTCGGCCCAGGACCGCAACCCCGGACAAAATGTCGGGCAGCTTCCGGCCACTGGCAATATCCCAGAAATGCAGAGAGGGGGAATGCTCTCCTTCCCGACCCAGCAGCACCGCCACCACAGAGACGTCGGGAGACACGGCGAACCAACGGATATCGGTCAACCCCGAAGCATCGATTTCCAAGGGCGAAACGATCACCACTGCCTTGTCCACACGATTGCTGTAGATCTCCTGGGTTGGAAAAGAGAGAAGTTTTGAAGGACCCAGATAGCTGTCCGCTACAAGGACGAACGCCTGATCGCGTGTCCACTGAAACTGTCGGAAAATCCGGGCCGATTGCTGCACCCAGCTGGAAAGGCGTTTCTGGATAGAGGGCCTGAGCGGGGACTGGGCTAGCTGCGCACGGGCATAGTCGCGCTGAACACGCGTCCAGGCCCCGACCTCGGAATCCCGATCCGGCTCGGGTTCAAGCCATTGGAAAGGGTCCACACCACGATTCACTCCCCAGGAATTCGTTACCGGGCGTTGGACAGTTGTGGGCAACGGCTGAGCCGCGACCGCCCACTGAGACAGGAGAAAAACGAATCCCAGCCAGGAGAACCTAGCCCGCACACCGCAGCTTCGAAGCCAATTGAAAGATTCCATAGCGATGGGACGCACCTAGGCAAAACATTAGTGTGGCTCCCGGCCACCGCAGCTGTCATTTCCCGGCAGTGCAGCCGCACGACAAGACACACTTCTGTCAGAACCCACCTTGCTTGACCATCCTGAGCTGCACAAGGTTTCACGCTTTTGGGCAGCCGCTTGAAAATGCCACTTGCGATCTCCAAGAAAACGAGACACCTTTTAAGCGCTCGGCACTCTATACACTTATGCGATATTCGCTCGCCTTCACTGGCATTGCGACGGCCGTGCTCTTGGCTCCCCTAGCAGCACGATCCACCTCACTACCTGCTCCCGACATCAGGTCGTTACAGAGGAATGGACAGCAAATTCAGCTGGACTGGGCTCCCTATCCCGCTGCGGCCGGTTATCGGATTCAGAAGGCGCCCTCTCCAGCGGATCCGTTTGTAGACGATCCATTGGGTCTACTGACCGGTTTCTCATGGCAGGGGAACTCGGCCACGGCCACCGGGTTTTACCGTGTGGTCGCAGATCCCATCAGCGACGAAGCACTCTTGACCGCCAATGTCCTGAATCGGCTGGCTTACGGACCCACTCCTGACGATTTGGAGCGCATCCTCTCCGGGCCAAAGCCCATTGGCGCGAACGCCTACATTGCTGAGCAGTTGGCACCCGAAGGCCTCCCCGACACCCTGGATACCGAGCCGCCAAACGAAGGCTGGACCTTCCTCACTGCAACCGGCACAGCGGGAGCAGGTAAGCTTTATTTCTACCTGGACGCTCCCGGACAGGTCTATATCGACGACGTGACCCTGGTAAAGGGCAGCGAGCCGAATGTCGGTGCGAATCTCCTCACCAATCCGGGATTCGAGTCCCCACTGTCCACGGGCTGGCTGAGCACGGCTAACTTTGCAAACTCGGTTCAAAGCGCTGACAAGGCACGCACTGGGACCAAGAGTCTGCTACTGGTGGGCACGGCAGCGGGGACTGGAAATGGCAATTCCTTCTACCAGAACTTCTCGGGGTATCAGGCGGGGCAGACCTACACCATCGGGTTCTGGTATCTTCCGACGAATCAAGACCTGAGCGTGATCTCCCGTTTGTCCGGCACCGACAGCGGCCGCGCTGCGGCCTCAGCCGCGCCGACGCGTCCGCCGATCGCAGACGCCTACTCGAAGCTGTCGACGACCGAAGGAGGGCTGGGGGTGCTACGCAGCTGGCTAGTGGGGCGGGCGGTGCGAAGCCCGCGCCAACTACTGGAGGTGCTCACACAGTTCTTCGAGAACCACTTCGTCACGGAGCATTCAAAAACGGTCGACTACTTCGATCGCTACTACGATGACTTCACCCTGATGGACAAAATCGCAGCGGGGCTGGAATTTCGAGAAGTATCCCGCTGGCGAGCGGTGCTTCTGAATCCTCAAGGCACTTTTAAGGAACTGCTCACCATCAGCGCGGAGAGCCCGGCACAGATCATCTATCTGGATACCGTGGGCAGCCGAGGAGACGGCAACAACATCGCCAACGAAAACTACACGCGAGAGCTCTTAGAGCTCTACACCTTCGGCGTGGACAACGGGTATGATCAGAACGACATCGTGACCATGTCGCGCGCTTGGACGGGCTGGACCGTCCGGCTGGTAGACCCAGCCCAGATCGACAATCCCTTCGCGCTTCAGACGACCAACAAGCTGGACTTCACTCTCACGAATCAAACCGCGCTGACCTCCATCTCAAATCTGGTAGGCACGTGGTCCTTCGCTTTTCGGACCAGCCGCCACAATAACAAGGAGAAGCTCATCTTCCCCGGCAAGACGGTCCCGGCGCGTTTCGGAGCTCCCTATGCAGGACGCAACTATCAGCTCAGGCTGCTAGCCCGTTCCGGCAACCCTGCGATCAACGATGGCTACGATGTCATCAACCATCTAGCGGACCAGCCATTCACGCAGGAATACATCAGTGTCAAACTCTGCAGGCTCTTCGTGCATGAGCACTTCGAGCACGGCGTCTATGACTATCGAGACCCCAACCTTTCCGAGGAAGGCAAACTGATCCGCGCCTGCATGCTTGCCTGGGAAAACGGGACTCCGAAAGGACAGCTGCGAAAAGTGTTGAAGGTGATCTTCGACTCAGAGCTCTTCCGAAAGCACGGGGGCTCCATGCAGAAAGTGAAGACCCCGCTGGAGTTCTGCGTGAGCGCCATCCGAGGGCTCAGGGCGGATCTTGGCGATGGAAAGTTTTCCGCTTCAACCGATGGACAATCCATCGTGGGTCGCAGCATCACCGCCTCAACCTCCCCGCTCATCCGGATGGGGGTCATGAAGCTGTTCAACCGCACGGAGCCCGACGGTTTCCCCGAAGCGGGAGCCGGGTGGATCAGCGGGGGCACCCTCGCCGAGCGTGCCCATTTCATCCAAGCCTTTCTGATGGGCGCAGGGGATCCTGAGAAGAACGACGGGATGTCTGTGGCCAATCTAAACCTCTCGGACCCCGTTGCTTTGCTCAAGAAAAAGCTCCCCGCCAATCGCTGGACTGACGCCCCATACGTCGCTGGCTACTTCCTTGGAATTCTGCTTCCAGGTGAGGGTGCCGGGAATCTGGCTGAATATCGCAACACCGCCGCCGCCTTTCTCAACACGGGAGACGACGGAAACACATCCTCACCCTTCTCTGTGCTCAGCCCGGGCACTCCCGTTTACGACACGCGCGTACGCGGGATGGTTTCCCTTCTGATGCTGTCACCCCGTTTCCAGGAGCAATAGTATGAACCACTTTTCCCCTCAGATACTGACGAGGCGTTCCTTCCTCGACCAGTCCCTCAAGACCACCCTCGGCGTCGCGCTGAGCACCTTGGTGGATGTCCCCCCCTTGATCAAAAAGGCCCTCGCAGAGGGCAACATTGGCCTCAGCGGCAAGAAGGTGCTTTTCATCTTCCTTCGCGGAGCCAACGACGCCCTCAATTCAGTGGTCCCTGTGGAGGACCCCGCCTATTACAACCACGGTTTGTCCACCAATCCGGATGACAACACACGGCCGGTGATCGGGATTCGCAAGACGGACGGCGTGGACTACACCGTGAAAGGACCCTGCTTTGACGCCACCCAACTGGCGACCCACGGCGGAGCAGAACGAGTCTCCACAGATCCGGTGTTTTCCCACACTGAGGCCATCCGTCTTGGGAACGGCTTTGCCGCTCTGCATCCCTCATTGAAGTTCCTCGCCCCCGTGTACAACGCGGGACATCTTGCGTTGATCCATCGAGTCGGCTACCCACGGCAATCCCGCTCCCACTTTGACTCTCAGAACTTCTGGGAGACAGGTGCGCCTTACAGCGCGACCATCCGTGACGGGTTGCTCTACCGGGCGATGGTCGAATCGGGCCTGGCCACCACGCGCCCCTTGACAGGCGTCTCCATTCAACGCTCCCTGCCACTTATCCTCCGTGGATCTCAGGCAGCGATGACCAATCTCACCGACACCGATCGCTATTCCCTTCTGGGACTCCCCAGCGTCACCGGCGTGGACAAGAGCTCGGCGTTCCTAGCCCAGCTCAACAAGCATCCGTATCCCCGCAAAGACAACCGGGACATGCTCCAGCTCCAGTACGAGAATCTCGGAAAGACCTTGGACATCTTCGGCCAGCTGCGTCCTAACTTCGACGAGGAAGGCAACACGTTCCGGGACGACATCCCCACGGACAACGACACAGAGTGGTACGCCAACAATGGCAACCAGGGGTATTATCTCTTCCCCACCACCGCCGAGAAAAATGGAGGATGGAGACGATCGGCCAGTTCCACCGTCGCGAACAAATACGTGGTGCCGCAGGATGGAACCAGTTCGGAATTCTTTAAAAATCTGAAGGCTGCCGCTCTGATCCTCAACAAGACCGATGCCATCGTTGCTGGAACGCAGTTGGACGGTTTCGACACGCACTCAGGCCAAGGAGGAGCCACAGGCCCTCACGCGAACCTCCTACGACGAGTGGGCTGGGCTCTTTACTCCCTGCAAAAGTACTTCACCCGCTACGCGGACAAGGCCGCCTGGAAAGATGTCATTGTGGTCACCATGACAGAGTTCGGTCGCACGACCATTCAGAACTCGGATGACGGCACGGATCACGCCGAGGCGGGAGTGATGTGGGTGGCTGGCGGGGCGCTCAAAGGCTACGACGGAGTGCGCTCCGGAGTCATCGGATGCTCGCCGAACGATCCGGTGAAATGGGTGACCGGCCCAGAAAACCAAGCAGGGATCGGCGACGGCTCCATGTTCGGCGTAGACAACCGCTATCTCAAACGCGCCTACGACTATCGGTCAGTGATGGGAGAGATCCTACGGAAGCATCTGGGAGCGACGCAGGGGCAACTCAACAAGATCATCCCGGGGTATGCTGACACACGGGAGTCGCTGTTGGCGAAAGGCACTTCCACCATCGATGGCACCCCCATCGCCGGCGAGCCGGGCATCCTGTAGACCCCTCTGACCAACACAACCCCCAGTCGCAGTCGACTGGGGGGTTCTTTTGTATGACCGAAGCCGACGGGAGTCGTCAGTTCCCTGCTTTCTTGCCAGGCCCCGGATCGTAAAGGTATCGAGACTTTACTTCGCCTTGCTCTTCACCACCAAGCGGCCGTCCTTGACTTCGACACTCTCAAAGCGGTCTAGCTTTGCTCGGATTTTTGGATCGGCATTAAATTGCTCCGCAAGATTCGCACTACGGATCGGTGCCAAGGCCTGGGCTGGGAGGCTCTTTCCTTGGATCTCAAGATCCTTAAGTCCAACCTTCAGCTTCCCTTCGAGAAGGGAAACGTCGAACACAGCTTCCCCATTCAGGTAGCGAGCCCCCATCCCTGTCAGTCCCAAACGCTCGAGCGGCACGCTGAGCGTGCCTCGGATATCCGAACCCTCAATCCGAACTCGAACCGATTTCCCCAGCACGCCCGACGGATCCGAGTCGGCCAGAAGCTGAGTCAGCTCATCACCGGAGAGCGACAACTCCTGGGTCTCCGCTTTCCCCGTGTTCAAGGCGGTGTTGAACGTATCAGCCCGCTGTCGTAAATCGCGCTTTTCGTCGGAGGACAAGGTAATCTCGGGAAGCTTGAGAGGTTCTGGCTGAGAATATTCATTCACCAAGCTGGTGACGGTTCGGGCCACATATCGGACCGCGAAAAAGGCACCCACACCTGCGAGCAGGAGCAGCACAACGAGAGCGATGCATCCATAGAACCAACAGCCCTTCGAGGAGGAGGGAGCTTGGGTGGCAGGCGGCAGCTGTTGAGAATCAGACATGTCGGGAGACTGTCCCATCCCCGATCGAGAGGCAAGCCAGCTGTGGGTGAAGAGTCACCGGATCACGCCTGAACCATTTGGCAGGCGGGCGAATCTTTCCGGGAGAACACTCGTTGGCCCGTTTCGACGTCAAAGAGGATGAAACGCGTATTTCCATGGACATTCGGTCTTTCGACCGTCGGATGACCGTGCAACTGCGCGCCTCGGAGATCGACTCATTCCCCGAGTCATCCTGCTTCGCATCACTCGCTGAATCATCCAACTACTTCAAAGCGGGCAGTGTGGGCTACTCCGTCACGAGCGACTGTTGCCGTCTAGACGGCATGCGGCTGCAGACCGACAACTGGATCGTTCACCCACTTGCAGTCGAGCATGTCGAGTCCTCGTTCTTCGCGGACACATCGATATTTTCAACAGGCAGTGTGACCTTCGACCACGCTCTGATCATGCGTAATGTCCTTCACCAATGGCACGGGGAGTCGGCCCTGTTTATCGAACAAAGGCACCCTATGACGAAGCCCGTTCAATCAAATGGGGAAGCATGAACCCACTGCTCAATTTGCGCCAAGCCACCTCCAGCGACATCCCGGCTCTTGAAAGTCTCATCCCTCTACGCCGCCCACGGCTACTCGGTCGATGAGCGATACGAGGTTCGGCTGTCTGATCAGCTCACCCTGCCGGTGGTGCGGATGTTCAAGAGTTACTAGCAGCCAATTCCATTCGCCCGTCCAAAAGCCGCTTCACTTTTTTCTTCGGTGTCGGAGCTTTTCAGCATACCGTCCGCCCTCGCAGATGGCAGAGCCCTATGAAGAAATGATCGACGGCGAGTGGGTGCTTCGGATTCCTCCGAGGCCCTCACACGAGGCGATTTGCCTCAGCCTCCACCGTCTGATCGCCGGGGCAATCAGCACCCTGAGCTCCACGCGCTTGCTGGAGATGCGAAGCCAAGTGATTCTCACAGAAAAGAATCGGCTGCGTCCCGACCTCTGCCTCGTGACCGTGGCGACCGAAAAGCCGTGGCTGGCGGCTGAGGTGATCAATCCAGAGGATCACAACAACGACACAGTGCTGAAGAAGGACGTCTACGAGTCCCTGCGCATTCCTCGGCTCTGGATTATCGATCCTCGCTACGAAAATGTTGAGATCTACCATGCAACCCACCATGGCCTGAGCCTGCGGGACACCCTGATGGTCAAGGAATTCCTGAGTGATCCCCTGCTCCCCGGTCTCTCTCTGAGCATCCGCGAGATTTTTGCGGCCCCCGACAGCCCCATGGGTTCCGCCCCACGAGACTTTTGATGATGGACAACGAAACTCCGCTCCCTCCAACCCCGGCTCCGCCGCCTCCCCGTGAGAAGTCCTGCCTGATCCTGGTGGACTTGCAGCGGGAATTTCTACCAGCAGGCGGCTGGGAACTTCCTGACAGCGAGGCCGTAATCGCGCTGACCAACCGCCTTCAGCGTCGCTTCCGGGTGGTGGTAGCCACCCAGGACTGGCACCCAAAGACCCACAAGATATTCGCGTCCAACCACGACAAGCGCGAGGTGGGCCAGGTGATCGATTTCAAGCGACAGGTCTTCAAGCTCACGGGCGTTCACTGCGTGCAAAAGACTCCCGGTGCCGAATTGGCATCTGCCTTGGTGCGCGATTACATCCAGAAGATTTTCCCGCGCGGCCAGGACGCTGATCTGAACGGTTACAGCGCCTTCTTTGAGAACGATCATCGCACCTCAACAGGTCTGACCGAGTTCCTCCGCGCCCGCAAGGTCACCGAGGTCTATGTGATGGGATTCTCTCCTGATGGTGCGGTCCAGCACACAGCATTGGATGCTCGGTCCCTGGGCTTCCGCACTCTCGTCATCACGGACTGTGTCCGAACGCTGCCGCGTCCGGACAGCGAGAAAGAAGCCGATGCCCGTGCCCTGGAGGCCGCGGAGGTTATCCAACTTCAGAGCCAGGATATTCTCTAGCAGCCCTTGATCAGGCTGAGAGCGGCCTCGACCACGCCGTCGGTCGTTAAGCCATGGAGCTTATAAAGCTCCTCGGCGAGATAGGCCGACTGACCGAACTCGCCGCGAATGCCAAGGCTCTTCACCCGATGGGCGACCCCGTCAGCTGAGAGTGCATGGGAGAGCTGCGCCCCCATCCCACCCACAACCTGATGATCCTCAATGGTGACCAAACGGCCGGAGGCCTTCTTGACGGCGTCCGCGAAGACCGGCAGGTCGATTCGGTTGATGAAAGAATGGTTGATCACCGTGGCGCTGATGCCCTGCGCGGCCAACTTCTTGCCCGCCTCAATCACCTTGCTCAGCAGCGGGCCGCTGCCGACCAAAACCACATCGGTTCCGGTCTGCAAGACTTGGGCCTTGCCCCACTCGTACTTGGAACCCTCGACCCATGCCAGAGGGTAGTTCTCTCGTCCTACAAAGAAAAGCACACTGTCC
>CAMAVD010000206.1 GCA_945861575.1 Akkermansia muciniphila
ACCCATACGGCGGGGTAGCATCTGGCGTAAGCCTGATCACTTATGGTTTTCTCGAGCGCGGGGGAGCGTGAGCGTGCGCAGTTACTCAGGACGCTGCGTATAAGTACGACAGCCGGCTACGCTGACGGAGTCTGCAGATAGCGCGACAAGATGGGTTTGAGCGACTTGATCACGGGCTTGGGCCAATAGGCCCGGTCGGTCATTATTGCGTTGCTCAGCGCCGCATGGCAACTCCACCCCGGTGTCGCGGGTATCAATGGAAGGGTTCGACTGACGATCGCTTTGGCCTGCTCAGCGTTTCTTCTTAGATTTCCCACCACCATTTCGACAGAGACATGCGCTTCATCCTCTTTCCAGCTGTCGTAGTCCGTGACCATCGCGAGAGTCGCGTAAGCAATCTCGGCCTCGCGAGCGCAACGAGCTTCCCCGAGGTTCGTCATCCCGATCACATCGTAGCCGGCTCGATGATTTGTCAGCGATTCGGCGCGCGTGCTAAAGGCGGGGCCTTCCATGTTGACGTAGGTGCCTCCGTCATGTGCCCGGGCCTTGCAGGCATGTGCTGAGCTCAGAAGTAGCTGACGGAGCTCTTCGCAAATGGGGTGACCAAAACCGATATGAGCCACCAAGCCTTTGCCAAAAAAGGTATGTTCTAAGGACCGTTTCGTGCGATCCAGGAACTGGTCGATCAGGACGATGTCGCAGGGGCGGTAGCGCTTTTGCAGTGAGCCCACGGCGCTCACGCTGATGATCCAGCTCACCCCAAGGGTCTTCATCGCCCAAACATTCGCCCGGTGGTTCAGCTCACTGGGCAGGATTCGATGGCCTCGTCCGTGCCGGGGCAGAAAAACGACGTCGCGACCCGAAAGGCGGCCAGTCAGAAATGCATCCGAGGGGGATCCAAAGGGTGTTTTCACCTTCACCCACTTCTGCTGAGTGAAGCCTTCAATCTGGTAGAGGCCGCTGCCGCCGATGATTCCAATGCGATGTTTCATGCGCGGAGCCCAGTAGGTGCTCGGTTTGCAGGGGGAAGTCAATCCCGGGATCTTCCCCATTCACGAACTCCAGGCAGGCTGCGATAGAGCACCTCATGGTAGAGGCGCCGCGGAAGGAGTCGACGCAGCCAGGCGAAGAGATGCGCATCGAACGTTGCCGCAGAGCGGAGCGGAGGCCTGGAGAGCTGCATCATTCGCAGGATGTGGTGCGCGACGTCCTCGGGAGTGGACTTGGCTCTTTCCATGAATCGAGCAATGAAGCCCGACATGTGACGGTAGTGGGCCTCGTAAGGATTCTCCACATGGGTAGATGCGGGTCCGCTCAGCTGGGTGTAGCGGGTGTTTCTGAACGACTCCGATCGAATGAATCCTGGCTGGACCAATGTCACATGAATTCCGAAGGGTCGAACCTCATACCAGAGCGCTTCGGTGGCACCCTCGAGAGCAAACTTGGATGCCGAGTAGAGGGCCATCGTCGGCATGGCCATCATGCCCCCAACGGACGAGATGTTTAGGATGCGTCCGAAGCGCCGTGCCCGCATCCGGGGCAGCACCAGCCGGATGAGATCCATTGGACCCCGGTAGTTGACGTTCAGTTGCTCCAGCCGATCGGGGTCGGTCACATGCTCACAAACAGCGCGATAGGCGATGCCCGCATTGTTGATAAGGATGTCAACGCCGTCCCAGACTCTATTGGCTTCTTCAATCACCCGCAGACGATCTGCCTCCGATGTGACGTCGAGGGGGCAGAGGCGAAGGCACTCGGACTCATGAATGCCAGCTTCCGCAAATCGGTGCAGGGAGGTGCTCCGTGCAGTGAGCATCAGCCGATAGGGTTCGCGAACGAGAAGCTTGGCCAAAGCGAGGCCGATGCCGGCGCTGGCGCCGGTGAGGAGGACAACCGGTTTTCGGTTCGTTTCCGCCACAGGATTTGGTTCAGAGGAACCTTAGCGGAAAGAACCGACAGTGCCCAGCGGGAACTTCCAGCCGTTCTTTCCATGAGCTTGGAGGACGGGGAGGTGAATTCATAAGTTCATGGTCCGTGAGCAGGTCCAAACGGAACAGGAAACTCATTTTGAAAATACACGGTGACAAAATCATGTAGGGTAAAATCATAGGAAACCACTTTCCGAAAAGTCAGTATGATTTTACCCCTCATGATTTTGTCGCAAGATCTTGGCCGGTAACTCGCGTTACTAACCGATCCTTCGCAACTGAATCCATTGATTTCTTTCCATGAACTTGGAGAACGGGGAGGTGAATTCATAAGTTCATGATCCGTGAGCAGGTCCAAACGGAACAGGAAACTCATTTGGGTCCCGGTCGGAGTCAGAGACTCGTTGAACGGGCAGGTGGGAACCTACCCAGGCTGCGGTAAAAGGAGAACTTCGATCAGGCTTTAGCGAGCTCGGTTCGCATCTGTGCCAGAATTCGCGGCACGGCCTCCCAGGGGCTGGGGGCGGATTCGTATTCCAATGTGAAGAACCCTTGATACCGGGCTTTCCTCAGAATGCGGATCACCCGTGCCATGTCGGCGGGCTTGACGGGTTCCCCTTTCGCCCGCATCTCCGCCTTATACTGCACATTGACCGCGTAAGGCGCGCAACGATCCAAGTCGATGAACGGGTCCTCGGTGTGAAAGTTACCGGTGTCGAGATTGATACCAATCCAGGGATTCTTCACCTCCTGGAGGATCTTCAAAATAGCCTCCGCATCAGCAACGATGCCTCCGTGGTTCTCGATGCCGAGAAAGACTCCCTTTTGTGCGGCATGAGCTCCGACCTCCTCGAGTGCGCTCAGGCAGTTGGCCCTGGCCTCCTCCAAGGTGAGGTCCTTGGGTTTCTCCCCGCCAAAAACGCGGATATGCGGCATGCCCATGAGCGAGGCGCGATCGATCCACTTCTTCACCGAGGCGATCTCCTGGTCGCGCCTGGGCCCGGCAGGGAAGGTGAAGTTGTTGCCCACCGCTGTGCCGCTCAGGGTCACTCCGCGGAGGTGCGCGTGGCGTCGAATGTCCAGGAAATAGGCGTCGGTCGCGTCAGGGGGGAAATAGTAGCTGGTAAGTTCAGCCCCCTCCCAGCCGTGTTCAGCGCAGTAATCGATGAACGATACCATGTCGATGGTCTTGTCGACGGGAACGGCAGCCGCCGTTGGATCGGCCTTCTTCTTTTTTGCCCCGGGGAAGAAGTCACGGAAGGAGTAGGCCGCCAAGCCGAGGCGAAGCCGGGGCGTGTTGGAGCGCTTAAAAGGGGCCACGGCCGCGGCTCGCTCCGCCGTCAGGTGGGTCAGCGCGGGGATCGTCGCGGTTCCGATGAGGGTGGAAAGGCAGAAGGAGCGACGTGAGAGGGGGCTTTTTATGGGAGAGCGAGTGATGGCCATGTTTGTGAGTGCCCGGAAGCTAGACAAATAGGAACATAAGGTGAAGATAAAGTTACGAAGGCAGGGCGTTTGGGCAGAGTGGCAGCAGCAGCGGTGGGGGAGGGGGGGCTGGGCTGGCGGCGAAGCGACGGAGCGGCGCAGAGGTTTTCTATCAGAAACGGCTTGATAAACCTTCCTGTAGATGCGAAGGAATGGGTCTGACAGTGCCAATGTAGCTCAGTGGTAGAGCAACGGTTTCGTAAACCGTAGGTCGAGGGTTCAATCCCCCCCATTGGCTCCAATTGATAATTAACAACTTACAACGAATCCGAAGCGTCGTTTTGTAACCGTTTCTTGACTTTTCGTGACGCTTTCCTGGCGCTTGGGTCATGAAAGCGAAGGATTCTTCGTGGCCCCGGGTGGTGAAAAACGGGTCCGCCGTGGTGCGCATCTACAAGACCTCCTCCCGAGGTTATCCTCTCTTCCAAGTCTCCGACTTTTCCCAGGGTAGCCGCCGCTTGCGTTCCTTCGCGGACGAAGGGGAGGCGCTGACCGAAGCCGCCCGGATCGCTCGGCCTATCGCCAATGGACAGACCACGGCGGCCGCCATGCGGAACCCCGACGCCGCCTCCTTCGGCCGGGCGATGGAGATCCTCAGGCCGACGGGGGACTCGATCGAGCTGGCTGCAAGCCGCTATGCCGAGGTGGTGAAACTCCTGGGCGCGGGCGATCGCCTGATTGAATCGGTGAAATACTTTCTCGCCAATGACCCGGGCAACCTACCCGACCGGGATGTTGCCAGCGTTGTGGAGGAATTCACCGAGCACCGCAAGGCCCGGGGGAAATCGGACCGCTACGTCAAAGACCTGGAATCGCGCCTAGGTCGCTTCAGGGACACGTTTCGGGTGAAGTTGGCCAGTGTGAGGGGTTCCGAGCTTCAAGCGTTCCTGGACGGCCTCAAGGGCTCCCAACAAACCATCAAGAACTACCACGCTGTCCTGGGGACGCTCTTCAGCTTCGCGAAGGCCCGCGGTTACATCCGACACAACCCGATCGACGACACCGAGCGGGTGTCACCCTCAACGGATGGAGCGGTCGAGATCTACACGCCGAAGGAACTCGGCAAGCTCCTGTCCCCGGCGACGCGTTGCGCGCGGCCTCCGTTGTAGTTGTAGTCGGGCTCACTGAGCCCGGAAACCCCCGCCACCCCCAGCGACCCGCCAGCCAGACCCCATCACTCCCCGACGCCCGCCCCCGTTCTGACCGTTTCCGATCCGGCGGGCGCGAAAGCAAATTCCTAGCAGCCGCGGCACTGTTGATGGCCGACTGCAATGCCGCGATGGAGGAAACATTGGTCGTAGCTGCCTGCGACGCGGGAGCGCTTAGCAAACCGATCAACAAGAAACTTCTAAGCCCCACCAGTGCCGACCCCAGCACTTAGCGAGCGAACATTCTGACAGCGTCTCTTATCATCCTATGCCGACCTCCGTCGTTTCGATCAATTGTCGCGTAACTGAGGCGGTTCCCTTCGGTCAAGGCAAGGTCAGCCAATTATTGAATATGGCCTTCATCACGTCCCACGGGTTGTCCGGATTGGTGACGGGATTACCGGTCGTGTAATCAAAATCGTCCCAAAAAAGCCAGTCGGCGTTGGATCCCGCTCGCACCTCGAGGTGAGTTGTGGTCAAGGCCACTTTCCCGTGGCCGTAGGCATACCGGATCAGATCGGATTTTCCGGCCGCTGAACTGGATGCAAATGTCGCGGCCGTGTAGACATGCGTTCCCTGCTGAGCATCGGTGGGGATGGTGTGATAACCGCCGCCGTAGTACATGACTCGGATCGTGCCCAAATTGCCGATCACGGAGTCCCCATTGAAATTGACCGGGGTCAAGGCATAGCCCGGCCACGCAATGATGTCGTTGATCGGCCCGATATTTTGACCCGCGAAAATCTGCAATGGATAAGAGTATTTTTTACTCTCCCAGACGATGGTGGACGGCGCATAGAATGATCCCGCGCAAATCCCATAGTAACTGCCCCCCGAACTGATGAAACTCCGGACCTTGTCTTCAGATCCTGCCAGGCCGGTTTTGTAGCCGTACGCGTATCCGCCGGGGAAAGTCACCACTTTGAAATTGTTCGTGGTCAACCCTCCGTCCTTGATCTCCTGAAACCGGACCGCCAAGGGCACATGCCCACAATACTCAATGCCGCGCGCCACGGCGGGCAGCAGTCCCGGCCACGCGCCGCCATTGACCGTGTGCTGGGCGACCACGGCGATCCGCGCCCCCGGTGGATTGGCCAGCGTGGGACTGATGGACGGGAGACCGGGGTCTTGGAATCGCGAAGCCCAGCCGATCATCCGGCCGAGCATGACCCAAACACCGGCAGAATTGTTGTGCACACCGCCCATGGCCCAGTTGTCCCAAATCGTCCAGTCGAGTTCGGAGTCGCCGCGCAACTCCAGGACGAAGGATGTCAGGATCAGCCGGCCAGCCCCGTAAGCTTGCCGGACGATGACGGGCTGATTGGCTGAATCGGCGGCCACCACGGTCACGTTCGCTGGCGGCGTGGGAAAGTATCCGCCGCCATACGATTGCCAAGCTTCCTGCCTCCCGCCCACAACGCCAAACAACCCGTCGGTAATGGTAAAGGTGCGTTTTGTAATCTGGGTCGTGACATTCGCGTAGTTGCCGGAATAGATGTCGAAAGTGCCACCGTTCTGAGAAGCGAAGTATGCGCCCGCTTCCTCTGCCACCACGCCACCGCCGCTGTTCAGGTAGGCGCGGATGGCCTGCTTCGTCGCGATCTGATCGAGCGCATCACTGGCGGAATAATGACCAGCGCAGCATTTTTTTCCGTCCTCACCCGGGGGAATGACGAAGACGTCGAAATTTTGCACGGTCAAGAGTCCGCCGTCGATGTCATCCTTGGTCATCGCCATGGGCGTGTGTCCCATCGCAGCCACGGCACGAAATAGCGCCAGGATGGTGCTGGATTCGGCGCCCGTGCCGCTATAAATCCCGACCTTCAGGCCGGTGACAGCGGCAGTTGCGGAGTTGGTCGCCGTTAAAAATAAGAGCGTTAAGCAGAATGACAGAGCACAAGCCCAGGATTTGATTCTCATAAAGTTTTATCTCAATAATTCGGCTGGTAGAAACTGGGACAAATTACCTATCCCCTTGACCCCAAAGGTCTGCGCCGAGGTGTCTTTCACAGCCTGCCAGAATTGGTCGAGGCCATTATGGCGGCTTGATATTGGCTGATGGCTTGGCGGGTACCAGGTCCGACTTGGCCGTCGACGGTTCCCGAGTAGTATTTCCGGCGGATCAACTCGACTTGGACGGAGACTTCTACGGGGTGGGTGGCGTAGTAGGGGTAGGAGATGTAGTATGGGCGAGCGATCACGCCCCAGCCTGCGCAGGCGCCCGTGGGGGCAACGTAGACGGAATTCACGGTGACGGTGGCTGGGCGATAGACGCCGCCGGTGTAGATGTAGCCTGTGCGGTAGCCGCTGTAGGTGTTGCCGTTGACGCCAGTGGCAGTGCGACCGGCGACGGTGGTGCGGCCATTGGAGGCGGCGCCGGCGTTGTAGGTGGCACCGTTGGGGCCGGTGGCGCTGACGGAACCAGCGCTGAAACGGCCTGCGCTGGCGGTGACGGATCCACCGTGATTGCCTTCGTAAGTTCGGCTACCTGCACGGTTGGCTTGGGAGGAAGCGGTGGTGGCGACGAGCGCGATGGCGATGCCGATGGATGAGAAGTGAGAGGTTTCCATCAGTGGGAAGTATGTCGCTTGGGAGCAGGGAGATACAAGGATAATTTTGCACAAGGATGAAGGGGGAGGATTGCCGGTGCGGCTCAGGCTCGCGTCCAGGCCGTGGGCGCTCAGCAGGCCGCGGTATTCGGCGCTGGCGTAATGGCCGCCACGGTCACTGTGGTGGAGGAGGCCGAGGGCCGGACGGCGCTGGCCGAGCGCCATGTGCAGCGCGGCCCGCGGGAGGGTCTTGTGCAGGCTCTCGGCAAAGGCCCGACCGACCACCTTGCGGCTGTGCAGATCGAGCACGATGGCCAGGAAGAGCCCGCCTTCCGTGGTCTCGCTGTAAGTCATATCCACGCTCCAGACTTCGTCCGGCTGGGTGGGTGGGCGGGACGGCGCGTTCGGCCAGGCGGTTGGGGGCGATGAGACCAATCGTGCCGGCGGTCGGTAGTCTTCGGCACAAAGCGTTGGCGGGGCCCGACGCAGGCCGCGCCTTCACCGGTCAAACATCAGCATGAGATACGCGCCAAAGAGCAGCAGGTGGACGCAGCCGAACAGCACGTTCGTGCGCGGAAGAGAGAAGGTCAGGATGCTGGTGACGAGCGTGAGCAGGAGCAGGACGACATCGGGCGCGTCCACACCGAGCACGAGTGTGCGCCCGGTGGCGAGCGACACCGCGATGACGAGCGGAATGGTCAGACCAATGGACGCGAGCACCGAGCCGAGCAGGATGTTCACCGAGCGCTGAAGGCGGTTGGCCATGGCGGCACGGATGGCGGCGACGGATTCCGGCGTGAGCACCAGCACCGCCATGACGAATCCGCCAAGCGCATGCGGTGCGCCGAGCTTCAGCACCATGGCGTCGAGTGGCGCAGCCATCTGCTTCGCGAGCAGGACGAGCGGCCGGCCATAGCAGCCGAGCATCGTGGCATGATAAAACGTCGATCTCGGTGAGTGATGCGATGACTCCGCCGCCGCCGCGCTGGCCTCGTCCGCCTTCTCCTCCGGCATCATGAAGAAGCCGCGATGCCGGCGGTTCTGGACAAACAGGAAGATGGCGTAGATGCCGACGGACATCAGCGAGAGGAACACCATCTGAAACGTCGAAAGCACCGGCCCCGGAGTGGCGCGCGTGTAGTTCGGCAACACCAGACCAAGCACAGTGAGCGGGAGGATCATCACGAGAAACGCGTTCGCGCTCTGGAGATTGTAGGGCTGCTCGCTGTGGCGCAGTCCGCCGAGCAACAGCGCCAGGCCCATGAAGCCGTTGAGCACGAGCATGACGACGGCGAACATCGTGTCGCGAGCGAGCGTCGGCTTGTCCGAGCCGGTGGACATGACGAACGCCACCATGCACACCTCCAGGCCAGTGATCGCGAGCGTGAGCAGCAGCGTGCCCGCCGGTTCACCCAATCGGTGCGCGAGCACATCCGCATGGCGCACGATCGCGACGGCCGCCGCCAGGATGACGCCGCAGATGATCGTGAGCAAGACGACCAACAGGACAGGCTGGTCAAGCGCGGTAACGATCCATCCTTTGCCGAGCAAGGCGAGCGTCAGCGTCAGGACAGCGAGAGCGAGCGGCCATTCCCGCCACCACGGTTCAGGGCACGATGATTGGGTATGATTCACGATAATTGCTTCGTCCGCAGATGCGTCATCTGTCGGAGGCTAATGAGTGCCCGCCAACGAAACAAGCCCCGGACGGCGCGGTGCAGCAGTTCTCATTCTGCGGAGCGCGGCTGTGTCCGGAGGACCAGCCGCAGCGCGTGAAGGGTGCCCGGCGTAGCCAATTCCATCGGCCACGCCGCGCTGAATGATTTTATCCCGTTAGAATAGCCCCAATCGGTCTGGCGCAGACGTGTCGGCCAGCGCCGTAGGCGCGACCTCGTGGTAGAAACGCGTGACCCAAATCCTCCTCCGTCAGGAGCGGCATCGTGGCGTGTGGTGCCGCCCTGACAGACAGGGCTGGTGAATTCATTTGCCCGTGTTAACCAGGGCGGTTGCCCCACTGCCGTTGAAATAAGGAAAGGAACTTGGTTCGCTGCGGGTCAAAGCCAGCTCCGTAGGAGCGGC
>CAMAVD010000207.1 GCA_945861575.1 Akkermansia muciniphila
CAGGCAGTGTTCGCTCCGAGAGGTTAGCTCTTGAATCGGCAGCACAACCTTCGCACACTGCCTGAACATATGGGCGCACAATGGAAACAGGCAGGTCGTGAGGCGAACGCGCAGAAGCGCGGGCAGATGGTTGTGAAACTGGTGAGGGAAATCCTGGTGGCCTCCAAGCTAGGTGGCGCCGACCCTGACCTCAACGCCCGCCTCGCCGCCGCAATGGAAAAGGCCCGCAAGCATAGTGTCACGCGCGACACCATTGAACGCGCCATCAAGAAGGGCGCCGGGCTCACCGAGGAGAAAGTCGTTTTCGAACTTATCACCTATGAGGGATTCGCCCCACACAAGGTCCCCGTCGTGGTCGAATGCCTGACCGACAACCGGAACCGCACGGCCCCCGAAATTCGCAGCCTCTTCAAAGCGGGACAGCTCGGAACTCCAGGCAGTGTGGCCTTCTTCTTCAACCATTGCGGCATCGCAGAAGGGCATCATGCCGACGCCAGCCGAGATATCGAAGGGGACGCCATCGAGGCGGGCGCTCAGGAAGTCGAAGCGCTCGAAGCGGAAGAAATTCCAGAGGGTCGCCGCGGGGCTCGCTTCACCACCGCCATCAAGGATCTCGACTCGGTCTCCAAGGCTCTCAAAGCCGCCGGCTGGACTCTCACCGCCTCCGAAATCCGCTATGTGGCCAAGAATGGAACAGAATTGAGCGAGGCGGCCCGGAAAGAAGTGGTTGAGTTTCTTAATGGGCTGGACGACCACGATGACGTCCACCATGTCTACGCGGGGTTGAGCTGACCCCTAGCCCGTTACCCCCTCTCCGCGCTTCCCCATGATCGCCCGGGTGACACTGGAGATCGCGCTGAGACGCGAATTTGACTACGTCATACCGGAAGAACTCGCCGGAGCCGTCGAAATCGGCACGCGCGTCAAGGTGCCCTTCGGGTCCAGACAAGTGATGGGTGTGGTCACTGGGCTCCCGGAATCCTCCCCACACACCCAACTCCGTTCGATCCTCAAGGTGATCGGCAAGCAGAGTCAGATCACCGAGAAGGTGCTCCGGCTTGCTCGATGGATCGCTGGCTATTACTGCTGCCCGGTGGAGATCGCCATAAAAAGTGTGCTCCCAGAGGCAGTTCGACGCGAGAAGGAGGGTTGGCAGGAACGACTCCATGTACGGCTCCTGCCCTGGACAGGCGATCTCCCCAAGCTCACCCGGCGTCAAACCGATGTATGGCATGTGATCGAGGAGCGCCGTGAACTGCCTCTCCAGGAACTACTCTCCCTCACCGGGGCCACGGCGGAGGTGGTCCGCCGCATAGAAGATCAAGGGCTCATAGAAATCGCCCCTCAGATCACAGAGCGGGATCCCTACGCGCATGAAACAATCCTGCCCACCACGTCGCTGACGCTAAACACCGAACAAGCAAGGTGTCTGGAGCGCATCACGCGCGCACTCAACGAGGCCACGCCTGCCTCTATCCGTGAGGCCCGTGGAACATCGGGGGGGCCCATGGAGGGCAAGGACTCAGTGTTTCTCCTCTATGGCGTCACCGGCAGCGGCAAGACAGAGGTCTATCTTCAAGCCATCGATCGTGCTCTAGACTTAGGACGTGGAGCCATCGTGCTGGTTCCCGAGATTTCCCTGACCCCGCAGACGGTGGAGCGCTTCAAAGCACGGTTTTCCGGCGGGCGCCACGCCACGCTGGTCGCCGTGCTCCACAGCCATCTGTCCGCGGGTGAACGCCACGACGAATGGCACAAGATCCGCCAGGGGCGGGCTCGAATCGTGATCGGAGCCCGCTCCGCCATCTTCGCACCCGTGGAACCGCTGGGACTGATCATCGTCGATGAGGAGCACGAGCATTCCTACAAACAAGAGGAGGCCCCTCGCTACAACGCGCGGGACGTGGCGGTCGTGCGCGGTCGCATGGAAGGAGCCGTCGTGGTGCTAGGATCAGCGACCCCTTCGATGGAAAGCTACTCCAACGCGAAGAAGAACAAATACTCCCTTCTAGAGATGCCCACCCGCATCGATGACCGGAAGTTGCCGTTGGTCCGCGTGGTCGATATGCGAAGCGAAGCCCGGAAGGAGAAAGGGCCGCCGATCTTCTCCCACCCGCTGAAGGAGGCGCTGCACCAACGTCTGGAGCGAAAGGAGCAATCGATGCTCTTTCTCAATCGCCGGGGATTCTCCACCTCCCTCCAGTGTCCCAAGTGCGGTTACGTGGCCGGATGCCCCAACTGCAGTATCTCGCTCACCTTCCACCGAGCGCAGGGACTCCTCCGATGTCATGTCTGCAGTCACAGCGCCCCCGCACCTACCCGCTGCCCGGAGCCAAGCTGCGGCAACCCCGGTATCCGCTATTCCGGACTCGGCACAGAGAAAGTGGAGGACACGCTGCGTAAGCTCTTTCCTCAGGCTCGAGTAGCTCGAATGGACTCCGACACCCTCAAACGCAAGGAAGACTATCGTCAGGTCCTGGGTGACTTCCGCACCGGCAAGATCGACATCCTTGTCGGCACCCAGATGATCGCCAAGGGGCTCCACTTTCCCAACGTAACTCTGGTAGGGATCGTCTACGCCGACCTCAGCCTACATATGCCCGACTTCCGGGCGGGCGAGCGTACCTTCCAATTGCTCACGCAAGTCAGCGGCCGTGCAGGACGCGGGGATGTTGAAGGGGAAGTCTTCGTCCAGGCCTTCACGCCCTATCACCCGGCGATCCAGTATGCTCGTCGGCATGATTTCATCGGCTTTTACGAGCAGGAGATCGAGCATCGCCAGGAGCTCCAGTATCCTCCCTTCAGCCGCATAGCCATGATTACGCTCAAGGGTCGCAACGAGGAAAAGGTCGCGTTCTCTGCTGAGCATCTTAAGAAAGGAATCGAAGGTTTGGTAGCAGGCTGGAAGGGAGTGGTTTTGTCTGGCCCAGCACCTGCCCCCCTGGCACGAGCTGAAACCTTTTACAGATACCAGTTCATGATCCGATGCCGACAGATGCCTCTCTTCAGCCAGAAGCTTTCGGATTACTTAATCGGCCAGGAATGGCCCGACGACATCACCGTCACCCCCGACATCGACCCGGTCAACTTGAGCTAACGGGTCCGATCCGGTCTATTTTGCCTGAATTCCAACTCAGCGGTCTTCAACATCCACGGCATCCAGAATGGGTGGCTCAGGTGGTCCGAAGGAAAATATCTGAACGAGGAGATCCGTTCCAGGATCACCTACTCCGTCGTCCTTCCTCGGCTGGCTGCCTCCGGAGACTATCGAAGCCTTCCTTCCCAGCAGTTCTCATTTTGGCAGAGGTGAGGCCCAGCCGCATGGGTCCAGTCCCCTCATTACCGGCCAAAATCTTGCGACAAAATCATGAGGGGTAAAATCATACTCATTTGCCGGAAAGTGGTTTCCTATGATTTTACCCTACATGATTTTGTCACCGTCTATTTTCAAAATGAGAATTGCTGCTTCCTTCCTGTGAGGCTGGAGGCCACTACTCACTACTGCTTTAGAACCACGAAACCTCCTTTCCACTCTAAGTCCAATCCGTCCGTGACACCAGGTCGATAGCACCAAAATAGGACTAGATTCCGATGTTTTAAGGCGGTCTCGAATCAAGAGAAGCGATATGATAAATCCACGGTTCCTTCGATCGATGATCCAACAGGAATGGTAACGAATCCAGGAAGTACACTTCGAAAGCGAATTATCGGACGCAGTGCCAAGCCTATCGCATCGTTGGGCACGACCGCGAGAACCAACCCATAGTTCGAAAACCACGGCAGATCCGCCTTGTAACATCTAAAATCCTTGGTCCCCTCATTTCGGAGAACAAAGCGTATTGTCCGTCCACTGTTCGTGGCTGTAACGCTAACTTCTAAGCCGCCAGCGTACGAAGCCTGCGATTGCTTGTTCTTGTTACTCTCTGCGCTTGGACGGGACGCGCATGAGATCAGACAGAAGTTAGCTAAGATAATGGCGATAATGTACTTCATATCCTGACGGGGACTCTCATATGTGCCGTTCCTTACAGTTTCTTGAGTGTTAGCCGCCTTACAGGAAGGCTCTCACCGTATGAGAACTTCCGACAGGTGGACTCGCCAGTCGCCCCCTGTTCGCCGGGTCCTGGGCCGCCTCCAAGCACACAACGTTGGCCAGTTCACCGCGCGGACAGTGGCTCGCTTCCACAAACGTCCCCAGAGACTTCCACCACTCCTCTCCCTCAACGCGTCGCTTCGGCAGGGCAAACACCTTGTAGCCCATGTCCTCGAGAAACCGAACCAGGTCAGCCACTTGGTGGCCGCCCGCGGAGGCTGACTCAGGATTCAGCCGTCGAATGACACCAATGAAGGCCCAGAAAAAGGAGGCACCCACAGAACTCTGGTCGTAAGGCGGAGGATTCGTTCCAGGTTCTGTCATAAGGCAGGGGGACCCTAGGTCGCAGCCCAGGGGGTGTCAACGGTTGCGGCCGGTGAACGAGGCGTGCTCGTCTTAGGAGGGGACTCGGTCACTCACAAGGCCATCGCTTGCAGAACCCCGGGATCGATCCGCCTTGTCCCCGAGCCTCACACTCACAGGGGGTCCAGGTTAAGCCGGAACCATTCAGCTCCAAAGCATCCGTAACTAACCGATTGCCTGCCCCGGCCCGGTCTTGTAGATTGCGCCTCCTATGACGTTGACTGAAAAAATACTGGCCCGCGCCGCCGGCAAGAGCTCGGTCTCTCCTGGCGACAACATCTGGGTCAACGCCGATGTCCTCATGACGCACGACGTATGCGGACCGGGGACGATTGGGGTGTTTAAGCGTGAGTTCGGCAAGACCGCCAAGGTCTGGGACCGCAAGAAAGTCGTGATCATCCCTGACCATTACATCTTCACGTCCGACTCCAAATCGAACCGCAACGTCGACATCCTGCGCGAGTTCGTTCGCGAGCAGGACATCCCCTATTTCTACGACGTTATCGATGACCCGAATGGCACCTGGAAGTTCGACCCCACGAAAGGCCTGCTCAATCGCCAATACGGATCGAACTACGCGGGCGTCTGTCACGCCGCCCTGCCCCAGAAGGGCCACACGCGTCCCGGTGAGATCCTCTTCGGCACCGATTCCCACACCTGTATGGCCGGCGCGTTCAACCAGTTCGCGACGGGCATCGGGAACACGGATGCCGGTTTTGTGCTCGGCACGGGCAAGCTGCTCATCAAGGTGCCGGAGACCATGCACTTCCGCCTGGAAGGCAAACTTCAGCCAGGCGTCATGGCGAAGGATCTGATCCTCCACGCCATTGGCGAGATCGGCTTCGACGGCGCCACCTACCGTGCGATGCAGTTCGACGGACCCGGCGTGCAAAGCCTCTCCATGGACGACCGAATGACGGTGGCCAACATGGCCATTGAAGCCGGCGGGAAGAACGGGATCTTTGAGTTCGACGCTCGCACTCAAGAATACGTAGACGCCCGTGTGCGCCTGAACGGCACGCGCAGCACCTACGAGCCGGTGGAGCGAGATGCGAACGAGAAATTTGTTTTCGAAACCGTCATCGACCTCTCGAAGTTGGAACCTACCGTGGCCTGCCACCCGGATCCAGGCCAGCGCAAGAAGGCCAGGGAACTCAGCGGGATCAAGCTGGACCGCGCCTACATCGGGTCCTGCACAGGGGGCAAGACCAGTGACTTCGTCGAGTTCGCGCGCATTCTCCAAGGGCGCAAGGTCACGATCGATACCTTCGGTGTCCCCGCGACACCCGAGATTGTCCATGACCTCCAAGTAACCCGCTGGGGCGATCGCACCATCTGGCAGATTTTGGTGGAATCCGGTGTTCAAATGACTGAGAACGCAGGCTGCTCCGCCTGCCTGGGTGGACCCGTGGACACCTTCGGCCGCATGAACACGCCGCTCAAGTGCATCAGCGCCACCAACCGCAACTTCCCGGGACGCATGGGACATAAAGATTCCCAAGTTTTTCTCGCCTCCCCGGCAACCGTTGCAGCGAGTGCCATCACAGGGATGATCACGGACCCGCGCGACTACGTCCGCTGACCTTCTTGCATTCCATGAGCCAATCCAAACTGCGTTGGGGAATTCTGGGAACCGCCCATATCGCCCGCAAAAACTGGGAAGCAATCCTCAACAGCGGCAATGCGGTCCTGACTGCTGTGGCCAGCCGCGATGAGGCGAAGAGCCGGCGTTTCATCGAGGAATGCTCCCGACAGGCGTCCCATCCGACCCCTCCTCGGGCGCTGGGAAGCTATGAGAGCCTGCTGGCCTCCCCCGACGTGGATGCTGTCTACATCCCCCTTCCCACCGGTCCCCGGAAGGAATGGGTGCTCAAGGCTGCTGCGGCAGGAAAGCATGTACTCTGCGAAAAGCCCTGCGGGTCTAACCTCCAAGACCTGAAGGAGATGATCGATGCCTGCGAGAAGCATCGCGTGCAATTCATGGACGGCGTGATGTTCATGCACAGCAGCCGACTGGACGCGATCCGGGCGGTTTTGGATGACGGAAAAACGGTGGGCGCGATGAAGCGGATCGCCTCGGCGTTCAGCTTCAACGGGGGAGAGGGCTTCCTTTCGGAGAATATCCGGATGCACAGCCAGCTCGAACCTCACGGCTGCCTGGGTGACCTGGGCTGGTACTGCATACGGTTCGGACTCTGGGCGATGAACTGGAAGCTTCCCCGCGAGGTTTCCGGCCGAATCCTCTCTCAGGTGGGAAGGGCTGACAGCCCAAACTCCGTGCCCACGGAGTTCTCTGCAGAAATGCTTTTTGACGGCGGGAACTCCCAAACCTTCTACTGCTCCTTCCTCACGGAAAATCAGCAGTGGGCGCACATCAGTGGAGACAAAGGGGCTCTTCAGGTCAACGATTTCGTCCTACCCCTCTTCGGGAGCCGTGCCAGTTTCGAGAGTCAGCAGCCCCATTTTTCGATCGATGGCTGCCGATTCAATATGGAAACCCGGCAGCGGATTCACAGCGTCGAAGAATACAGCAACAATCATACAAGCTCTCAGGAAACTCGCCTCTTCAGGAACTTCTCCGCGCAGATCTTGTCCGGAAAGCTCAATCAGTCCTGGCCGGATCAAGCCTTCAAAACCCAGCAGGTCATGGAGGCATGCCTGGCATCGGCGCGAGCGGGGGGCGGTCTGCTGAAGATCTAACCTCAGAACTCCTGGTTCAGCGCCCAAAGAAAAGGTCCTCCTGCCGGGGTGGGGCAAGGCCAGATGACGCACTGAGCTGCAGTTCCTCAAGATCCAGCTGCCGGGCCCAAAGGAACCACCCCCCCTCACTTAGGGCTGGGCATGCTTCGCCATTGCTTGACCAGCCCGTCCTGGAAAACGACCTCCGCCCGAACATAGGGCTGAAGAGAATAGTCGGTCGCCATGTACGGCTCCGTATAGTAGCGGTCGCCCGACCTAACGGAACGGTAGCTCCAGTATCGGTGCTCCCTCAGATTCGATCCATGATAGAGCCAGTAAGTGGTCGCTCCTGCCTGGGTCTCTTCCTGCACAATCTCCTCGGGCTTTCCAAAGGCGATGTAAACGGCATCGCTGGACATCCCTACCTTGATCCTCCCTTGGTCCACCATCTCTCGCTGCTCGGTGGACAGCGTGCTGTAGACGCCATACTTCTCCTGCTTGCGAGTCTCCACGGTGCTGGTGGCACATCCGCTACAAAGGATGAGTATACCCAGCCACAACCAAGGTAACCTTCTCATGAAAGCCATGGAGGAAGGATACGATTCCCTACCCTCATGTAAACCAGATAGAACGGCCACCCCTGCCCAAGCCCGAGACATTGCCACGGAGATCCGGAGAAAGACTGTCCCAGCGTGGGGCGTAAACGTTCGGGTGAGGCGTATTCGGTCATCCTTCACCCACTGAAGACCTGTCGACCGGAACCAAGCCGAGGCCGTCTTTGAAGGAGATCCGTAGATTCCCCTACCCCCCAGTGAGTAGCCACGCGAATTGTTGAAAGCCTGTTCCCAGTGGATTGTGTTTCACACGAGAACAGCACGCAGAGCCCGACACAAAGAGACGAAATAAACATGACGAACCCGAAAAACAGCCTGTCGCAGAACCCCGAGCTTCCTGAGTCCACCACCGCTCGCACGTCCATCGGGGATGTTGCCGGGACGGCACCGTCCAAGACTCTGGGACACGCGAACCGCAAGCGGTTGTTCTGGCAGGCAATGTCGATGGATCTCCGTCAGCGTTTGCCTCTTCTCCTTGCCCTATTTCTCTGCTGTGCCGGTAGCTACCTCCTCTCTAGTCGCTATATGATTTGCACCGTCATCATCCGCGGCCGAAGCATGACCCCCACTCTCCGTGATGGGGATCAATACCTCCTCAACCGCATCGCCTACCTCTTCCGCGAACCGCGCAGTGGCGATCTGATCGTGCTCCATGATCCGGGCCATTCCGACATGGCCATCAAGCGCATCGTTGCCGGCCCTGGCGACACCCTCGAAGTCCGCAGTGGATTTGTTTATGTAAACCATGAACGCCTGAACGAGCACTACCTGGCTCCCAGCACCCGCACTCAGCCGGGCACCGCAAACAACAACGGTGCCGTAGTGCTCGGACGGAACAGTTACTTCGTGATGGGCGACAACCGCGCCGAGAGCGAAGACAGCCGCTTCTACGGTCCGATCCACCGCGACAACATCGTCGGCGTGGTCTCTCTGTAAAGCAAAGGCACCGCAGCCAAACACCAACCCAGCCTCTCCCCCGCGCTTGCAAAAGCTCGGGGGATTTGGCGTTCCACACCTAATGACGGCCCAGACTCCTGTGCAGGCGGTGCCAGCTCTCATCACAAATCCGCTGCGCCCAGTACCCTCAGGTCTAGCAGCGATCCGTCCTCACCCACAGTAACCAGGCAGCGATCCTCGCCATCCGCCCCTGAGCTGCTGTCCTCAAGTCCCA
>CAMAVD010000208.1 GCA_945861575.1 Akkermansia muciniphila
AGTGTGAACTCGGGTGAATCGGAAGGCAGCTGACAGCGCCGCATGACCTCAACCGATCGCATTCTGTCCTCCTCATAGCCGGAAGTCCAGAAGGCGCAACGACGCTGATCTGCAAGCTCTCGCATGCGAAATGCGGTCTCAACCAAACCGGAATAAACCTCGGGAGACCTCTCGCCCAGGCTGGCTAGAATGGAGGCACGCTGGGTGAGGAGAATGTGGATTACCTCCTGAACAGCATAGATGAAAACGCCGGGGTCGGCGCTCTCGACTACGCCAACATGGTCAATCTGGCAATAGATGATGTAAATGTCTCGATGTGTGAGATCCTCCGCGTCCCACTCGCACTACGCCTCCAAATGGGGCTGTCCAGTCGATAGTGGATCAGGCGAGATCCCCGATCCTATTCGGAGATCGTATGGTAGAATCGGCGAGCAAGATCGTTGGTGACCGGATCGAAGAAATGGGCGTGCCCCCATCTATTCGTTACCTCGCCGATTCTCAGCCAGTTTATATAGTCGGAGGAGGCCGCGATCGTATGACGATCTCCGATGATTCCCCCAATGTTCAGCCGCACTCCTCCCTCACCCAAAGGGCCTCTGCCTGGCTCGATAGCAAGGGTGGGCTTCTGGCTGAAACGCGCAGTGACGCGTCGGCTGGCATTCAAGGTGATCAGGGCCGGATTATCTAGCGGGTTCGGAAGCCCAATCCAACCCAGGAACGCTTGATCCACGTCGGGAGCAGCCGTGAGAAGGATCTCCTGACCAAGCGGGTAGTGAGTGGCCTTGGGGGAAATTTTTACGCTGCCGCAACCAAGGGAGTCAGCCGTGAAGGTGTAGCGGTTGGCAGGCAGAGTTACGAAGAGCGCGGAGACCTTTTGCAACGGCTCGGTGATCGTGATGTGCAGGGGATTGGTGGTGCTTCTCTCGGTCCCTCCCCAGGCGGCAAAGTAAGCTGCGTTGCTCGGCAGAGCCGTGAGTCGCAGGCGCGTGCCGAACGGAATGTTGTCCAGAGGGAGATCAGCGACGATCTCTCCAAGACTACTCGAGGCCGCTTCGACCGTGGTACCGAAGACTCCCTCGACGTGACGATCCGAGTTCATGGTCAGTTGTTCGCTCTGGGCTTGCCCATCGATGTCACCGCGCCATCCGAGAAATCGCCAACCCGCATCCAGGACGGCGGTGATCTGAACGGTTCGATTGCTCGCGTAGGCTCCAGCGGCGGGGTCAACTCGGACGCCCCCGCCTCCCGCGCTGACCGCGTCAAGCCGGTATCCCGGACTGATGGGAAGCACCAGGGGTGCAGCAAAAGGGTGCACCGGAGCCCGTCGACGATCGGGTGCGATCGCAAGGGGCGGTCACGTGGGAAGCTCCTTCGCATTTGTGCTACCGGTTTACTTTCTCAGGTCGGGCGTCTTTGCGCCCTGCCCCGCGTCTCTGCGTTGAATTCCCGCCTCTCAACCTGCTTGGGGCTTGATGGAGT
Source organism: Akkermansia muciniphila (assembly GCA_945861575.1). GTDB lineage: Bacteria > Verrucomicrobiota > Verrucomicrobiia > Limisphaerales > UBA11320 > UBA11320. The sequence continues at coordinate 1,480 of CAMAVD010000208.1, forward strand.
TACACACATGCTCGATGCGTTCCTGCCTCTGTGTTCACGCCCATCGCCCGCCGCTCCGGATCGCATCCAAACCCACCTCGCTGCTTGCATTCCCACTTGCCGGCCGTATGGTCTGCGCCATTCTGTCACTAAGAACGTCTCACGGTATGCGGATGTGTTACCAGGAAGCAGCGGTTGGTAGCCAAGCTCACGGAAGAGAGCTGGGGGGAGCTCGCCCATGATCCGCTCCTTCGCTTTCACCACTCAGGGGAAGCTCCACATGAAGGACATCGAGACGTTTCTCATGCCGACCCTGCTGGGGGATACCAATCTTTTCCTCTGGGTGGACCTCGAGAATCCGACCTCGGATGAAACACGCCGGGTGCTCGAGGAGGTATTCCACTTTCACGCCCTGTCGGTCGAGGACTGTGTGGCCGTGAGCCCCTCCCCGAAGGTGGAGGAGTATCAGCCGAAGGAGGAGGACCTCTTCGCTCCCTATCTATTCATGGTGATCCATGCGGTCGATTACAGCCGCAAGGATGGGGTCTTCGCGACCAGCGAGCTGAATTTTTTCCTCGGAAAGAACTTCCTGGTCACCTATCACGTCGCGCCTCTTCGAAGCATTCAGGCCACGGAGGAGCGCTGTCTCAAAAGCACGGTGCACATCGCACGAGCCCCCGATAGAGTGGCGCACACCCTGCTGGACTCCATCGTGGAGAACTATCGCCCAGCGCTGGAGGAGCTCTCCCTGGAGATCGCCGAACTGGAACAGGACGTACTGCAGCGCCAACATCAACGCACGCTGAACCGAATCATCGGAATCAAGAAAGAGGTGCTTCATCTCAAGCAGATCATCGGCCCACAGCGAGAGGTGTTGGCCCGGTTTGCACGCGGCGAGTTCAAGATGGTCCGCGCCCATCTGGTCCCCTACTATCGCGACGTCTACGACGCGCTCTATCACATCGGGGAAATGGCTCAGAACTACACCGACTCCCTCACCGGCATCCTTCAAATCTATCTCAACATTTCGTCCAACCAGACGGGCGAGGTGGTGAAACTTCTGACCTTAATCACGGTCATCACAACCCCGCTGATGCTCGTCGGGACATGGTATGGGATGAATTTCAAGGATATGCCCGAGCTTTCCGCGCCACACGGCTATGTGATCGCGGTCAGCTGCATGGTGGTGTCCACCCTGGCCACCTTCTGGTATTTCAAACGGCGGCGCTGGCTCTGACCTTGTTGTCGGAATATGTCCCTCAACGAGCCCAGTTTTTTCAAGAAGATCCTTCCGAAGCTCCACCGGTTGGATGACTCCTCGCTTCAGGCCGTGATCAAGAGGCTGGCCGAAGAGCGCAGCTTTCTCGAAACGCTCTTTCACACCATCGAGGACGGGGTGATCGTGGTGAACGCCAAGGCGAGGATTCTATTTTTCAATGAGGCCTCCATGCGCCTGCTCGGCTTCGACCGGGAGCAAGCGGAGACCCACGCCATCGGCCGCTTCCTGCCGGACATCGACTGGGAGGACCTGCTTCGGAAAGACAGCGAGGGAGGCCTCCAACTTCAACGCCACGAGTTAGAAGTCAGCTACCCGAGGGCCCGATTCATCAGCTTGGTCGTAGCGCCACTGGACGGCGACGCTGTGGGCAGCAGCGGCCTCGTTCTGATTCTCCACGACATCACGGACGCGCGGAAACAGACTCACGACGCCATCGAGACCGAGCGCACGCAGGCCTTGACCCTTCTTGCCGCCAGCGTGGCCCATGAGATCGGCAATCCACTCAATGCGCTGAGCATCCATCTCCAACTCATGGAGCGGGAGCTTGCCAAACTTCAGCGAGGAAGACCGCCGGCGCCTGCCGCCCGTGAGGCGGGCAGCCGGGCACCCCTCGATCGGCTGGGGGATTATGTCGAAGTAGCCAAGGGTGAGATCCTGCGACTCGACTACATCGTTAAGGATTTTCTGCAGGCGATCCGACCGGCCCGTCCGGTACTGAAAAGGGTTTCGGTGAACCTGGTAGTTTCCGAGGCGGTGGATCTGCTGCGGCCCGAGTTCGCCAACCGAGGGATTAGCATCGACCAGGAACTGGCCGCCGGGCTGCCCGAACCGCTCCTCGATGCAGGGCAAATCAAGCAAGTGTTGGTGAACTTGATGAAAAATGCCATGCAGGCCATGACCAAAGGCGGCCGCCTGACATTGCGCACTTCTGAAGGCTCCCAGGGAGTGATGCTGACCGTGGAAGACACCGGCCACGGCATCCCCCCGGAGGAGTTGACCCGAATTTTTGAGCCCTTTTTTACGACCCGCAAGAAGGGCAGCGGCCTAGGCCTCATGATTGTTCAGCGAATCGTGACCGAGCATCACGGTCGGATCGGGGTCGAGAGCCATGTGGGCAAAGGCACTCAATTCCGTGTCTGGCTTCCTCTCCACGAACCCCGACCCAGGCTCCTGCCACAAGCCACATGAACTCACCAATGCTGCTCATCGTAGACGATGAGAAATCCACTCGCGATGGGCTGAGGGCGGCCCTGGAGGACAAGTACGACGTCTACCTCGCCGAAGACGCCGCCTCGGCGATGGATCTTCTGGAGAAGGAACATTTTGCCGTCATGCTCACCGACTTCCGCTTGCCCAATGAAGACGGAATGAAGCTGATCAAGCGGGCAAAATCCCTCTCGCGGCCGCCCGTGTGCATTCTGATGACCGCCTATGGCTCGGAGGAGCTGGCAACCGAAGCCATGCGGCAGGGTGCGGACGACTACATTCCAAAAGGGCGACTGCAGATCCCCGAACTTGAAATGCGGATCGGTCGAGCCCTGCGTCATCAGGAACTCGAAGCAGAGAACAGCAGTCTGCGTCGCGCCGTTGATTCAAAGTTCGGGTTGCAGAACTTAATTGGCGAGTCGAAGGTGATGAAGGATCTACTCGAAACGGTCGAGCAGGTTGCGGGGAGCAAGACCACCGTGCTGATTTTGGGGGAGAGCGGCACGGGCAAGGAGCTCATCGCAAAAGCCCTTCATCAGCTGAGCCCCCGAAACCGGCACCCCCTGATGGTGGTGCACTGTGCAGCGCTCCCAGCGGCCCTGCTGGAGAGCGAGCTCTTTGGTCACGAGAAAGGCGCCTTCACGGGAGCACACGAACGGCGCGTGGGCCGCTTCGAACAAGCACAGGGCGGAACTATTTTTTTGGACGAAATCGGTGAGATCGATCAGAACATTCAAGTCAAGCTGCTCCGGTTCCTGGGCGAGCGCACCTTTGAGAGGGTGGGCTCCAACCGCACCCAGACAGCCGACGTCCGGATTCTTGCGGCCACCAATCGCGACCTCGCCACCGAAGTTCGCAACGGGCGCTTCCGGGAAGACCTCTATTACCGACTCAATGTGGTGCCGATCAAGCTACCCCCGCTGCGAGATCGCAAGGAGGACATCCCCTTGATGGCCCACGCATTCCTTAAGGAGTACGCCAAGGAGAACGATAAGCCCGTAGTGGATTATACCGTCGATGCAGTGGAAGCGCTCTTGAAATACTCCTGGCCAGGCAACGTCCGTGAGCTGCGGGCAGCAGTCGAAAGGGCCGTGCTGCTCTGCCGCACGGACCGCATTTCGCCCCGAGATCTCCCAGAGACCATCCGAAACCTACAGCCTCCTGCGACCCATTCGCCGGCAGCCGAAACCGCGTCGGCCCCCTCAAATCTGACCTTAAAGGACGCAGAGAAGCAGTTGATAATAAGAGCTTTAAACGAAGCCAACGGAAATCGAACGCGCGCCGCCGAGAAGCTCGGGATGAGTCGTCGCACCCTGCACCGAAAACTTCACACCTACCAATTAGAGCATCTCTGACCCTGCCCTGCCCTCCTCTCTATGTCGCAATCCGTACAGGAGCTCATCCACAACCTCGAAGTCGGTGCCGGCCGGAAGACCGTGTTCGCCGCGGTCTCGATCGCCCTCCTCCTAGGAATGGCGACTCTCTTTGACACGTTTTTCTATCGAAATCTCACGACCAACGAGGGCATGGAGACCGCTCAGCTCGCGCGAAACATTGCGGAGGGAAAGGGCTATGTGTCGGGCGTCATGCGCCCGCTGGCCATCCGCCTTCTGCAAAACACGGAGAAGCCCGCCGATTTGAGGATCAAGGACACCTCTATCCCAGACCTTCAGAACCCGCCGGTATTTCCTGTCATCCTGGCAGGTTGGCTGAAACTCCTTCCCTGGAACTATCGAATCATCGGAGACGCGAACAGTTTCTCCCGCTACAAGCCCGACCTCTGGATCGCCATTCTCCATCAAGGACTCCTGCTCGTGTCGGTCTATCTCATCTACAAACTGGGGACGCGGCTGTTCGACAGCACTGCGGGGGGAATGTCGGCCGCCCTCCTGGCGGGGACGTGGCTGTACTGGCAGATGGCGTTTACCGGACACGGGGGGCTCCTCCTAGTGACCTTGGCCCTGCTGATGGCACACTGCCTGGCATCCGTGGAGGAGGCTGCGGCGGCAGAAGTAGCCTCTCCCACGAAAATTCTGCTCTGGGCAGCCCTTGCTGGCGCGGTTGTGGGATTGGGAGCACTCACCCGTTACTCCTTCCTCTGGCTGATCATCCCGGTAGCAATTCATCTGTGCTTCGTATGCACTCCGGCTCGAATCGGCCCGCCCCTGGCGGCTTTGGGAGTCTGCTTTCTGCTCTTCACACCCTGGCTCGCCCGCAATATCACGTTGAGCGGTTCCCCCTTTGGCACCGCCGGACACTCCATTTATGCGGGCACGGAAACCTTCCAAGCCGACACCATCGAACGGGCGCTGTTCCCAAAGTTCGATACCTTCAACTATCATGAAGTTCGCAGAAAATTCATTGTCAACAGCCGCGAGATGCTCGCAACCGACCTTCCAAAGTGGGGGGGGAACTGGATTGCACTGATCTCGCTGGTAGGCTTGCTTCTCCCCTTCCGTCGGCCCGGCCTCAACCGTCTTCGCTGGTTCACGGTAGGCTGCCTGGTCGTTTTGTGGATTGCCCAAGCGGGGGGGCGGACGCAGTTGACCAAAGATAGCCCCGATATCACCTCGGAGAATCTCCTGGCCTGGATCGCGCCCATCGCCTTCGTCTTTGGGGTGGGCTTCGTCATCAATCTCGTGGATCAAATTCAGTTTTCCCACCCTGCGCAGCGCCCCATCCTTCTCACCGTGATCTCGTTGGTGTGCTGCACTCAATTCATCTGGGGACTGATTCCGCCCTATCCCTACATTTCAGCCGTGGTCTACCCCCCTTACTATCCCCCGATCCTGCAACGCATCGGACGCATGACCGACGACGGCACCGCGACACGCTGGGGCAAAGAAATGGTCATGAGCGACATTCCTGCAGCGGTCACCTGGTACTCCCGATGCGCCGCAGCACCCTTATCGCTCAACTACAAAGCCGATTCTGCCGAAAAGGTGAAGGATGACTTTTACGAACTCAGCGACTATCGACGGGAAGTAAAGGCACTGTATATGACCCAACGATCCCTGAAGGATCTCCCGGTCAAAGGCGTAGTGGACAATGGAAAGGACATTCAGTCCAAATGGGAAAATTTCCTGGGTCAGATGATCATAAACAAGAAGGTTCCAGAGGGGTTTCCTCTGCAAGGTTGGGCCGACTGGTACTGGCCGGAGCAGCTCTACCTGGAGATCAAGGCGCGATGAATTTGACCTGTTTGGCGGCATCGGCCAGGGACATTGAACGAAAACCGGCTGGGGGCTTTCTATTTGACAGCTTAAGAAACACTTCGGTAGAAGCCCTTGGCATCATTCATGATATACGTTGGATAGAGTCGGCAGATTTGAACTGCCGATGATAGCGGAACCGTTTAGCGGGAGCCGTAGAAGATGGAGCAGAAGACTATGAAGAAACTCATCACGTCAGCTGGGCTTGTTGCCCTGGGTGTCACTGGAATGGACGCGGCCTATGCGCCCGGGCTGGGGAAGGTGGAATCCTCGAAGCTCATGACCTACAGCGTCACAACGCGAGGCTTCTACGACGACAACATCACGACGGCCTCGACCAATCCAGACAATGCCTTTGGTTTCGATATTCGCCCCGGAGCGACGCTGAATTTAACCTCCTTGCCCCAGACGTTCATCCGGGCGAGCTACTTCTACGATCTGCGCTACTATTTCGACCGCAAACCCCATAGCGCCGACCACTCTCACGAGTTCGCCCTGAACGCAGAACACGCCTTCAGCGAGCGCTACAAGCTGAACTTCGACGAGTCGTTCGTCTATTCCCAAGAACCGGAAGTCATTGGTGACGTGGGCATTACAATCCGTAACCCCGCAAGCGCCTACCGAAATGTAGCCAATCTGAAATTCAACTCGCGGCTGACAGAATCGCTCGGCGCGCGCTTGGTTTATGGGAACACATGGACGGCCTACTCCGATAGTGGACCTCTGAGTCGGTCCGCCCGGCTAGACCGCACGGAGCATGAGGTGCGCGCGGAGGGCAGCTGGGTCATCGACCCCAAGCTTGTGGCGCGCACAGGCTACAAGTTGAACGTGGTGGGCTACGCGGGATCGTTGGTGAGTGACAATCTGGGTGGGACCTTCCGCAGCGACCTTCGAGATCAGACACGGCATACGACGTATGTGGGAGCGGACTATGACTTCAGCGCACGGCTTCGAGCCACTGCCGAGGCAGGAGCCGCGCTCACCGTGTATACCAGCCAACTCAGAGCCAGCGACAACCTGTCGCCCTATGCCAGTGCAAATATTACCTATGTCTACGCGGAAAAAAGCTTCCTGCAGACAGGATTGGATCTGGAGCGGACCTCAACCGATTTGGTCGGCGACTTGATCAATGGCATCACCTCCGATGTTCAACGGCTCAGCCCCTTCGTTTCCGTGACCCATCAATTGACGCCGCGTATGACCATCTCCTCTTCCATCCGCTACAGCCGCCTCAGCTACACCGGGGGCCGGACCGAAGGGGAAACAGAGGGCTTTCTCTCCCCTCAGCTCAACGTTGATTATCGGATCAATCAATTTCTGGTCGCCACGGCCACCTACAATCACGACCGTCTGATGTCGGACGACACCGCGGGCGCGCCGCTGTCAGGTCGCTCTTTTACCCGAAACCGGATATTCCTGGGCCTCACGGCAATGTACTAACCGTCGAGCCGAATCCACTCTCAAGCTACAGATCGCAATCAAACCGCAGAGGCCGGGCGCATGTCCCCCGTCTCCCAGTGAAGTATGGATACTCAAAAATCATTCGATGCCCCCGAGTCGCAACTGCACTTTCTCGACTACTGGCGCATCATCCGCATTCGTAAGACGGTCATTCTAGCTGTCTTCCTCCTCGTCGCCATCACC
>CAMAVD010000209.1 GCA_945861575.1 Akkermansia muciniphila
TTTGGAAAAAGGCCGATCGTAAGAATGCCGCGACGTTTGCGGAGAGCAGTAAGTGGTATCGCGACTACTTTCTAGAAGAGATCGTAGGTCCCATTCCTGCCGCCAGCGTGCCTCTGAATCCACGATCTAGGAGAGTTTCCGAAACCGACAAGATCACTTGCTATGAGGTGGTGCTGGACGTGCATCCCCATGTGTTCGCTTACGGAATCTTGGTGGTGCCCAAGGGCATCAAACCGGGAGAGAAGCGCCCCGTGGTGGTGTGTCAGCACGGGCTGGAAGGCCGTCCACGGGATGTAGCCGATCCAAAGATCAACGACCAGCACTACCATGCCTATGCGTGTCGGCTCGCCGAACGCGGCTTCATCACTTTCGCTCCGCAGAACTGTTACATCGGAGAAAACCGCTTCCGGCAGGTGTTGCGCAAAGCGCAACCGCTCAAGCTCACGCTCTGGTCCTTCATCATGCGTCAGCACGAAGTCATCCTGGATTGGCTCGCGGCGCAGCCATTTGTCGACCCCACTCGCATGGCCTTCTACGGACTCAGCTATGGCGGGAAAACCGCCATGCGCATCCCCACCCTGCTGGACAAATACTGCCTGAGCATCTGCTCGGCGGACTACAATGAGTGGATCTGGAAGAACACCATGGCCCGGTCCAGCTACTGCTACCTCTACTGGGGGGAGTATGACATGGTCGAGTTTAACATGGGGAACACCTTCAACTACGCTGAGCTGAGCTGGCTGATGATCCCTCGCCCGTTCATGGTCGAGCGGGGGCATGATGATGGGGTGGCACCTGATGAGTGGGTGGCTTACGAATTCGCCAAAACCCGGCGGCAATATGTGAAGCTGGGGCTGGCAGACAAGACCGAGATCGAGTTCTTCAACGGCCCGCACACTATCAATGGCCAGGGGACCTTCGACTTTCTACACAAGCACTTGAACTGGCCGAAGCCGAAATAGCACCACCCCTCAGGCGAACGCCGCACGTTGCGCGGCTCCAGGCCTTGATGAAAGCCGATGGCGCGACAGTTATTCTGATCCTTGGCGGCCTCTTCATTCTTGGGGCCAAGGTCGGTGCTGCGCCGAGTCGTTCGCCGGATCCGCATCCCCTCTGGTCACTGGCCCCACTCGTCAAACGCGCCGTGCCACCGGGCGAGGGCCATCCCCTGGACGCCTTCATCCGAATCAAGCTTCAGCAGAAGTCCCTGAAACCCTCTGCTGCCGCGGCTCCGAGCGCCCTCATACGTCGTTTGAGCTACGGTCTAACCGGCCTGCCTCCGACACCGGAAGAGGTCGCATTGTTCGCTGCGAATCCATCCGCCACTAACTACGAAGCCCACATCGAGCGATGGCTTGCCTCCCCGCGATATGGTGAGCATTGGGGTCGGCATTGGCTGGATGTGGCGAACTATGCCGACACTCACGGGAACGATCACGACTATGCTCGGCCCCAGGCCTGGCCCTATCGCGACTATGTCATTCGCTCGTTGAACGAGGACAAACCCTATGCTCGTTTTGTGCAGGAGCAGGTGGCCGGGGATGTTCTTTTCCCCGAGAATCCTCAGGCGACCGTCGCCCTGGGATTCGTCGCGGCGGGTCCCTGGGACCATACGCTCATGGTCACCGTTCGCGAGGATACGGTGGATCATCGCATGGCGCAGTATCTGGACCGCGACAACATGGTGAGCACCGTGATCGGAACCTTCCAGAGCCTCACCATTCATTGCGCCCGCTGCCACGATCACAAGTTTGATCCCATCTCCCAGCGAGAGTATTACTCCCTGCAAGCTGTTTTCGCGGGAGTAGACCGAGCCAACCGCCCCTTCGATTCGGATTCTCAGGTTCACATGAAGCGGCAACGATTGCTGGGAGAGCAACGATCGCTTCAACAACGATCACCTTTACTTCTCGCCCAGCTTGCCTCTCCAGAAACTCGACGGAAGGTCGCCGAGTGGGAGTCGCTGCAATCTCAACGAGAAGCCGCGTGGTCGATGCTCCGCATCGAGAGCGCCGTCTCCACAGGTGGGGCCACTCTAACCCGGCAGCCAGACGGCAGCTGGTTCGCGAGCGGCAAGCGTCCTGAACGCGATACCTACATCCTCAGCGCTCGGCACTCGGGCGGCCTCGTCCGCGTGCTACGCCTTCAAGTCTTGCCTGACGAGCGGCTCCCCCAACAGGGGCCGGGCCGCTGGGACAATGGCAATCTTCATCTCACGGAATTGAAGGCGTTTGCCTCCATCCCTCACTCCGGGGAGGGCGCAAAACCCATTACGTTCGGGCGGGCGTTATCCGATTTTGATGAAGGGGCGGCGATCTCGGTGACACAGGCCATCGACGGCAAGGACGAGACCCAATGGGGTATTCATCCCCGCTACGGGCAACCTCACGAAGCTGTCTTCGAGATCAAAGATCCAACCGTGTTTCCAGAAGGAACAGTCCTGACCGTGCTGCTCGAACATCAGGGCAAGACGCCGGGTCACGGAGTGGGTCGCTTTCGCCTCTCTGTGAGCGATCAACAGCCCTCGGCAACCCTGCTCCCTCCGCTGGCCGGTGAAGTGAGAGGAATTCTGGCCTTGCCCACCGCACAAAGGAGTTCGCAGCAGGAACTAGAACTCGCCCTTTTTGTTCTCACGCAAGAGAACCAGGCTTCCTTAGCCGCTTTACCCGCGGCGCAACAGGTCTACGCTATCACCCGCGACTTCCCACCGGATGGCTTAAACTTCAAGCCGGCAGTCCACCCGCGTCCCGTGCACGTCTTGGCACGTGGCGAACTCAGCAAGCCAGGAGCCCTCGTTGATCCCGGCGCTCTGAGTTGCATCTCCCAACTGTCCTCCACCCTCCCTGTCCCGGACGGCGCAGACGAATCAGCCCGTCGAGCGGCTCTGGCAGGCTGGCTGGTGGATGATCGCAACGTGCTCACCTGGAGAAGTATCGTCAACCGAGTTTGGTCCTGGCATTTCGGCCGCGGGCTTTGTGATACCCCCAACGATTTTGGGAAAATGGGGGGGGCACCAAGCCATCCCGAGCTGCTTGACTGGCTGGCCCTCTGGTTTCGCGATGAGGCCAAAGGCTCATTGAAAGCACTTCATCGCCTCATTTTAACCAGCGAGACGTGGCGGCAGTCCACCCTGGCAGACCAAGGGACATCGATTGATGCCGACAATCGGCTGCTCTGGCGCCAGAACCGAGTCCGCCTTTCAGCCGAGCAAGTTCGCGATACTCTGCTGGACCTCGCAGGCCAACTCGATCTGACCCTGGGTGGCCCCGCAGCGATTCAGTTTATCTCGAAAGGTGACGCCACCTTCATGTCTGGCGGCAATCCAGCATTTTTAGACTACGAACACTTCGACCCAGATGCGAATGCCTCCCGACGCCGTGCTATCTACCGATTCCTCTTCCGAACAGTTCCCGACCCTCTCATGGACGCGCTCGACTGTCCGGATGGAAGCACTGCGACTCCGGTTCGAGGCTCCTCCAGCACGGCTCAGCAGGCCTTCGCGCTTCTGAACGACCCCTTCCTGATTCGACAGAGCCAGCACATCGCCACCCGCCTCGGCACCAAAACCAGTCTGCCTGACCTGCAGGCCAGAGAGGCATTCCAGCTCATCCTGCTGCGCACCCCAAACGACCAGGAATCTGCCCGTTTCAGTGGTTACATCCGTCAACACGGACTCGCCAACGCCTGCCAGCTCCTTCTCAACAGTAACGAGTTTCTTTTTCTCGACTAAGCATGGCAACCCACCAGACACGACGAGACTTTCTCGGAACCTTCGGCGGCGGATTAAGCGGCATCGCGTTGGGATCACTCCTTCAGCGTGACGCTTCGGCAGCCACACCCCCACCGCGCCTTCCCAAGGCAAAGCGAATTATCCAGCTCTTCATGAATGGGGGCGCGAGCCAGTGCGATCTCTTCGACTACAAACCTGAGCTGATCAAGCGTCATGGGCAGAAATTCGATCCTGGCTCAGGTGCCCGAGTCGAAGCCAGCGTGAGCGTCCCCGGCGCGCTGATGAAGAGCCCGTTCGACTGGGCTCAGCATGGCCAATGCGGACGATGGGTCAGCTCCGCTTTGCCCCATCTGGCAAGGCACGTGGACGACATGGCATTCCTGATGGCTATGCAGTCCAAGTCCAATGTGCATGGACCGGCCGCCTACCTTCAGACCAGCGGGTTCTCGCTTCCGGGATTTCCCTGCGCTGGAGCCTGGGTATCCTACGCCTTGGGAAGCCTCTCCGAGAACGTGCCAGCCTTCGTCGCATTGCCCGATGCGCGCGGACTGCCCTACAACGGTCGCAGCGCGTTCACCTCCGGGTTCCTGCCGGCCAACCACCAAGGAACCATCATCCAAGCGTCCGCCGCACAGCCCATGACCCATATGCGGGCTCCAGTCGAAGCCGCGCATATCACGACACAAAGCCGACAGGAGGGTCTGGAGGTTCTCCGTGAGCTTAACGCGATGCACGCCGAAACTCGCCCGGGGGACTCCCGGCTTACGGCGCGCATGCAGAGCTACGAACTGGCAGCCCGCTTGCAGCTCTCGGCCCCGGAGTTACTGGATCTCACGGGAGAGACTGAAGCGACCAAGCAGCTCTATGGGCTCGACCTACCCGCGACGTCGGATTTCGGCAAACGCTGCCTGCTGGCGCGACGCATGATCGAAAGAGGTGTTCGTTTTGTTCAGGTGTGGAGCGGACATGGCGGGGGATCAGACAACTGGGACAACCATGGAGACATACCGCGCGAATTGGGATCCGCCGCACGGAGCATGGATCAGCCGGCTGCCGCGCTTTTGATGGATCTCAAGGCTCGAGGACTTCTCGAGGACACCCTCCTGGTCTGGACCACCGAATTCGGTCGCATGCCCTTCAGCCAAGGGAGTGTCGGACGTGATCACAATGGAGGCACCTTCGTCTCGTGGCTTGCGGGCGCCGGGATCAACCCAGGGGTTTCGGTAGGCCAGAGCGACGAATGGTCTTGGAAGGCAGCCACGGACATCGTTACCACTTACGACTTCCACGCAACCCTCCTTCATCTCCTTGGTATCCAACACGAAGCGCTGTCCTTTCGCCACAGTGGAATTGATCGCCGCCTCACCGACGTCCACGGTCATGTGATCAACGAAATCCTTTCGTAGAACTCGCGGCAGAGCGCAAAGACGCCCGATCTAAGACAGGCTCTCCACTACCACAGCCGACGGCTTTTTTCCGCAGGAAAATATCTAGCGGCCTGTCACGACGGTTCCTAAGAGATCACTCAGCACAGACGAGCTTCACATCCGGACTCTCGTCCAATGGGGACAAGTCGGACAGGCTGCTAGCCTGCACAATTTGCTTTGCCGGACCTCTCCGCCTTCCGCATGCTGCCGGGATGCCGGGTATCATAGCTATTGTCGGTCGTCCCAATGTCGGGAAGTCAGCGTTGTTCAACCGTATCGCGGGCCGCCGCATCGCCATCGTTCACGACCAGCCGGGCGTGACCCGTGACCGTGTAACCGCGGAGGTTGAATGGATGGGACGTCCCTACAGCCTGATCGATACCGGCGGCATTGGATTGCTTCGAGGAGAGTCTTCGGATGACGTGATCGTTAAAGCTGCAATAGATCAGGTCGAAATCGCCATCGAGGCGGCGGATCTGATCGTCATGGTGGTCAATGTTCAGGAAGGGATCGTTCCGCTCGACCATGAGGTGGCCAAGCGGCTTCGGCGCAGCGGTAAGACTGTTTTTGTGGCGGTGAACAAGACCGACCATACCGTGGCGGAGGCAGGTGTGGGTGAGTTTGCCACCTTGGGATTTGAGAAGGTGTTTGCAGTCAGCGCGATCCATGGGCGTGGAATTACCACCCTGATGCAGGAGGCTGTGAATCTGCTCCCGGCTGGGCCTGCGGTTTCGAAGGGCGAAGAGGGGGAGCCTCCATTGAAACTGGCGATCGTCGGACGTCCGAATGTTGGAAAATCGTCGATCATCAACAATATCACCCAGTCCAAGCGCGTCATCGTCAGCCCGATTCCGGGCACGACTCGTGATTCGGTTGACGTTCCTTTTGAGGTGGATACCAACGGGGTTCGTCAGCGCTATGTTCTCATCGATACGGCGGGCATGCGTAAGTCCCGCCGGGTGGATGACACCGTTGAGTTCTTCAGCGTCAAGCGCAGCGAAGACTCCATCGGGCGAGCTGACATCGTGGTCCTGGTCTTGGACGCCGAAGCCGGGATCCTGGAGCAGGACAAGAAGATCGCCGACAAGATCGTGGAGGCCACCAAGGCTTGCATCGTGGTGATCAACAAGTGGGATTTGATGGATGATGTGGTCCGGAAGGCTCGTGAGGAGGAAATCGAAAAGCGAAAGCGAAAGGAACGACGCGAGAAAACAGCCTCCGACCCTCTCACGACTTTGAACGAGTTCGGAAAATGGGTACAGGAGAAGCTCTTCTTTCTAGATTACGCCCCAGTTATCTTCACCTCGGCACACTCCGGCTTCAATTTGGAGCGTCTGCTGGAGGCGGTGCGTTACGTGGCAGCGCAGCTCAAGCAGACGATTCCGACAGCCTTGCTCAATCGTACACTGAACGACGCTATTTTGAAGCGTCAGCCGATCAGCAGCGAAGGGCACCATCTGAAATTCTTCTACGCCACACAGGTGCGGACCTCACCCCCAGCCTTTCTTCTCTTCGTTAACAAGCAAGAGGTGTTCTCACCTGGCTACAAGAAGTATCTGAGTGAGTGCCTCAGAAAGGCCTTCGGATACGAAGGATGCCCGATCGATCTTATCCCGCGAGCGCGCCCTAAAACCATCAACACGCTTCGCACGCGAAAGTCGGCTGGAAAGCTGGAGCAGCCAGATCGATTCGCTAAGTATTCGAGGAAGAAGGTTGTCAAACGGAAGGGTGAGCGTGGACCGAAAGGGAAGTGAGTGATGGGCGGGGCAGGGTCACCACAGGAATGAGCGCTGTTCCGCCACGATGGCATCGCCCTGGCGGAGAGTGGCCCTCCAGGCGATCATCTGCCCGAGCTTCGCATAGTCTTCTTTCGAGAAGACCAAGCTGGTCCACCGATGGTAACGATCCTTCTGTGCGAGCGGATGGACAATGTGCACAGCGGTAGCCACGCCATCGTGGGCGTTTCCACGTGCCTCGAGGTGCAGCGTTAGCTCCGCTCCTTGGGGAATCGCACCTAGACGAATGTCAAAACGCAGACCACCCCTGAGGGCCGCATCGCCACGAAGCTTGGCCTGGTAGGCATCGCGCTCCAGCAGGCTAGGGGAGAGTGTATGTCGACCCTCCTTGTCGAGATAGTGAGGCAGGACCTTTTGGATCTTCACTCCGCGCACGACTTCTGCAGCGGGTGAATCGATGGGGGCACAGAGCAGCGTCCACAGAATCGAGGTGATTACCAACGTTCGAAGGGCGTGTCCGTAGATCAGCATGCACAGCTGATACCGTGTCGGCCGCCCGAGGGCAAGTCTCCTGCGCGCGCTCGAATGCTGTGGATTTTGCGAGCCCGAGATTCTAGGTTTCCTCCATGGCATCCGACGCTGAGTTTCAGAGCCTGTTGACGGCTACGATTGATCACCTTGAGGCGCTGAAGCGCCGGGGTCATCGCTCTGTCGTGCTGGATCCAGGAACGCTTCAGGACCTCCTGGCGAGCCCAACGGCCCCCGCGGTGCAGCCGCTGCCGAAGCCGGCACCTGCCTTGTCGGCAAACCCCTCATTTCAGTCCGCGTCCCCCCTTCCTTCTGCGCCCTCAACACCGGCCGCCCCAAAGCCCGCACTGGTGACGGGCGAGTCCCCAGTCCATTCCCTTGCGACAAGTCTGGCGACATCAGCGACCATCCGCGTGGGCCTATCCCGGGAAGAGAAGGAAACCGCGATGGCCGCACTTAAGGAGCGCGCTCTCTCCTGCGTTCAGTGCTCCCATCTAGCGGCCGCACGAAAAAGCGTGGTCTTCGGTGTCGGGGACATCCATTCGCCTCTGATGTTTGTCGGTGAGGCACCCGGTGCCGATGAGGACGTACAGGGCGAGCCATTCGTAGGGGCGGCAGGGCAACTGCTGACCAAGGTGATCCAGACGATGGGGCTCAGCCGCGAAACGGTCTATATCGGCAACCTATTGAAATGCCGACCGGATACCCCGGGAGGAAGCCTCGGGAATCGAAAACCAACGCCCGATGAGATGCGAACCTGCCTTCCCTATCTTCAGGAGCAGATTCGCATCATTGCTCCGAAGGTGATCATTGCGCTGGGGGCTACAGCCATGGAGGGGCTCTTAGGGCGTTCCCCGGTCTATATCACGAAGATGCGGGGTCAGTGGTTGCAGTATGAGGGCATCGATTTGATGCCGACGTATCATCCCTCCTATGTCCTGCGCAACCAAAGCCTTGCCACCAAGCGCGAGACCTGGGAGGACATGCTCGCGGCGATGGAACGCTTGGGAATGCCCATCTCCGACAAACAGCGTGGTTACTTCCTCAAGTAGTGCCTGAACCCCGCACGCCCACACTCCAACTCCGACGATTACACATCGTCCCCACCCCTAAGCCTCAGAACTCCTGAGTGCAGCCTCTAAGGCCAGAAGAGTAGCCAGTGAAAGTCTGGTCATGAATGTGAGACGCACGTTCATGTAGTCATAACCGACGGAGTGAGGGGCGACCCAAGCTTCGCAAGCTCGGTAGTAAACGTCCCGTCCGGAAGCGGGGCTAGCAAGAATCCAGGCCGCAGCATCAAGTGAATGTTGCCGCTTCGTTACTGAGCCACACGTAGACCGGTGTGTGGGATTGTGGTTGCCGAACCTTGTCAGGAGAG